>CAYHES010000244.1:0-3849 GCA_964355495.1 uncultured Acidiferrobacterales bacterium
CCTCGCGCGTTTCAAACGTGAGATTGAGGCCGGGAAACTCCGCGTAGCGCTCTTCAAGTATATCGACGACTCGCAGCGACTGGAGGTTGTGCTCGAAGCCGCCGTACTCCTGCATGCAGGCGTTAAGGGCATCCTGCCCGGAATGGCCGAACGGCGTGTGGCCGAGATCGTGGGCGAGCGCAATCGCCTCGGTCAGGTCTTCATTGAGATTCAGGGTGCGCGCGATCGAACGGCCGATCTGCGCCACTTCGATGGAGTGCGTGAGGCGGGTGCGGAACAGGTCGCCCTCGTGGTTCACGAACACCTGGGTCTTGTACTCGAGACGCCGGAATGCGCCGCAGTGAACGATGCGGTCGCGGTCGCGCTGGTATTCACTGCGGTAGGCGGGCGCGGCCTCGGGATACTTGCGCCCGCGCGAGCCGGCATCGCTCGCGGCGTACGGCGCCAGTGCAATGCTCACGCCGGCTCCCGGCACTGCTCCAGGGTTTCGCTCAACAGCGCCGGCGGGAAATCCTGAGTGATCACCGCGTGCCCGAGCCCCTTGGGCAACACGAGACGCAGCTTGCCGGCCTCTACTTTCTTGTCCACGCTCATGAACTCGAGCAGTTGCGTGCCGGACAGCGTCTTGGGTGCACGCGTGGGCAGCTGCGCGCGTTGTACGAGCTTTTCAATGCGCGCGAATTCGTCCGGCGTGAGCCAGCCGAGCCGGCGTGACAGATCCGCCGCCATGCACATGCCGGCCGCGACGGCTTCGCCGTGCAGCCAGGCGCCGTAGCCGGCGCCGGTCTCGATGGCATGCCCGAAGGTATGCCCGAGATTGAGCAACGCGCGACTTCCAGCTTCGCGCTCGTCGGCCGCGACCACCCTGGCCTTGTCGGCGCAGGAGCGCTCGATGGCATAGGCCAGCGCTTGCGGGTCGCGCGTCATGAGCTTTTCCAGATTCTGCTCAAGCCAGGCGAAGAATTCCACATCGCCGATCAGACCGTATTTGATCACCTCAGCCAGACCCGCGGACAACTCCTTGTCCGGCAGGGTGGAGAGGACATCGGTGTCGATGATGACACACTCGGGCTGGTGGAAGGCGCCGATCATGTTCTTGCCGAGCGGGTGATTCACGCCGGTCTTGCCGCCGACCGAGGAATCCACCTGCGCGAGCAGCGTGGTCGGAACCTGAATGAACGGCACGCCGCGCTGGTAGGTGGCGGCCGCGAAACCGGTCATGTCGCCGACCACGCCACCGCCCAATGCAATCAGCGTCGTCTTGCGGTCGCAACGATTCTTGAGCAACGCGGTAAAAATGTTGTTCAGCACGTCGAGAGTCTTGTACACCTCGCCATCCGGCAGCACCACGCACACCGGATCCCACGGCGTGAGCTGCTTCAGCAGCGTATCGAGGTAGAGCGGGCCGACGGTTTCATTCGTCACCACCGCCACGCGGCTGCCGGCGATGCAGGGTTGCAGCAATTCCGGCCGGCGCAGCAGCCCGCTGCCGATATGGATCGGGTAGCGGCGTTCGCCCAGCTCAACGTTCAGGGTTTTCATCGTTGCTCAGTGTCTTGAGGCGCATGGCGATGTCGCGCGCCACGCTCGACGGCGCGCGCTGGCCGGTGTCGACGACAACATCCGCCACCTCACGGTAGATCGGCTCGCGCTGGCGCAGAAGTTCTTCTATTTTGCCACGCGGATTCTCGGTCTGCAGCAACGGCCGGTTGCGGTCGCGGCGCGTGCGCTCCACGAGCGTTTCGACATCGGCCTGCAGATACACCACGGTACCACGCTCCTTGAGCGCCCGGCGATTCTCCTCCATCAGCACCGCGCCGCCACCGGTGGCCAGAACAATGTCCCGATCACGCGTAAGCTCATCGATGACGGCGCTTTCGCGCCGGCGGAACCCGGCCTCGCTCTCGATCTCGAAAATGACCGGGATGGCGACACCGGTGCGCTTCTCGATCTCGTGATCGACATCCACAAACCGCTTGCCAAGGAGCGTCGCCAGGTGCCGCCCGATGGTGGTCTTGCCGGCACCCATTGGACCGATAAGAAAGACATTGCCCTGCGGATTCATGTCGGGCATATGCCAGTACCACGGGAGGAAATCAAGGGGCGCCTCCGGCCACCGCACCCGGCAGCGGCGTTTTGCCGTTGCCGGGCCGGCTGGCGTTATTTGAGGCTCAATGCTTCGGAAAGAATACGCGGGGTCAGGAAGATCAACAGCTCGGTTTTATTGTCGAGTTTGCTTTTCTTGTTGAACAACCAGCCCACGAGAGGTACATCCGCGAGAAACGGCACCTTGGTGACCGTGTTCAGCAGTTCCTGTTCGTAGATGCCGCCGATGACCACGGTTTGGCCGTTGTCCAGCAGTACCTGGGTGGTGATTTCCTTTTTGTTGATCGTGCTATTCTGTGGATCGGCCGAGGCGAAGGCGTCCTTGGTGATCAGGACGTCCAGAATCACCTTGTCATCGGGCGTAATGCGCGGGGTCACTTCCAGCGCGAGCACTGCCTTTTTGATCAGCGCGGTCACCCCTTGCGCGGTGACCACCTGGAACACGCGCTCCTGACCCTGTTCGATGCGCGCCTTCTTCTGGTTGGCGGTAATAAGGCGCGGACTGGAAATGACTTTGCCCAAACCCTCCTCCTCGAGCGCGGACAACTCCAAGCTAAGGAGGTTACCCGCCGGCAGCTGGAGAATCGTGGCGATTGACGCCGGTCCGCTATTGCCGATGCCGCCCGCGCCCAAGTTGACGCTCAGTCCACTGGAAGCTAGGTCGAAGGCTACCCCATTTACCATATCTCTGGCACAGCCAAGTGTTCCACAGGTGGTGGTGGCGCTGTTGTTTCCAACTGGGCCATGCGCGGCGACGCCCCATTTGACCCCCAGGTTTTTGGCGAAGGTATCGCGCGCCTCGACCAGGCGGGTCTCGATCATCACCTGGCGTACCGGTTGATCGAGCGCGGCAATGAGCTTGCGCACTTCCTTGATCTTGCTCGGTGTGTCCTGGATGAGCAGGGTGTTGGTGCGCTCGTCCACGGTGACCTGGCCGCGCGGCGAAAGCAGCGTGTTGGACTCGGTTTCGACTTTATCCACTCGCACGTTGCTGGGCGGTGTCGCCACGGTCAACCCGCCACCGGCGGTTACCCGCCCAGCCGGTTCGATCGCCTTGATGGACTTGAGCAGCTTGGCGATATCTTCCGCCTTGGAATAATTAACCTGGATCAGTTCCGACACCAGCGCCTCAAGCTCCATGACACTCTTGCCGGCCTCGAGCGCCGCCTTTTCCTTGGCCGCCACCTCATCCGCCGGGCCGACCGTCACCACGTTGCCGCTCTTGCGCACCGCCAGATTCTTGGCCGTGGCGATGATGTCCAAGGCCTGGTCCCAGGGTACGTCCTTGAGGCGCAACGTGAGGCTGCCCTTGACGCTGTCGCTGGTCACGAAGTTCAGGTTGGTGAAATCGGCGATCACCTGCAGGGCCGCGCGCACGTCGATGTTCTGGAAGTTGAGCGACAACTTGTCGCCCGAGTAGCCGAATTCGTCCTTCTTCTTCTCGCCCGGCTTCTCCACGATCGGTTTCACGTTGACCGTAAACAGCTCACCGGCCTGGTAGGCGAGGTGCTCGTACTTGCCCTTGGCGACAATTACCAGGCGCACATTCTTGCCTTGCACGAAGGTATCGATATTGGCGACCGGCGTGCCGAAGTCGGTCACGTCCAGCCGGCGCTGCAGCTCGGCGGGAATGCCGGTGTCGAGGAAATCGACAATGATCTCGCCGGCCTGTTCGCGGATGTCGATGCCGACACCGGTGTCGGACAGGCCGATAATGATCTTGCCATCACCCTGCGGCCCGCG
>CAYHES010000245.1:0-3815 GCA_964355495.1 uncultured Acidiferrobacterales bacterium
TTGAGCTACGGGCGCCTGTTCATCCAGTTCAGAACCCTGGACACTCGTCCAGTTCCGAAACCTGGACACATGTCACACCCGTACCGCTCACGGATAACAGCTTGTTCGTCCGCCCGAGCAGCCGGAGATGGTCGGGGTAGAGGGATTAGCGACCAATTATTGACCCCGAAAATCCGCATCCCGTTAATCTGACCACCCCAACGGGCGCGCATTCTGACACAGATTATACGCTGCCCGCCAGCGTATTATAAAGGCTTAACGCGCAGCGGCTACTTGTTCAACCAGCGGCGCACCCGCTGCAAGTTTAGAGCGGCCTGCGCGGCCTTCTGATGCGCCTTCATGCACCAACTGCCGGACCGCCCGCGCGATTTCGGTGCCAAGAAATAGCGACCACAATTGGGTGCAGCGCAGCGCCGCAGAAATGGCGTAAGACCGCGCCCGCTATCAATCAAAAGAGCAACCGCGAAGGCAAAGCAGGCTTCCACGCCGGGCGTCTTGAACTCCAGGACGCCAATCCGCCCTTTTATTAACCCGACCTGCGCGGTCGCCGTCCTGCCGAGCGTTGCCTGCACCGCCTTGTTCAGCGCGTGATCGGTGCGCCCGTCCTTTACTAGCAACCGATCCAGCCACCCCCGAAGCCTTTTCTGATCGTCACGAAACGCCTGTTCCTCGCCGGGCTTGAGGCCCTGCGTGATGAACTCGCCGAACAGCTCATGAATCTGCCCAACGGAATCAATGCTTGGCAGGTTTGCGAACTCAAAGACAGTCGCAAGCAACTGATGTTCCTTGGGGGTTAATGAAAAGTTGGTTGTCATTCGTTATTCCGCATTAATGACCAATACTGCATTATATATTAAGCTTTGTTCATGGCAATCGAACACGAACAAGGCCCGAAAATTAAGCTCCTGCGGACGCTCAAGGGCCTTTCGCAGGCGGAGCTTGCCCGCGCAATCGGGCGGACGCAACCCTACATTTCAAACGTAGAACGAGACTTCGGCCAACTGACGCCCAGCGAGGCGCGGATCGTTGAGCGGCTCCTCGGATTGGGCAAAAAGGGCTTATGAGTACAGTCGCCAAACAGCCGGCGCTCGACCCCGGCCTCGCCGCGATCGTTGATCTGCTCGTGGGATTTGTGGTTGATGATTTTTTCGCCGCGCTAGACAAACCGCCCGAACAACCACCGCAGGAGGGCGCACCATGACCGCGACAAAGAGCTGCCCCGGATGCGGTCACGAATTGCGCGCCGTCGCCCTCGTCGGCGTCTTGCAGACCTGCTGCGCCCGGATCGGCTATGTGCTGTGCGTAACCTGCGCACAGACCATGCAGCACGGCACCGACGCGGCACGCACGCAACTGGCTCGGATTATCGAGCTATCGCTGATAGTCGATGAGGACAAGATTCAATGACGACGAACAGAGAATTTCTCGGCGCGCTGTTTCCGGGTGTGATTCCTTGGGTCTGTCATTTCCCCGACGATCCGAAGCAAGGCCGCTGGGCGGGCGCGCCGCTGCTCGATGGCGCGGATGTGGAGTGGCCGCACGACAACACTTATTTTTCAATCATGTCCGTCCGCGATCCGAAGGCCGGGCGCGCTGACGTGAACTTCAACGCGCTGCATGTGGTGATGATTGATGACGTCGGCACCAAGGTCACGCGCGACAAGCTGCCGAACATCCCGCCGACATGGGAGTTGCGAACCAGCCGCAAGGAGGACGGCACGCTGAATTCCCAATACGGGTATGCGCTGGGTGTGCCCTGTACCGATCAACCGCGCGCCAAGCGCCTGATAGATCACCTCACGGCGTGCGGCTATTCAGACAAAGGCGCGGGCGGCGTCAATCGTTATGCGCGCCTACCTGTCGGATCGAACACCAAGGGCGGCAAAGAGCAGCCGCACGAATTGTTTTCATTCAACCCGAGCATTCGCTACAGCATCGAACAACTTGAACAAGCTTTCGGGGTCAATGTCAGCAGCGGCGTGCCGCGTGACAAGTTCCTGCGTGTAATGAAGGCCAACACCGGCACCGGGTATAAAGATCCGGATGAGGCGGGCATCACCATCAAGGAGCGCATCGCCCGGTTGCGGGAGCTGCCCAAGGTTTCGGCCGCCAGCAAAAGCCGGTTAATCAGCGAAGCCGTGCTGAACGATCTACGGAGCGGCGGCGCGTTCTACCGCACGCCCTTGGAATTGTATTACTTCGACAACAACGAGGCGCGGCTGCTGACGATTGGATCGGTTGAGCTGCGCGCAATGATCAACGACCGATTCGACATCAATGGATCGGAGCACGACTGGACGTTCCTGCTCGAAGAACTACAGACCGAGGCGCTGGTGCGCGGCACCGAGACAGCGGTGCATCGCTTCACGCACTTTGCGGGCGGCGTACATTATCTCTATGCCGGCGCGAATCATGTCTTCCGTACCGATGCAGACGGCACACGCGAAGTATTGAACGGCACCGATGGCGTGCTGTTCCTGAATCCTGATATGCAGCCGGTAAAGCTGCCCGCGAACCGGGCGACGCGCCGGGCGCTGATGCGGGTGCTACGGGTGCCGCGATTCATGGGAGCCAAGAACCTACGGCCAACCGAGGAACGCAAGCTGTACGCCATCTGGTGCTTGTCGCTGCTGTTTGGAACGCTGCTGCCCACGCGGGCACTGCTGCTGCTCTATGGCCCGAAGGGTAGCGGTAAATCGTCGGCCCTGCGCGCCGTGCTGCAAGCGGTGCAAGGGAGCGAATCAGACGTGATCAACCTAAACCGGGATAAGGAAGACGACTACGTTGCAGCGGTCACAAACTCACACTTGCTGGTGCTGGACAACGTGGATGGATTCATTAAGTGGCTACCGAATCAGCTTGCCGTCGCGGCGACCGGGGGCAGCGCCGCCATGCGCGTGCTCTACAAAACGAATGAGCTGGTGAAGTTTCCGATCAAGTGTTTCGTCGGCATGACCTCACGCGAGCCGCAGAGCTTTACCCGCGATGACGTGGCGGATCGCCTGCTGGTGCTATCTGTTGACCGGCGCCTGACCTTCATACCGGAAGCCGAGATGAAGGCCGAGATCGAAAGATTACGGCCGGAGATTTGGGCAGAGATGCTTGGCCTCATTCATCGCATGGTGCTGGCGCTACAGACGCACAAGCCGGAGCGCACTGCACACCGGCTCGCAGACTTCGCATCGTTCGCGCTGGTCGCCGGGCCGGTGATCGGTATTGGCCGCGAGCGCGTGCGGAGTCTGCTTGAGGGCATGGATGCGGAGAAGGTCGAGTTCGCGCTGGAGCACGACAACTTGTGCCAGGCGCTTATCAAATGGATGTCGGCGCAAGGCCCGATGAAAACGAAGGAGTGGATCGACACGGGTACGCTCTACAAGGAACTGGCGGATGCCTGGGGCGGCGATGATTGCCCGGTTGCCAATTCAGTGTCGCTGGGCAAGAAGCTGCCGAAACGGAAAGCGGACTTCGCCTCTTATGTCGTGATCGAAGGGCCGGAGCCGGGGGAGAGCAACAAGAAGCTGTGGCGCATCACGCCGGGGCCGATGCTCAAACTTGTCGCAGGGGATAACGATGCAGAATTCTGATTTCATTAAGGTCATTAAGGTTCTTAAGGTGTTCTGTAACTTTCACAGAGAAGGGAAAGAAATAATATTTCTTGCATACCCCTGTTGGGGAAACTTCCGGAACACCTTAAGAACCTTAAGCACCTTAATTGCCGGGGCTACCGGGAAGCGCCCGCCCAGCACCCCCTACCCCGCCAGCAGGATAAGCGCCCGCGCCCAAGCCGATGCCGTTTCTGTCTATCTGCTTGATTC
>CAYHES010000246.1:0-3813 GCA_964355495.1 uncultured Acidiferrobacterales bacterium
TCATGGCGGAAACCGCCCTGGTGACGACCTCGCCGCCCTTCTCGGCCTGGTCGCGCGCACCCACGGCCAGCTGATTGGCCTGGCGGGCGTTGTCGGCGTTCTGCTTGGTGGTGCTGGTCATCTCCTCCATGCTGGAGGCGGTCTCTTCCAGCGCACTGGCCTGCTCCTGGGTGCGCTGCGAGAGGTCATTGTTGCCGGCGGAGATCTGTTTGGCGGCGGAGCCCACGGAGTCGGACGACTGGCGGACGTCGGTGACCACACGGACCAGCTGTTCGCTCATTTCCTTGAGTGCGCCCATCAGTTTGCCCAGCTCGTCGTTGCGCTCGATGGTGATGTTGTTGTCGAGCTCGCCCTTGGCCACGCGCCCGGCGAGCGCCACGGCGGCACTGAGCGGCCGCATGATGGCCTGTACCAGCAACCAGCCCATGACGCCGGCAACAGCAAGACCGAGCAGGATCAGGGCGATGGCGATGTTGCGCAGCAGCGCGGCCTCGTGCGCCGACTCCTCGTAAAGCTTCTTGGCGGCCTCGACCTGGAACTTCATCAACCCTGCAATACCCTCGCCGACCGGCTTATAGAGCGGGCGAATCGCATCGGTAACATGCTGCTTGGTCTGTTCGATCTTGCCGGCACGCAGCAGCTCGACGGCGGGCTTCAAGCCGCCCTGCACGAACTTCTTGCGATCCTCGGCGAATTTCTCGGCCAGTTTGCGGCGCTCGTCGCTCATGTGTCCGGCCATGTACTCATCCCAGAGCTTCGTGATCGCGGCGATATTGCTCTCGATCTCGGCGGTCTGCTGCTGGATCACGGCCGGATTCGGCGTCACGATCGAAACGGCAATGGCCAGGCGGTTGCGCAACAGGCGCTCCTGGATTTCGGCAACCTGCACGGTCGGCTCCATGCTGCGCGTCTGCACCTTTTCGAGGTTGTCGGTACCGCGGCTCAGGCCGACGACCCCCATGACGCCGATCAGAATGAGCAGGACACCCATGATGCCAAGCGTCACGATGAGACGCATTTTGATACTGAGATTACGCATGCCTGTTTCCCCTTTTCTGTCCTTCAAGATAAATGACCCCGGCGTCTGCCGTGCCCGCCCTCAATGACTGGCCACCGCGGCCAGCGCCGACAGTTCGTCGGCACTCAACAGCTTGTCGATGTCGAGCAGCATGACCATGTGCTCGCCGACCGTGGCCAGGCCATTGATGAAATCGGTGTTCACGGCCGCGCCGAAATCCGGCGTGGCCTTGCGGTCGCTGGCCTTGACGTCGAGCACGTCCGAGACGCTGTCCACGACAATGCCGAATACGTGGTCACCGCTGGCTGAATGCACCGACAGCACGATAATCACGGTAATCGGGTTGTATTCGACCTTGGCGAGATGAAAGCGCATGCGCATGTCGATGATCGGCACGATAGTGCCGCGCAGGTTGAGCACGCCGAGCATGTGCGCCGGCGCATTCGGTACGCGCGTGACCTGGTGCCAGCCGCGGATTTCCTGCACGCGCAGGATATCCACGCCGTATTCCTCCTGCCCGAGCGTGAAGGTGAGGAACTGCGAGATTGCATCACCGGTGTTGATAAAGCCGGCATCTTTCTTGGCAGTTGCTGAGTTGGCGGTTGCTTCCATTGTCTGTCTCCTTCTCTGGATTTTCCGGTACGTTACCGGCGCAAGAATGAACTGCCGTCATACCGGCGAAAGCCGGTATCCAGATGCCTCATGCAAACGGCCTGGATTCCGGCTTTCGCCGGAATGACGGGGTTGATGTAACTGGCTGTCATGGCTCACGCCACCTTCTTCTGGTGGGCAATGCGGATGAGCCCCGGAATGTCGAGGATCAGCGCGACCGAGCCGTCGCCCAGAATCGTGGCGCCGGAAATGCCCTCCACGCGTTTGTAGTTGGCTTCGAGCGACTTGATGACGACCTGCTGCTGGCCGAGCAGTTCATCGACGAACAGCCCGGCACGCCGGCCGTCGCCCTCAACCACGACCATCAGGCCCTGGCTGATGTCGGTGGTGCGCGACGTGGCGCCATACAGATCGTAGAGCCGCATCAGCGGCAGGTATTCGTCGCGGAACTTGAACACCTCGCCGCCGTTCGCCATGGTCGAGACATGCTCATTCTTGACGATGGTCGAAACAATGATCGACACCAGAGGCACGATGTAATACTCCTTGCCCACGGCCACCGACTGGCCATCCATGATGGCGAGCGTGAGCGGCAGGCGCACGGTGAAGCGCGCGCCCTTGCCGGGTTCGGAGAAAATCTCGACGTTGCCGCCGAGGCCCTGGATATTCTTGCGCACCACGTCCATGCCGACCCCGCGGCCGGAGACGTCGCTCACCTGCTCGACGGTGGAGAAGCCGGGCAGGAATATCAGGTCGTGGATCTCGCCGACCGAAAGATGCTGGTCCGGTTTGACCAGGCCGCGTTCGCGCGCCTTCTTGAGAATTTTTTCCTCGTTGAGACCGGCACCGTCGTCGGTAATCTCGATGACCACGTTGCCGCCCTGGTGACAGGCGGACAGCGTGAGCGTGCCGGTTTCCGGCTTGCCGGCGGCGCGCCGCACGTCCGGCATCTCGATGCCGTGGTCGCAGGTGTTGCGCACCAGGTGCACGAGCGGATCGACAATGCGCTCCATCACCGTCTTGTCGAGCTCGGTGGTTTCGCCGCTCATCTTGAGCTCGACCTTCTTGCCGAGCTTGGTGGACAGGTCATGCACCAGGCGCGGCAGGCGGTTGAAGGCGAAACTGATCGGCAGCATGCGGATGCGCATGACCGATTCCTGCAATTCGCGGGTGTTGCGATCCAGCTCCGTCAACGCCTGGGTAAGCTTGTGCAGCTTGCTCATGTCGAAGTTCTGGCCGATCTGCCCCAGGATGTTCTGGGTAATGACCAGCTCGCCGACCATGTTGATGAGCTCATCGACCTTGCTGATGTCGACGCGGATGGAGGTGCCTTCGGCGGCGGCCGTGGCCGACCGGCGGTCCTCGCCTTTGCGCCGTTCCGGTGAGTCGAGAGTCGTGAGTCGTGAGTCAAAGAAACCGTGGGCGTTGACTCTCGACTCTCGACTCTCGACTCTCGACTCGCGACTGCCTTCGGTCGACTCCCGACTGATTTCCAGTGCTGACTCGTCACGCACCCAATCAAACGCCTCGTTGATGGTGGACTCGGCCGCCATGCTTTCCAGCACCAGGTTCCAGCCGAGATAACAGGATTCCGGATCGAGCTTGTCGAACGCCGGCAGCTGGCTGAGATCCGCGTCGATCCTGATCGAACCGTGTTCGCCCAGCTCGCGGAATATGCGCAGCGGGTCGTTGCCGGTCTTGAGCAGATGCGGTTGGGGGCGGAAGCTTATTTTCCAGTCTTGCGTGCCCGGTGCCCGGGTGTGTGCCGCAGCCGCCTGCGGCGCAGCAGCAGACGAAGTGGCGCCCGCCTGCAGCATGTGTTCCAGCTGTCCATGCACCTCGTTGACGCGCGCATGATTGACGGCATCTTTGCCGCGCACCGCCGTGAGCATCTCGCGCAGCACGTCGACCGACTGGAGCAGCAGGTTCACCGCGTCCGGCGTCACGGCGCGACGACCGTCGCGCATTTCGTTGAGCAGGGTTTCCAGCACGTGGGTGAACTTCGCCACGTCGTTGAAACCGAAAGTGCCGCTGCCACCCTTGATGGAGTGCGCGGCACGGAAAATCGTGTTGATGGTGTCGGCGTCCATGCCGCCGGCCTGCAGGTTCAGCAGACCGGATTCCATGCTGTCCAGACCCTCGAAGCTTTCTTCGAAGAAGGTCTGATGAAATTGTTCGAGGTT
>CAYHES010000247.1:0-3786 GCA_964355495.1 uncultured Acidiferrobacterales bacterium
CGGAAAAGTGGGACAGGGCTCCACCGGCTACGGGCGACGCGTAGGAGCGGCCTCCTGGCCGCGATTAATTTCATTCGCGACCGGAGGTCGCTCCTACAAGAAGGGGTAGCGCGTTCACCCCAACCTGGTTTGTGTAGATACCTATGCCCCGCGGGAGAAGGACACGACTACATGGATGTAGTCGGTAGAGCGACGCAGGAAGCCAAAGCCGAGGATGAGGGCCGATTTTGCGCTGCTTGGCCCTCACCCCGGCCCTCTCCCGCAGGGAGAGGGCGAAAAACGACACGCACTATTTAGCGGCCGGATCAGTAATTCAAAAATCCTCCGCGCTCTTTGCGTCTCTGCGTCCTCCGCGTTCATTCCAGAAGTGTCCACGAATGACTAGCGCAGGGTCTGCTTCACCAAGACAGGCCGAGTGTACCGGTCCTTACTCGGGTTCGTAGCCGAGGTTCGGTGACAACCAGCGTTCGATCGTGGCGAGATCTATGCCTTTGCGGTGTGCGTAGTCTTCGACCTGATCCCTGGCGAGCTTGCCGACCGCGAAGTACTGCGACTCGGGGTGCGAAAAATAGAAGCCGCTGACTGCCGATGCCGGCCACATGGCGAAGCTCTCGGTGAGCGTCACGCCGGCGTTCTTGGTGGCATCGATCAGACTGAAGAGCAATGCCTTCTCGGTGTGGTCCGGGCAGGCCGGGTAACCGGGGGCGGGGCGGATGCCTTGGTACGCTTCACGAACGAGATGCTCGTTGTCGAGCGCTTCGCCCGCCGCATAACCCCAGTATTCCTTGCGCACGCGCTCGTGCAGGCGTTCGGCGAAGGCCTCGGCCAGCCGGTCGGCCAGCGCCTTCACCATGATCGCGTTGTAGTCGTCGTGTTTGGCCTCGAACTGCTTGGCCAGTGCATCGGCGCCGGTAATCGTGACCGCGAAGGCGCCGATATAGTCCTTGCGGCCGGTTTCTTTCGGCGCCACAAAATCGGCGAGTGCACGATTCGGACGGCCGGGCGGTTTTTCGTCTTGCTGGCGCAAGCTATGCAGCGTCATGCGCAGCTCACGACGCGCGTCGTCCACGTACACCTCGATGTCATCGTCGTGCACGCTGTTCGCGGCGAACAGGCCCACGACCGCGTTGGCCTTGAGCGATTGGTCCGCGAGCAGGCGCTTCAGCAGTGCCTGCGCGTCGTTGTAGAGCTTGGTCGCTTCGCCGCCGATTTTTTCGTCCTGCAATATGGCCGGGAAGCGGCCGTGCAACTCCCAGGTGATAAAGAACGGTGTCCAGTCGATGTAGCGCGCGATTTCCTCGAGCGGATAGTTGCGCAGCGTGCTGATGCCGAGCTTGCCGGGCGCCGGCGGTGTGTAAGTGGTCCAGTCGATTTTCGCCTTGTTGGCGCGCGCCTCGGCGAGCGACAGCATGCGCACGTTCGCCTGCTTGCCGGCGTGGCGGGCGCGCACCTCGTCGTACTCAGTCTGTACCTTGGCGACGAAATCGGCGCGCAGCTCGGTGGACAGCAGGTTCGAGGCCACGCCCACACCGCGCGAGGCGTCCTTCACCCAGATCACCGGCTGCGCGTAGTGCGGCGCGATTTTCACCGCGCTGTGCACGCGCGAGGTGGTGGCGCCGCCGATCAGCAGTGGAATGCTGAAGCCCTGGCGCTGCATCTCCTTGGCGACATGCGCCATTTCGTCGAGCGAGGGCGTGATCAGACCAGACAGGCCGATGATATCGACTTGGTGTTTCCTTGCTTCTTCCAGAATCTTTGCCGCCGACACCATGACGCCGAGGTCGATGACCTCGTAGTTGTTGCAGGCCAGTACCACGCCGACGATGTTCTTGCCGATGTCGTGCACGTCGCCCTTGACCGTGGCCATGAGAATCTTGCCCTTCGGTTTGGCGCCGGCGGATTTTTCGGCCTCGATGAACGGCACCAGATGGGCCACTGCCTTTTTCATCACGCGCGCGCTTTTCACCACCTGCGGCAGGAACATCTTGCCGGCGCCGAACAGGTCGCCAACCACGTTCATGCCGTCCATGAGCGGGCCTTCGATCACCTGGATCGGGCGGGCGAACTGCAGGCGCGCCTCTTCCGTGTCCTGCGTGACGTATTCGTCGTTGCCGTGCACCAGTGCATGGGTGATGCGCTCGGTCACCGGCAGCGTGCGCCAGCCGAGGTCCGGACCCTTGGCCTGTTCGCCTTTGCCGGCGTATTTCGGCGCAATCTCGATGAGACGTTCGGTCGCATCCGGACGGCGGTCGAGGATCACGTCCTCGACGCGCTCGCGCAGTTCCGCCGGGATGTCTTCATACACCGCCAGCGCACCGGCGTTGACTATTCCTAAGTCCATGCCGGCCTGGATGGCGTAGTACAGGAACACCGAGTGGATCGCCTCGCGCACCGGATTGTTGCCGCGGAACGAGAACGATACATTCGATACGCCGCCAGAGATCAGCGCGTACGGCAGGCGCTGCTTGATCGCGCGCGTCGCCTCGATAAAGTCCATGGCGTAGTGGTTGTGTTCCTCGATGCCGGTCGCAACTGCGAAAATATTCGGATCGAAGATGATGTCCTGCGGCGGAAAGCCGACCTGCTCGGTGAGAATTTTGTAGGAGCGCGCGCAGATTTCGATCTTGCGCGTTTGCGTATCCGCCTGGCCGGTCTCATCGAAGGCCATCACCACCACGGCCGCGCCATAGCGGCGCACCGCGCGCGCCTGCTCGATGAACTTCGCTTCGCCTTCCTTGAGGCTGATGGAGTTCACCACCGGCTTGCCCTGGGTGCGCTTGAGGCCGGCTTCGATCACGTTCCACTTCGAGGAATCGATCATCACCGGCACGCGCGAGATGGCGGGTTCGGAAGCGATCAGGTTCAGGAACAGACCCATGGCGGCCTCGCCGTCGAGCATGGCCTCGTCCATGTTGATGTCGATGACCTGCGCGCCGTTCTCGACCTGGCTGCGCGCCACCTCCAGCGCCTTGTCATGCTCGTTGTTGAGGATGAGCTTCTTGAAGGCCGCCGAACCGGTGACGTTGGTGCGTTCGCCGACGTTCACGAACATGCTGTCCGGGCCGATATTGAACGGCTCCAGGCCGGCCAGCCGGCACTGCGGCTCGATCTTCGGTGTGCTGCGCGGGCGAATGTCGCGCACCGCTTGCGCGATTGCCTGTATGTGCGCCGGGCTGGTGCCGCAGCACCCGCCGACGATGTTGAGGAAACCGGAGTCTGCCCACTCGCGGATGTTCTTCGCCATGAATTCGGGCGACTCGTCGTAACCGCCGAACTCGTTCGGCAGGCCGGCGTTCGGATGGCTGCTCACCTGCACGTTCGCGACCCGCGCCAGCTCCTCGACATACTGGCGCAGCTGGGTGACGCCGAGTGCGCAGTTGAGGCCGATGCTGAGCGGGTTGGCGTGCGCCAGCGAGTTCCAGAATGCCTCGGTGGTTTGGCCCGAGAGCGTGCGGCCACTGGCGTCGGTGATGGTGCCGGAGATCATGATCGGCAGGCGCAGGCCGGTCTTCTCGAAATACTGGTCGATGGCGAACAGCGCGGCCTTCGCGTTGAGCGTGTCGAAAATGGTTTCGACCATAATAATATCGGCGCCGCCGTCGACCAGCCCGCGCAGCGATTCGGTGTAGGATTCGAGCAACTGCTCGAAACTGACGTTGCGGAACCCCGGCTTGTTCACATCCGGCGACAGCGACGCGGTGCGGTTGGTGGGGCCGAGCACGCCCGCGACAAAGCGCGGCCGCAGCGGATCCTTCTTCTCGAACTCGTCGGCGACGCTGCGCGCCA
>CAYHES010000248.1:0-3767 GCA_964355495.1 uncultured Acidiferrobacterales bacterium
CACCACTCGCGACTGTTGTTAACGCATGTTGATAATGGTCTGGGTAATGGCGTCTTCGGTGCTGATCACCTGTGCGTTCGCCTGGAAGTTGCGTTGCGCGGTGATCATCGCCACCAGCTGCTCGGTCAGGTTCACGTTCGAACCCTCGAGCGCTCCCGATTGCATCAGGCCGAGGCTGGCCGTGCCCGGTGCGCCGGTGAGCGGCACGCCCGACACCGAGGTCTCGGCCCAGGTGGTATCGCCCTGCGGTTTCAGGCCCTGCGTGTTGGTGAAGTTGGACAGCACCACCTGGCCCTGGGCCAGCGACTGGCCGTTGGTATAGCGTGCACTCAGCACGCCCACACTGTCGATTTCCAGGCCCGCGAGCCGGCCCGTGGTGTAGCCGTCCTGAGTAAGAAAGTTCACGCCGAAACCGCTGCCGAACTGGGTGGACTGGCCATAGTCCAGCGCCAACGTCATGTTCGCGGCGCCACCGCCGGGAGCAAATGCCGCGGAGGTGACTATGGAGGGCGGCACCGCCACACCGTTGACCGTGGCCAGTGCGCCGACATTGGAGAAGCCCAGGCTATCGGGGCCGTCGCGCAGAACGCCGTCCACATACAGGTAGGTACCCCAGGTGTTCGCCGCGGTCTTGCGGTAATAGGTAGTCGCAAGATGTGTGGAGCCGAGCGAATCGTACACCGTCGCCGAGGTGGCGTTGTTGTAGGTCGCCGGATTCGACGGATCGAAGGCCGGGACCAGGATGGCGGCGGTCGCGTCCAGATTGACACCGAAATCCATGGCGGTGGTGGCGCGCGGCGCGAGGTCGGCCAGCGACACCTGCAGTTCGCCGAGTGCGCCGGTGATATTGCCGGTGGCATCCGCCAGATAACCAGTGAGACGCAGACTGTTGTTGTTGGATATGTAACCGGTGGAATCCAGGCCAAAGGCGCCGGCACGTGAGTAGACGATCGCACCGTTGTCGCTCAGGCGGAAGAAGCCGTCGCCGTTGATGGCCAGGTCGAGCGCGTTGTTCGTGAAGTTGATGTTTCCCTGGGTGAACTGCTGACTGACCGCATCCACCTTCACACCGGCACCGACCGTGTTCGACCCGACGCCGAAGTTGGAAACCGGATACACATCCGAAAATTCGGTGCGCGAGGACTTGAACCCGGTGGTGCTGCTGTTCGCGATGTTATTGCCGATCGCGTTGAGCTCCGTGGTCGCCGCATTGAGACCGCTGATTGCTGTATTGAATGCCATGCTGAGTTCTCCTTCAGGTTCAACCGATTTCTTTCACGTTGGCCAGCGAGGTCGTGGATCCATCCCAGAGATTGAGCGTGATCCCCTGCTGGCCGCCGAGCGACACGCTATCGACGCGCGCCACCACGTAGGTGGGAAGCGCGCTGTTCTGGCCGGCGCTCACCGCATCGACCTTGATCTGGTAGGTACCGGCGGGCACGGCCGCGCCGGAATTCGACAGGCCGTCCCAGGAAAACTTGACCGTGCCGGCCGACTGTGGGCCGAGCGCGAACTGGCGCACCAGCTGGCCGCTGCCATCCAGTACCGACACCCGCACGTCGCTGGCCGCCTGCGGCAGATCGGCGGCTGCCATGGCCGGCGCGCCGCTGTACGGCAGGCTGCTGCCCGGCACCAGCACCGCGCGCCCGACCAGGCTTGAGGCCATCAGCGCCTGGTTCGACTGCAATGAACTGGAGAACGAGTTGAACGACTTCTGCAAATCCTGAATGCCGCTGACCGTGCCGAACTGCGCCATCTGGCTGAGGAACTCGCCATTGTCCATCGGCTTCATCGGATCCTGGTTCTTGAGCTGCGCCATCATGAGTTCGAGAAACTGATCCTGACCGAGCTCGTTGGACGCGGTGCGTTTCGGCGGGGTCAGGCCGAGCCCCTCGGGGATGGTGTTCTTGGTGTCGATAGTTGCCATGGATTTTCTCCTTACTGGCCGAGCGTCAGGGTACGTTGCATCAGCTGCTTACTGGTGTTCATGACCTCGACGATGCTCTGGTAGGAGCGCGAGGCGGAAATCATGTTGGCCATCTCCTCGACCACGTTCACGTTCGGCATGTGGATGTAGCCGTCCTGGTCGGCAAGCGGGTGCTCGGGCGCGTGCTGGGTGCGCAGCGGCGCCTGGCTCTCGACGATGCCGCGCACGCGCACGCCAACCGCCGAGCCGTCGGCCGCTCCCGGCATCCTGCCTCCCGCGGCACTCGCACTTCCCTGTGCGTCGCGTGTTGCGCCCATATATACCGCGGCGAACACCGGCTGGCGGGCGCGGTAGGTCTGGCCGGTGCTGGAACTCACGCTCTCGGCGTTGGCCAGGTTGCTGGCCGTGACGTTGAGGCGCAGCGACTGCGCGCTCATGGCGCTGCCGGCGATGTCAAAAATACTGAAGCTGGCCATGATCAGTCTCCACGGATGGCGGTAAGCAGGGTGCGAATGCGCCCGCTGAGAAAAGTAAGGCTCGACTGGTACTGCAGCGCGTTCTGCGCGAACTGCGCATATTCGGCCTGCGGGTCCACGGTGTTGCCGTCGATCGACGGCTGCAGCGGCATGCGGTACATCAGCGCGCCGCCCAGGTTGCCGGCGGCCTCGGCGTCCGGCAGATGCGCGGCATTGGTCGCGACCAGGCGCGCAGTCGCCTGCTGCGCCTGCGCCCCGCCGAGCAGCGCGCGAAAGTCGATGTCGCGCGCCTTGTAGTTCGGGGTGTCGGCATTGGCGATGTTCGCCGCCAGGATCTCCGCGCGCCGGGCGCGCACGGCCAGGGCCTGCGGATGGATCCCGAGTGCGGCGTCGATGTTGAACGGCATGTTGACCTCCAAAACAAGACTCTTTGGCGGTCTACAAAGCAATGCGCGTGCCAGTTGCTGAAAACCCCGGAAATCCGCGGGCTTTCCGGTGTTTTGGAAGGCGGGAGGAATGAACAGCGGCAAGCCAGGGTGGTCGAGGCGGCAAGGCTTGCCGGTGTCGCAGCGCCGTTCGCCGCCTCAGGTCCAATTCAACCAGGGGTGTCTGTAGGAGCGACCTCCGGTCGCGATTGGAATGAATCGCGGCCGGAGGCCGCTCCTACAGGCCGCCATGGAGATTTACGTAATCGCGGACGGGGCGGTACAGGAAGCCGGGGGTCGTATCCGATCTCGGCGATTATCCTGGAAAAAGCAGTCAGCCGCAGATGAACGCAGATATTCAATGCGCCACCAGTATTTTCCAGACCACCAAAAGGGTGAATGGCCTCGGTGCATCCATGACATGATGCATTTGCGTTAATCTGCGTTCATCTGCGGCTAAACGCCGTTTTTAGGATCAATAGACTTGGCGCGCTTCAGGCGATACACGATGCCCTGCGGCAGGCGCAGCATCTCGAAGGCGTCGGAGTAACCGGTGATGGCCTCGGCCGCGCCCAGGAACAGGTAGCCACCGGGGTGCAGGGCGACAGCGAAGCGCGTCAGGATGTCGCGCTTCAAGTCGGCGGAAAAATAGATCAGTACATTGCGGCAGAAGATCGCCTGGAATTTTCCCAACGGCTCGAAGCCCTGTTGCAGGTTGTGTTCACGAAAGCTTACGCGCCGGCGCAAATCCTCGCGCACTTCCCAGCGCCCATGGCGCTGGCCGAAGAACAGACGCCGGCGCTCGTCGCTGATGCCGCGCGCCATGGCCGCGGCGTCATACAGACCGGCACGTGCCAGATCGAGCATCGACGGAGACAGGTCGGTGGCGATAATCTGGACGTTGTTGGCGAGCGCGCCCGGGTTGGCGCGCTGAAATTC
>CAYHES010000249.1:0-3760 GCA_964355495.1 uncultured Acidiferrobacterales bacterium
CTCGACCTGGTGATCGATGCCGGCCCCTGCGGGCTTGAGCCCACCACCGTGGTATCGCTGGAGGAGGGCGCGGCACAGGTGTTGCGCCAGGGCAAGGGCGACCCGGCGCCGTTTCTCGTCTAAAACAAAGACGTTTAAGCCGTGCACAAGCTCGCGCGTGAGTTCAAAAAGAAGCCAGAACCGGTTCCGTAATTGTCCCTAAACGGTCCCGATCAGGATTGTGGATAAAGCAGAAATGACGTAAGTGCTTGAATGAATGGCGCCGGTGAGATGAATCGAACACATGGCTTACTTATTACGAATCAGTTGCTCTACCAACTGAGCTACACCGGCAACTCTGGGCTAGAGAATGCCCGGCGCCGTGCTACTCACAATCGACTGGAATTTAAATTCCGGTACATCGGGCGACTGCCGCGGACCGGCTGGCCGCGCTTCGCATCTTTGCTGAAAGGCACCCGGGCAGAGCGTTTCCGCAATGTGTGCCGGCAACTGCGCCACAACGTCCACCACAGTCACAAAGACAGAAACCGCCAAAATAACCTTGGCGGGTCCGTTTTTATCGTGCGGCCACATGGGTGTTCCCGTTATTGTTTTCAGGTACTACGGCGAGCCGCAGGCCCACCCCGTGCAGAACAGATTTCAACGTGGTCAGTTTCGGGTTGCCATCTTCGCTGAGCGTTTTATAGAGGCTTGCACGACCAAGGCCAGCACGTTGTGCGACATTCGCTATGCCGTGCACATCGGCCACAGCGCGCAGCGCGAGCATGATGTCCGATTCGTCCCCTTCTGCGAATGCAACCTCAAGATATGCCGCCGCGTCGCACGGATCCTTCAGGGCTTCGCGGAGCGTTTCGCTATACGGTCTGAGTTTAATTGCCATGTCGCACCTCAATCACTTCGCCGAGTTGATACGGGACCAAATCTCTTTCGCCTTGGCGATGTCTTTATCCTGTGAGCCCTTGTCGCCGCCGCCCAGGAGAATAACAACCGTGTTGCCGCGCTTTCCGTAGTACACCCGATAGCCAGCGCCAAAATTCAATTTGAATTCGTGCACACCGTCGCCGACAGATTCAGAGTTCCCGAAGTTACCGAACTGAACCCTGCTTATTACTTTAATGACACGGCCCTTGGTTGCGCCGTCCAGAGTACTTAACCATTCCGAATATGGTTTGTGCACCTTCGACGACCGCTCGTCTTCTTCCGTGAATTCGATCAACTCCACTTGGACGGCCGGACCCACCATGAATGAATTGTATACTGCTGGATACAAACTGGCTGACCGTTCGTCGGAAAGCAGCGTGGCGCCCATGTGCGACCTGCTGGAGGGCGCGGCGCGGCTGGCATCTGTAAGTGCTTGAAAGAATGGTGCCGGTGACCGGAATCGAACCGATGACCTACTGATTACGAATTAGTTACTTACTGAGGAGACCACCAAATAGTGCGCAGCACCACGCATCCTTTATTCGTAGGGCGGGGCCCTGCCCCACCAGTTTTCCTGTACCGGGAGATGGTGGGGCAGGGCCCCACCCTACAGGAATGCGCACTATTTGGCGGTCTGATCAGTAACTGTTTTGGAACTGTGAAAATACCAATTCGGACTGGCACTTGCATTTAACTGATTGATTAAAAGGCATTGGAGGTTTTCGCGTGGTGCTTTCATTAACACGGAGAAAACAGATTATCGTCCCTTGGGCGTCCCAGTTATTGTCCGGTTGCGTTGATTCGAACCGGAACAATGTCTTGAGCACGGCCATAAGAATCAACCCGCCCATTCACCAGGCGGACGACATAAGTCTGCCCGCCCATCCCACGAGTTGCGTAGGCTTCATGGCCGCTTTGTGGGAGCCGGTAGTACAAATATTCGGAGCCATCAATAAAACCAGTGCTGCCAGGGGTGCCGACAATCCTGATTACTTCGGCGCGTTCCATGCCGGGGCGCAACTCATTCAGCTTGGACGCGGTGACGGTGACGCACCCGGTCATGAAAAGGATAGCTACAAACGCGAGCAATGTGAGTGAACGACGCACGGCGATCTCCTGTTACTTTTTTTTGAGGGTGGCGGTTTCTGATGGAACCAACCGAGGGAGAATAGAATTGTCGAAGAGACTGGGAAGAAAAAAATTTAGTGCTCTGTTCCACGCAAAACGAACTAGCTTGTTATTTTCGAGATCACTGCTGTATTCCGCGCTGACTGAAATTTCACGAGCAATGTGCACCCACATAGCTAATCGTCTCTCGTGTGGTATGTCTTTGATCGAGTCGATTGTTTTCAGCATGGAACGCATCGATATAGCCACACTACGCGCCTCTTCTGTCAAAGCGACGGCGGTATCCGGCTGGATAGATTTGTTCCTAAAACTCAGGAAATTAACGCCATCAAGCTCTTTATAAATATGCCGCTGTCCCTGCCCTCAAACACGCGATGATCTTATTCTCGATGTCTTCCGGTACAGGCGTCCCGGGAGTCATCTCTATCGAAGCAATCAACGTTTTTTCTGGTTCTACACAAGCAAATCCAACAGGCGGTGCAACCAACAAAGTGATAAGGAGCCAAGCGTTTTTCATTTGACACCTCCAAACAACAGGCCTAAGGCTAGTACCGTACATGATCAGGCACCACTCCTGCAAAACTTCTATGTATTTATGGTTGTTCGTCCCGTGGTCGATTTGGCCCACCGTGCAAATAGGCTCGTTCGTCCATGTGGCCAGCGATGATCGCAAAGGCGACCCAGAACACCAAACCATTACATTAATGTAAAGCCCAACCCAAAACGTATAGAAATTCACCCAATATGCCGGACGTGCCGACCACGGGCAGGTTTGCGTTTCTGCCGCTGGCGTTCCTGATATACTGCCCCGATGTTACAGCAAATTTTCGGTATCCTGAGCACCCTGTCCACCCCGCAGCTCGTATCCGTCCTCGTCGTTCCGGTGCTGTTCGCCATTGTGGTGCACGAAGTCGCGCACGGCTGGGTGGCGAAGCTGTTGGGCGATCCGACCGCGTCTCGCCTCGGGCGGCTCACCCTGAATCCCCTGAAACACATCGATCCGGTCGGCACGATTCTGGTGCCGGGCCTGCTGGTGCTGTTGCGCACCGGTTTTGTGTTCGGCTGGGCCAAGCCGGTGCCGATCACCTGGGGGAATCTGCGCCACCCGAAACGCGACATGGCGATTGTCGCCGCCGCCGGTCCGGCCGCGAACCTGCTCATGGCGCTGTTCTGGGCGGTGCTGGCCAAGATCAGTTTTCTGCTGCCGGAAACGGCGGCCTGGATCGGCGAGCCGCTGCGCTACATGGGCCTGGGCGGAATTCTGGCGAATGTCCTGCTCATGGTCTTCAACCTGCTGCCGCTGCCGCCGCTGGATGGCGGGCGCGTGGCGGTCGGGCTGCTGCCCGGGCCGTTGGCGTGGCGCTTGAGCCAAATTGAGCCGTACGGCTTTTTTATTCTGATCGGCCTGATGATCACCGGCGTGCTCGGCTATCTCATCCTGCCGGTCGCCGAGCTTGTGATCCGGCTGATCGTCGCCGTGGTTGGACTGTAACGGCGATGAGCAGCACGCTTCCCGGGCAGGTGCAGCGCGTGCTTTCCGGCATGCGCCCGACCGGCCGCCTGCATCTCGGTCACTACCACGGCGTGCTCAAAAACTGGCTCAAGCTGCAGAACGAGTACGAGTGCTTCTTCTTCGTGGCCGATTGGCACGCGCTCACCACCCATTACGAGGACCCGCGCGGTTTTGAAGAAAGCGTGTGGGACATGGTGA
>CAYHES010000250.1:0-3753 GCA_964355495.1 uncultured Acidiferrobacterales bacterium
CCCGCAGGGAGAGGGAGAAAAACGACACGCACTATTTAACGACCGGATCAATATTTTGATTCCAGCCAGAACGTGACCGGACCGTCATTGGTCAAGGTCACCTGCATGTCGGCGCCGAATGTGCCGCTCGCCACGAGCGGGTGCTGTTTGCGTGCATTACCGAGTAGATAGGCAAACAGGCGCCGCCCGTCCTCGGGTGGTGCCGCCGGGGTGAAGCTGGCGCGCATCCCCTTGTCGGTATCCGCGGCGAGCGTGAACTGCGGTACCAGCAGCAGTCCGCCACCGATATCGCGCACGCTGCGGTTCATCTTGCCGTCCGCGTCGGCAAACACGCGATAACCGAGCAGGCGCTCGAGGAGGCGGTCGGCGGCGGCCTCGTCGTCACCGCGTTCCACGCCGATAAATACCAACAGGCCAGCGCCGATGGACCCGACGGTTTTGCCGGCGACCGCAACGCTGGCATCGCACACGCGTTGTAGCAGGCCGATCATCGGTTCGCCGGAGATTTACGCACAGGCATTGATGGATGCGCCAACGTTATTCCCCTGGCAAGGCACGCGTCAAAGGTGGGATGGTTTTTCAGAACAGAAGAGCGGCGGCCTGCCGCTACGCAACGCGTGGCCCGGACTTCTGCCGAGTGGTCTCATCCCGCACCAGCGCCTCAAGCTCCGATACCGACAGGCCGCCTGAATCGTCGGCAAGCTCGATCTCGCCACGCGCATTCTCCAGCGGGACTTGGGCATCCGGCGCACCGGAAAGCACCACCTCTTCCGGTTCCGGCATGACATCGCTGAGCAGCGTCACGCCCACGCGGTTACCGCCATCCGAACGCGCCTGGCTCAGGCGCTGTTCGACCAGCACGAGAAATTTTTCAAAGGTCTCCGGCGCGTCCGCGCTCTGCGTGACCAGACCGAAACTGGCGGACACCGCAATCGGGCCTGTGACAGCGATCAACGGCTCGGCGGCAATGCGCTCGCGCAGGCGCTCGCATAGTTTCATGGCCTGTGCACGGTCGGCTTCCGGGATCAGCACGGCGAATTCGGCCTCGCCGACGCGCGCCACGACGTCCTCGCGCCGGATCGTTGCCGTGAGAATGCCCGCCACGCGCACCAGCAACTGGTCGGCGGCGGCGCCGTGTTGCCGCTGCAGCGCGGGAAAATCATCGATATCCAGCGCCGCCACGGAGAGGTCCTGGTCGCGTTCACGCGACTTCTGGAAAAAGCCTTTTCCCGCCTCGAGGAAGGCGCCAAGGCTGCCCAGGCGCGTCAAAGGGTCCATGGCGCGCGTGTCACTCGTAGCGGCGGTGGCGTGCAACAGGCTCGCCCGCTTGAGGCGCAGGTAGGCGTGCACCCGCGACGACAGCAATTTCTTGTCGAACGGCTTGGTAATGAAATCCGTGGAGCCACAGGCATAAGCGCGAATACGCGTTTCATCGTCTTCCGCGCCAGTAATCGTAATGATCGGCAGATCGCGGATATGCGCGTTGTCACTGGCACGCACACGACAGATCAGCCCATAACCATCCAGAAGCGGCATCTGGATGTCGGTAATCAGCATTTCGATCTGGTTGTCGCGCGCCAACTGCTCCCAGCCCGCCTCGCCATCGTTCGCCAGCACCACGTCGTAATCCGGCTGGAGCATTTTTTCGACGGCCCGGCGCATGACTTGCGCGTCGTCCACCACTAGGACTCGTGTTGCCTGGTTGCCGGCCATACCGCTCCTGTGCGCCCCCGATTGATAATGCCGTATTCCTGATACAGCAGGTTATAAATTAATTTATAGGCCATCTTTCTGGTACCGACCAGCGGTTATTCCGATTTTACTCGTCTTTTCATGTGCCTGGATCCCCTCCCTCCTCCCCGCCAGTTCAGGCATGCTATGTCGGTTGCAAGATTATCCTGCAATACTTGCCTGAATTGCCAACCCGATGACTTCGCTTTCGCCATGACCTCACTACCTGAAAAGAACCAGCAAATCGTCCTCGCCCATGCCGGCTTGATCCATGCCGTGGTGATTGCCTGCCAGAATCGTGAACGCCGGGCAGAGCTTGAACCGCTGCTCAAGGCAGCCAGTGCCAACGGCTGGGACTCGCTGGTCGCGGCCATATGCCGCATACTCAGCGGCGCGCGCGATATACCGGTTCTGTCCGGGCTGGATGAGGAGGATCGGGTGATCGCCGAGGCGATACTGCGCGGCCTGCAGGACCCCGCCACCTTGCCGGATCCGCAGGCGCGGCCGGATCCCGGCATGGCGGTACCCGGGTTGGCCGGCATGATTCACGCCGCGGCCAGCGGCGATGTTGCCGCCCTGCAATTGCTTGGGGACATGGCGACGCAAATGCTGCGGGCCGGAGGTGACATGGCGCGCCTAAGCGGCATGCTGCGTCGCCTGATGGCTGGCGAACGTGACACGGACGTACTGTGCCGCGGCATGAGCCCGCGCGGCGCACAACTTGTTTTGTCGTTGATTGAAGAACTGGCGCGCCTGCGCGCGCACTAATCCGTTTCTTGGAGCAATGAAGGAATTGCGTGCTGCGTCTGCCTACAGGTGTGCCGCCACGAGCGGATTGCGGTCCCAGTTGGCATGATGCCGGCTGCTCAGCTCCAGCTCATCGGGCAGCGAGATCTCCATGGAGATCGGCAGGTGGTCGGAAAGCGGATAATTCAGCACGCTCACGTCTTCCACCCGCAACGAGGGCGAGACCAGGATGTGATCGATATTGCGTATCGGCCGCCAGCTCGGAAAGCTGTGCAGATCATGGGTCGGTTCGCGCAACCCGGCCCGGTCGATCAGCACCGCAAGCTCCGGACTTTCCGAACGGCAATTGAGGTCGCCCATCAGAATCACATGCCGGTGTGCGCTGGCGATCTCGCCAATGAAGCCGAGCTGGCGCAGGCGTGCGCGTTTGCCGAGCGCCAGATGCACAAGCATCAACACGAGAGCCTCGCGCCCATCTCCATAGCGAATCACCAGGGCGCCGCGTCCGGGAATGGCCCCCGGCAGGCGGTGTTCCCTGATCTCGGCGGCGCGCATGCGGCTCAGTACGCCCATGCTGTGCTGGGCAAACATGCCAAAATTGCGATTCGTCTGGTCGTACCAGTGAGGAAACTCGGCACGCGCGGCCAGATACTCGGTGAGATTGAGATACCCGCTGCGCAGGCTGCCGGCATCCGCTTCCTGCAAACCGACGATGTCGTAATGCCGGACCAGATTGGCAATCTGGTCCAGGTTGTCGCGCCGCCCCGAGCAGGGCAAGACATGTTTCCAGCTATGTGTCAGATAATGGCGGTAGCGGCTGGTGGCGATTCCAGCCTGGATATTGTAGGTGAGCAGACGCAACCGTCGTTGTCCGGTACCCGCCACGGGCAGGGACTCAATGATTTCTGGTTCTGCCAAACTTGGGTGGCAAGGGGACGTCATCGCAGGTTCTTTCCGGGTTTCATTCAAAACATAGTCGCAGGCCTGTATCAGTCAAGACCGTTCAGCGGGCGTTGAGTTCCGCAAACCGTCGAATCGCAACTCAGATTGGCGATGTTTCGGCAATCACAGAAATTACCTTAGCATGGAATGGGTGTACGCTAATCCCGAGTACACCGCGCTGTTTTGGGGTTCCCGACAAAATAGACAAGCGCTGGACAGTCTAACCACGACACAAAAAAAGAAAGCCCGACGGCATGGCCGTCGGGCTTTCTGGGTAATAAACCTGGCAGTGTCCTACTTTCGCATGGGAACCCCCACACTATCATCGGCGCT
>CAYHES010000251.1:0-3736 GCA_964355495.1 uncultured Acidiferrobacterales bacterium
GGGTGGACTACTGGGCCGTGGACTTCGACTACATGAGCCGCAAGGAAATCATCAAGGTGGCGGTGGAGACTGACGCACCCTCTCCCCCAACCCCTCTCCCGCAAGCGGGAGAGGGTGGCCGGAGGCCGGGAGAGGGCGAATTCGAAGAACGCTGGACCGGCAGCTACATTTTCGAAAACGAATGGCAAAGCTTCCGCACCCGAAAAAACCGCGACTTGGAATTCATCTCCGCACCCCATACCTATACCAAGGCCGGCCGCTACACGGTCGCCGTGAAAGTGATCGACATCTTCGGCAACGATACGATGGTGCTTGTGCCGGTGAGCGTGGGTTGAAGCAACTTGATAGCCTACTCCTCGGAACCCGAAAAACCATGTTGCTCAACAATCAATTAGCACTGGATGTACTCGCCGCATGGGCTTCTGACCAGAATCATCCGTATAGGGATCAATCCAAGAAGCCAATTCCAAATGAGCAAGACCTCGCTGTCTTGCTTGACACTATATTTAAAGCTAGCTTGCTTTCTGAGGAAGGGAAACCCGTTTCAACCAGCGTCACGTGGGTATCGCGGGATGATTTTGAGAAACACGAAATTGGACGCATGCGAGAGTCGCGTCTTACGCTAGATTTTGATGAACCTATAGCCTTTGAGGCTCACAACCTTGCCAAACTGAGCGGGATAGTTAATGGAAAGACCGGTACCCTTTTGGCTTGCCGTACGGAATCAGGCGCATACATTTGGGGTGTTTGCTACTTCATGGGGGGAACCGGGCCAATTGGCGAGATACCCGCGATGGCAATGGAGGTTCGCCACTTCAGTCCAGACTGTCCAACTGTCACCGTCACTGGTGTCGGGTCTATGCAGATTACAAGAGGCGGAACGGTAATCGGCCGGGTGGAAGGTGGGGAATTCCTGCAAGCGCAAGCAACGATTTTAACTTCCTACATGCTCGGCCAATATCTGTACCGTTTGATTGGTATAGAAATAGACTTCAATAGTAGGAAGTTCAAGAGTCCCGAAGACGCTGACGCCGCCAGAACATTTTTCGATTGCGTGGATTTCATAATCGAAGTGCTTTCCCAGCGTAGAACAGGCGCGACCGTAATCTTTGTTCCTTCAAGCCTAAAGGAACGTGCTCTTGCAGAAACCGATACCGCGTGGAAGGTTCACGGTTCTCTGGAAATTGATCAGATGCAGCGTGCAAGATTGAATTACCAAAAAGAGGCGGAGGAAAGCAAAAACATCTCTGGCCTTTTGTTTCGCCTGAAGATCGATCAAGCCTTGCGGCACAGGCTACGTAGCCTAGTAGATCTCGCAGGTGTCGACGGGGCAGTATTACTGACGCCTACTTTTGAGGTCATCGGGTTTGGGATGAAGCTCAAATCACTGAAATGGGAGAAAGATGTCCAACACGGACCCGTTTTACAGCCCATTGATAAGCATCAACTTGATTTTTCTCGTCTTGGAACACGCCATAACTCGGCGTTGAACTTTGTCGGAAGTATCGAAGGGGCCGTAGCATTCGTTGCTTCGTCAGATGGTCCAATTCGCGCCTTGGTAAGGTCAACGGAGGAAAAAATCTGGTACTGGCCAGATTGCCGCGTCTCCATGTTTGCAAAGTAGCCCGCGTAGCCCGCGTAGGGCGCAATAGCGTGAGCGTATTGCGCCGAATGAAAGGCGATAACTCGAAAGAGGAATTGAAAGCGACATCATTTTCGGCGCCGACACCATGGTGCTGGTGCCGGTAAGCGTCGGCTGAAGTCAGAAGAGGCAAGTCAGGGAATGGCGCCAAGACCGTACATCAAGTCTTCCATCGACGAACTTGAAAAGCTGTTCGAGGCGTCGAAAGACGACCCGCAAGTTCTTTGGGCGCTGCTCGAAGAGCTCGTGAACCGTAACACCAGCCGCGCCAAGAAACTTCGGGCGGAGGTAGAGAAGCAACTGGCTGGGCGCTCGGATGCTCCTGTGCCCGCCAGTTCTGCCAGGGCAGTAACATCGAAGGTCGCGCAACATCGACTTAACACCTTTGTGCATGCGCGAAACCTGCCTGAGGCCATGGCATTCTGCGGTGAGATTGGCGTCGATTCCGCGGGCACCATTGCCTGTGACGCCGCTGAACTACAGTTTGTTGATCCCGTGGGGTTGTGTTTGCTCGCCGCGACCTGCCATCGGTTGGCGACGCAGGGAAAGAGGTTGAGGCTCGAGAATGTGTCTCCCGCCATCGCGGGATATTTGGCACGCATGGATCTCTTCAAAGCCTGCGGCATCGAGTACAAGGAGAATTTTACCCGGCACGATCGGCAGACGGACCTCGTGGAAATATGTGTTGCAGACAAGGCGGCGGAGGGTGACCTGTTAGCTAACAAGATCGTTACCGCGCTGGTTGGAGCGACGCCGGGTTACGATCCTCACGCGGCATCCGATGAGATGACCGGCTACCAGCCGCAGGATTATCTCTATAAGCCACTGCACTACCTTTTCAGTGAACTGCTGGAGAATGCGCTGACACACGCCAAGCGCGCCGGCTACAGAGACGCACGCGCATGGGTAGCGGCGCAATATTACCCAGGCAAAGACAGAATTCGGTTGGCGGTGGTCGATAACGGATGTGGGTTACTGCGTTCACTGGAGAGACACCCGAGTCTTCCGGAGAAGAGCCATAAGGCGGCGATCCGTTTGGCCTTTGAGCCCCGGGTGACCTGCAATCCTGACCTGGAGATTCGCCCGAATGAGACCGTCAACCAAGGCATCGGGCTCACCGTCATTCGGGAAATCGTGGCGCAGGGTCGGGGTGTAATGCGTCTGGTTAGTGGGGATACGCTATTGGAGATGGCGGGGGGCCGGGAGAAAACCTGCCCGGCTACTCCGTGGCAGGGGATGGTGCTGGCCCTGGATTTTAAGCGAGATTTGTTGCGGCAAGTGAATGTTGGCCAGATTATTCATGAGCTTAGAGGTAAGCCCGGCCCCGGGGGCCTGCGATTCGAGTAGTTCTCCTGCAGGCGGGAATGAAACTTTTGGTTTACTATTAGCATCATATACAGGCCTGTCATGCGTGAGGGGCAACCCGGAGGGAACATGCAAGCGGCTTTCTCGATTCTCGAACATACCCACGAACAATTTCTCGGCAGCCGGTTCCGTGCGCGCGAATTGCGCGAGGAAGTCGAGCGACTGTTGGCGAGTGCTGACGAAGTAGTGCTCGACTTCACCGGCATGAAGTCAGCGACGCAGTCGTTTGTGGATGAATTGGTAGGCGTGCTGGTATTGAAGCATGGCCCCGACATCGTGCAGCGCCTGGTGTTCAAAGGCTGCGCGGAGGACATCAAGGAAATTCTCGGATTTGTCGTTTCCAGTCGATCCGAGGATTTCTTGAAAAAGAACCAGCACTGAACAGAAAAAGCAGACGAACAAAAAACGGCCCCGAATGGGGCCGTTTCACTTGGCAGTGGCCGGTTTTACTGCGGTTTGCCCTCACCCCAACCCTCCCAAAGGGAGAAAAACAGTACGCACTATATGGCGGTCGGATCAGTATGACCGTGGTTCGGCATCCGCGCGCCGATCACTCCAGCGGCGCGAACAGCATTTCCAGATCTTCGGCCGCCAGCGCCGGGGTGTCCGCATTCGTTTTTCCGAACACGCCGTCAGCGAGCGCCTGCTTGCGTGCCTGCATCGCGGCGATTTTTTCCTCCACCGTGCCCTGGGTAATGAGCTTGTAGACGAACACCGCCTTGTCCTGGC
>CAYHES010000252.1:0-3723 GCA_964355495.1 uncultured Acidiferrobacterales bacterium
GTCGCGCCTGGTGTCCGTGGATGTTGAGCAGGCGATGGAGATGGTCGCACAGTAAACTAATCCACGATGGATGGAGCAGGATGGAGCTGCAACTGGCCTTACTGCTGATCGGATGCATTATCGTCGGGGTTGTCGCCCTCACGACCTATGAGAGGGTGCGCTTCAGCCGTCGGCGTTTGACCGCGGACAGCGGCGCGGCCGAAACCCCGGCCGTCATGACCCGCGCGCGCCAGACAGCGGCCAGCACCGGTCTGGACATCAATCCCGGGCCGCCGCATGAGCAGGACAACCGCTTTCTCAAGTCGCACGGCGCCGTCGCGCCGGCCGCGGCCATCACGCCGGATGCCGCCCTGTATGAGCAATTGAACGACTACGAGCAGGCGGCGCTCATGCCGCTCGATCTCAGTCTCGGCCTGCAAGATCCGGACGTGCTGGTGGCGCAGGGCGGCAACCGCCAGAACATGCCGGACGAGAAGATCGATTACGTCGTGACCCTGCCCGGCAAGGGGCCGGTAAGCCGCGACATCGCGCTCGGCATCTACAAGCAGAACGAGTACCTGCTGGAGAAACCGCGTCACATCTACGGCCTCGGTTACAAGACTGGTTTGTGGTCGAACCTCGAAACCGATACCGAGCACGCCCAGTACCGCAGCATTGCGCTCAGCCTGCAGATGGTGGACAGCAAGGGCCCGATTGGCGAATCCGAACTCAACACCTTTACCCAGCTCACCCTCAAGCTGGCCGACGTCCTGCAGCGCCCGACCAAGTTCTCCATGCCGTTCGAAGAGGCACTGGAGAAGGCGCACGAGCTGGATGAATTCTGCGAGACCAACGATGTGCTCGCCAGCATCGACATCCTCGCCGACGGCCCGACCGGATTCAGCGGGCGCGCCATCGACCAGGCGGCACGCCTGTTCGGCCTGCAATTTGGCATGATGAATATTTATCACAAGAAGAACGATCAGGCGCTCGGTTGCCGGCACCTGTTCAGCCTCGCCAACCTCTACCAGCCCGGCGAGTTCGACCCGGCCAAGGTCGACCGCTTCCGCACCCAGGGCCTGACGCTGTTTATGAACGTGCCCTGCGCCTACCAACCGGTGCGGGTCTTCGAGCAGATGGTGCAGGTCGCGAAGGGCCTGTGCGAAAAACTCGACGGCCGCCTCGAAGACCACGAGCACCATGCACTCACCGATCAGGGCCTGATGGTGATCCGCACGCAGATCGAGCGGCTCACCGCCGAGATGACCAATCGCGGGATTATTCCGGGCAGCGCTACGGCGATGCGCCTATTTAGTTAGCGTAGGGTGCGCTTGCGCACCATCCTCACGTTCGTCATTCCGGCGAAAGCCGGAATCCAGGGGTTTTAAATGGAATCGCCTGCGGCGATGCTTGCACAGCAATGATGCCGCTCGCCGCGCGGCGGCGGGTTACTTTCTCTTGCTTGCCCAAGAGAAAGTAACCAAAGAGAAGGGCAACCCGGAGCCGCCGAAATCCCCTGCGCTTCTCGCCCCGGCCGGGCGCGAGCCGAACTCGCCGAACGCGTCAGTGAATGACAAGACGAGCGAGCGTAGCGAGCAGGGCTCCGTTTTCGCGCTCGGCTCAGACACCGGCTCGCGACGTCCCCCGGCCGCGGCTGCGATGCTCGGCGGCGGCTACGGGTCCCAACGTCAAAGGCAACACCTTTCACCGAAAAGTGGGATATAGTTTGCGTAGGGTGGAATGGCACGCAGCGCCGTAACCCACTGATCAACTGAAAACCATACGGCGCAATTCGCGATGCTCATTGCGCCCTACGCGTGCCTGGAAGACGGAGAATGGGAGGAAAGCTCAGATATGTCATTCGATGAAATATGGCGAGTCGGTCTTCTTTGCATATTCATTTTGGTGGTATATGTGTTCATTCGAGCAGCCAATGATCGGCGATTGAAACAATGCACAGATATGGTTTGCAGGGATATTTCTAATAAGTTATTCGATTACCACTCTTGTATGGCTAAAGTGTTGGTTCGTACCATGGAGAAATATTTTTCATCCAAGCACTAGAGAATTTAATTACTGCAATGCGTCATTTGAATTTATTTACGTAGTTTTCGCAGCGATGGGCGTGGCTACGCTGTGCAATGGTACTGTGACGCTATATCGGTATCTAAAAAGCCCGCGTAGGGCGCAATGAGCAAAGCGAATTGCGCCGTATGTTGCAGTTGTTGTTGAAGTTCCCCCGTCGGAGCACGCCGAGCACCGGAGCTTAAGCCGGGGTTGTGCGCGAGCACTGTTTGAGCCCGAATCGTTTTTTGATTCGGGCGAGTTGGCCGCTACGCGCATCCATGTAAAAAAACCAGGGTCAGAGAGCAATAGTCGCTAATATTCTCTGATTCAATCTCCGCATCAGCCCGCGTAGGGCGCAATGAGCAGGGCGAATTGCGCCGGATGTGTTCGAAGGTTGATCGGTGGGTTATGCCGCTGTTGGTTTTGACTTTGGATCCCCGTTGCCGCCACCGAGCATCGGCCGCTCTTGCACATCTACGTGCTCCGCGGCATTTGGGCTTCCTGTCCGGCACAGCCTCGGCCGGGGGCAGTGGCAAGCCGGTGTTCGAGCCCGAAGCGCGTTTCTCAGCGCTCAGCGAGTTCGGCTCGCGCCCGGCGAGGATGGATGGTCACGAACGTTTCGTCGCCCGTGTCATCAGATATTGCTGTCTCAGCAGATTGTGCTTGGTAAAAACGGAAATCAGGGTCTCCAGGGCGGTACGAAACTGCGCTAACCGGGCGGCGTCGTTCTTCAGCGTCTGAACCAGCTTCACGACCGGGGCGGCCGTGTTCTCAAATGAATTGCGCATGTGTTGTGGACTCAGGGCGGGAATATACATGGCCTCGCGTTCGAACGATAAATCCACGACCCGATCGCCGAGCCGCTCACGAATGATATTCGGCTCGCCCCACAGTGACACCGGCGCGACACCCGGAGGCGGGGGCAGGTACTGGCCGACCAGATTGAACATGCGGCCGACGAAGAGTTCGGGCGGCCAGGTCGAGAAAGCGATTTGTCCGCCCGGCTTTAGCACGCGAAGCATCTCGGCCACGACGACCTCGGGACGCGGGGCGAACATATGCCCGTACTGGCTCAGCACCACATCAAAGGATGCGTCCGGATAGGGTAAGGCCTCGGCATCGCCCTCGGTGAATTCAATCTTCACTTCCGCCATGTCGGCATTCCAGCGTGCGCGTTCCAGCAACACCGGCGAAAGGTCCAGCGCCTTGGCCTGCGCGCCGGCGCGCGCGGCCGTCACCGCGACCACGCCGGTGCCGCATCCGACGTCCAGTACCTTCTGGCCGCGCTGCACGGGAGCGAACTCCACCAGCCTGGCCGCGGCCGGCGTGGTGTACGCTTCGAGTGGCACGAACAGCGCCCAACCTTCGCGTTGCGTGGCCTTGAACTGCGCAAATGGGTCGTCCTGCATAATTATTTCCTCTTATAGAACAGGCTGGAAAAATTATTCTCCCATCTTCCTGACAGGAGAGACAAGGATTAGCACCATCCTGCCTTTTCCCGAAAAGAAAGGGAACCATACAGCGGACACAACCATCGAAGATGATCCGCCATATGCGCTAGAATGCGCCTATGACGGACCTCGCCAAAACAAAGAAACGCATCGAAGAACTGCGTTCGGAAATCAACGACCACAACTACCGCTACTACGTCCTCGATGCGCCGGTCATCTCCGACGC
>CAYHES010000253.1:0-3701 GCA_964355495.1 uncultured Acidiferrobacterales bacterium
GCGAGGAGGACGGCATCGTGCTCATCGACCAGGAGCGCTGCCGCGGCTACCAGCACTGCGTCGCCGCCTGTCCCTACAAGAAGATTTATTTCAACCCGCTGTTCAAGCGCTCGGAGAAGTGCATCTTCTGTTTCCCGCGCATCGAGCAGGGCCTGCCGCCGGCCTGCGCCCAGCAGTGCGTCGGACGCATCCGCTTCGTCGGCTACCTCGACGACGCCGAGGGGCCGGTGCACAAGCTGGTGGAGAAATGGAAGGTGGCGCTGCCGCTGCACGCCGAACTGGGCACGCAACCGAACGTGTACTACGTGCCGCCGCTGTCGCCGTTCAAGTACGATGCTGAAGGAAAGCTCACCATTGAGCGCCGCATCCCGGATGCCTTTCTTGTTAATCTTTTCGGCGCGCGCGTGCCGGAGGTGCTGAAAGTTCTCGAAACAGAGCGCGCGAAAAAGCAGCGCAAGCAACCGTCCGAGCTGATGGATCTGCTCATCGCCTACCGCCATGAGGAGATGTTCAAGCTCGATGCCGCGTACTACCAGAAGAAAGCAGACGGTGCGCCGGCGAAGAGTGCCACCGACAAACCGCGGCGCGTGATTCCGATCGTCCCCGCGGAGAGTCTCGAAGAGCGACTTGAGAACCGCGAGGTCGCCGCCGGCAATCACAGCGGAGAGGCGACATGAATCCGCAAACGCGCCATCCCTCGGCTTTGGCATCCTGCGTTGCTCTACCTCCTCCATCCCTGGAGTCGTGGCGCGCGGCCCTCGCCTCGGCAACTGCTCCCGGCGTTGCTCTCGGCCGCCGCTCCCGGCGCGGCTCTACCTTCTCCATCCCTGGAGTCGTACCTCCTGCGTCCATGCAGTCGTTGATCCCATCGGCGACACGCGTTTGTCTGCTGCTGGCGATGCTGTATCCGGTGGCGGTGCACGCCGTGGAGCTCTCTGCATCAATTCCGGTCAAGTGGAGCGCCAGCGAGCCCGCGCTCGACCCCCTGCATGCCGCCTGGCTTAAGCAGACCCCGGCGACAATCGCCGTGTACCCGCAGGTGAGCGTGCCGCCCACCGCCGCAACCGTCGGCGCCGCCACGATCAAGGTGCGCGCACAGTACAGCGCAAGAACCGTCGCGCTGCATCTCGAATGGAACGATGACAAACAGGTCAGAGAGCGCGGCGTAGGTACGTTCGCCGACGGCGCGGCGGTACAGTGGCCGGTACGCTACGGACCCGGCGTGGCGCTGCCTTATATAGGAATGGGGCACGACGGCGCGCCGGTCGCCCTGTGGTTCTGGCGTGGCGACGGATCGGTCGAGACGCTCGCCGCCGCGGGTTTCGGCACGCTCACCGCGCAAGTACCGGATGGCGTGAAGGCGCGCGGCATCTGGAAGGACGGCAAGTGGCACGTGGTCTTTACGCGCCCGCTCGCGGCCGCGGGCGAGCAGCGCATTACGCTCGCGCCCGCGAAACTCGGGCTTGTGCCCGTGGCCTTCGCCACCTGGAACGGCGAGGCCGCCGAGCGCAACGGCCTCAAGCGGCTGTCGGCCTGGCAGGTGTTACGATTCGAAAAAGGCAAACCGGATGCGGCGTACGCGAAACAACTCGGCGAGGTTGCCGTGGCCGGCGATGCCGAGCGCGGCAAGCGCCTGATGAGCGAAAAGGGCTGCGTGGCCTGCCACAGCTTTCCCGGCAACCCGGCGCAGCCGCGTATCGGGCCGGACCTCGCCTATGCCGGCGGCATCCATTCGGGCGCGTACCTGCTCGAATCGCTCACCCAGCCCTCGAATGTCATCGTGCCGGGCAAGGGTTATTTCGTGGCGCAGGACGGAAAGAAGGTCTCGCTCATGCCACCGCTGGTCGGCGCCGATGCGGAGCGCGACGACATCCTGGCCTATCTGATGAGTCTGCGCTGAGCGACCATGCTCGATCTCGACAACACACAAACGCGTACACACCTCAAGGACGCCTGCACACGCAAGGCGCACGCCCACGAGCTGGTTGGCGCGATGCTCGCGGATAATCTAAAGGCCTCGAACGAGGCGGAGCGGAATAAGTTTTCCGCGCGCTATAATATGCGCTACGCCGAGGTGACGGCGCAGGAGGCTACCCCTGCTATCGCACACCGGTTTTTTTCACTCGCGGAGGCCGGCCGCACCCACGCCCGCCGGACGCAGCAGAACCTGGACGACTTGGAGAAGAAGCCATGACAACACCGCAAGCAGGCCGGGTGCCTGAGATTCGCAAGATCATCGTCGTGGCCAGCGGCAAGGGCGGCGTCGGTAAGTCCACCGTCGCCGTAAATCTGGCCGCAGCGCTCGCCGCGGAGGGCGTGCCCGTCGGGCTGCTCGACGCCGACCTCTACGGCCCGAGCGTTCCCTTGATGACCGGCCTGCGCGCCGGCCAGCTGCGCACTGGGGCCGACGGGCGCATCCGGCCGATCGAGGCGCACGGCCTTAAGATCGTCTCGGTCGGTTTCATGGTGCCGGAAGGCGACGCGCTCATCTGGCGCGGCGCCGCGCTCCACAAGGTGATCCACGACTTCGTCCACGACGTGGACTGGGGCGCGCTCGATTTCCTGGTCGTGGACCTCCCGCCCGGTACCGGCGACGTGCCGCTTTCGCTCCACCAGACAATCCCGTTACACGGCGGCCTGCTCGTGACCACCCCGCAGGCGGTGGCCCGTGCCGATGCTGCGCGCGCCGCGTTCATGCTGCGCGAGCTCGGCATTCCCATCCTCGGGATCATCGAGAACATGAGCACGGTGGTTTGCCCGCACTGCCAGGCAGAGGTGCCGCTCTTTCCGGACGCGACAGCCGACCCGGGAAGGCAATTCGACGCACCGCTGCTCGGACGCATCCCGTTCGATCCCCGGATCGTCGCGTGCGGCGACGGCGGCACGCCGCTCACCATCGCGCACGCCGACTCGCCCGGCGCCGCGGTGTTTCGCGAGATCGCGCGCGGGTTGATACGCAACGGCGCTGAAGCCGGGCACAGGCAGCCACCGCTGGCAGAAAAGGAGGAGTTATGAAAAAGAATGTTTCGGTGATGTGCTTCCACGACGAGCTTTGCCAGGTGTTCAACGCCCTGATGACGGCGCTGAGCCTGCTGCGCGAAGGCTCGAAACCGCAACCAGGCCATCCCTCGGCTTTGGCATCCTGCGTCGCTCTACCTCCTCCATCCATGGAGTCGTGGCCTGCGGCCCTCGGCTCGGTCCCATCACCGAAGGTGGCCATATGATTCCCGGCTCGCGTGGCATCAACGCCGTGCACCGCGAGAAAATGAAAACGCCCACCTGCCTGCCCGATGAGCCGCCCGAGGTCGGCAAGGCAGTGATGGATAAGATGGACGAGATGGGCCTGCCGCTGGTCGAGGACCTGTTCGTGATGCTGATCGCGGAAGGCGCCACCGTGCTCGCCTGCCCGCTCAATCTCTCGCTCTTCGGCATGACGCCGAAGGATCTGGTGGACGGGGTCAAGCCGGCCGATCCGGCGAAGTACTACAAGGAAGTCGTGATCCCGGCCGACATGAATCTGACCTTTTAGTAACCCGACAACAGGGAAAGAAGGCGACGATGTGGGGCGATATGGGCAATCACGGCTGGTGGTGGGGCTTCGGTCCTCTGCCGATGCTGTTGTTCTGGGTGCTGGCCGTCGTGGGGGTCGTGGCGCTCGGCAAGTGGGTGTTCGACCGGTCCGGCGACGCGCCGCGCGGCAA
>CAYHES010000254.1:0-3689 GCA_964355495.1 uncultured Acidiferrobacterales bacterium
ATGCTTGCGGTCCGGGGCGTAAATCACCTTCTGGATCAGCGCATCCACCACCGGGCTCTTGAGGCCCATGACATTGTTTGCGCCTTCCTGGTCGGCGGTCGATGAATGCCACAGGCCGACGAGTTCATTGCCGGGCGACTGCGACTGGCCGAACGATTCCACGATCATGTCGAAATCAAACGTATCGGTGCGCCGCTGGTAGAGTGCCGAATCCACGGTCCGATAGCGCAGATCGATACCGAGCTTGGCGAGGTTGCGTGCAAACGGCGCGATAATGCGCTCAAAGCCCTTTTGCACCGAGACCAGCATGATCTCGAACTCCAGACGTTCGCCTTTGTTGTTCTGCAGCCTGCCATCCTTGAGGTTCCAGCCAGCCTCGGCCAACAGGTCGCGCGCGCGCCGCAGGTTGGCGCGCAAGCTGTCCGGCGGCAATGTGGACGCGGGTTTCCAGGTCTCGGTAAACACCGCGCGCGGTAGCTGCCTGCGAAACGGTGCCAGCAGCTCGATCTCATCCGCACCCGGTAGTCCGGTGGCGGCCAACTCGCTGTTGCTGAAATAACTGTAGCAGCGCGTGTACTGGTTGTAGAAAAGGTTGCGGTTGGACCATTCAAAGTCGAGCGCCAGTGAAATGGCTTTACGCACACGAATATCCTGGAACAACGGCCGGCGCAGATTGAACACGAAGCCCTGCATGCCGGCATTGTTGCTGTGTTTCAGCTCGGTTCGCTGGATCTGTCCGGCGTCAAACTGCGGCCCGGTATAATCGCGCGCCCATTTCTTCGAATTATTCTCAAACAGAAATTCGAACTCGCCGGCCTTGAAGGCTTCGTGCCGCACGGTCTCGTCCTTGTAGTACTTGAAGACAATGCGTTCGAAGTTGAACATGCCACGCCGTGTGTTGTGCTGCTGCGCCCAATAGTGCGGATTGCGCGCGTAGCTCACACGCTTGCCGATGTCATAACTCTCCACTACATACGGACCGCTGCCGATGGGTAGTACCGTGGACATTTTATCGAATGGCTTGTCGCCGACCCAGGCGCGCGCAAACACCGGCATCTGTGCGGCGATGAGATGCAGCTCCGGGTTGACCTTGGCAAATTCGAAACGCACGTGTCGCGCATCGAGCGCGACCGCGCGCCGGATGTCTGCCCAGTAAAAGCGGTAGCGTGGGTGCGCCTGCTTGCCGGTGAGCGTTTCGAAGCTGAACTGCACGTCCTGGGCCGTCACCGGCGCGCCGTTCGAGAAACGCGCCCGGGGATTGAGGCGGAACGTGACCGACAGGCGATCGGGGGCGATCTCGATGTCCTCGGCGAGATGCGCATACAGGCTATACGGTTCGTCCAGGCTCTGCTCCATGAGCGGCTCGAACACGAGATCGGCAAGCCCCGCGGCCGGGATGCCCTTGAGCTGGTACGGATTGAAACTGTCGAAGTTGCCGAACGCGGACAGAATGAGATCGCCGCCACGCGGCGCGTCCGGGTTGACGTAATCGAAATGCTGAAAGCCGGACGGATACTTGGGCGTGTAGCCGAGCGCCACCGAGGGCGCGGCATGCGCGGCGGGCAGGTTCGCGGTGACCCCGAGCAGCACCGCGAGAAGCAGCAACCCATGGCGTGCGCCACTCCGCCCCGTGCTCACCCTCCGCATGCCTGGTCCCGTTGCTTTGTTTGTCATTGCTTATAGATACGTTATCATAGCCCTGCTTCAGGCGCCCGCCTGCTCACAAAAACTGCATTCTCCGAACGACCAGGAGTCCAACATGGTTTTTCTTACCGGTAAGCGCGCCCTGATCGTGGGTGTCGCCAGCGAACGTTCCATTGCCTGGGGTATCGCCGAGGCCATGCATCGCGAAGGCGCCGAGATCGCCTACACCTACCAGAACGAGCGGTTACAGTCGCGGGTCGAGAAATGCGCCCAGCAAACCAATTCCAAGATTGTCCTGCCCTGCGATGTCGCCAACGACAGCGAGATCGACGCGGTCTTCGACGGCATTGCCAAACACTGGGATAGTCTCGATATTATCGTCCACGCCGTGGGCTATGCCCCGCGCGAGCTCCTGGCCGGCAACTATCTCGACACCGTAACGCGCGACGGTTTCCGGATCGCGCACGACATCAGTTCCTACAGCTTTGCCGCTCTGGCCAAGGCTGGTCGCCCGCTCATGAAGGGCCGCAACGGCGCCCTGCTCACCCTGACCTACATCGGCGCCGAGCGCTGCGTTCCGAATTACAACGTGATGGGTCTGGCCAAGGCGAGCCTTGAGGCGAATGTGCGTTACCTCGCGCAGGCACTCGGCCATGAGGGGATACGCGTCAACGGCATCTCGGCCGGCCCGATCCGCACGCTTGCGGCCTCCGGCATCAACGACTTCAAGAAACTGCTGGATTACAACGATTTGATGGCACCACTCGGACGCGGGGTGACGATCGAGGAAGTCGGCAATGTCGGGGCGTTTCTCTGTTCGGACCTCGCCTCCGGTGTCACCGGCGAGATCACCTATGTGGATTGCGGTTTCAACACCGTGGCCATCGGTCTCAACTACCAACAGCTCCTCACCAAGGGACAGTAAACCGCCCCGTTCTAAAGCTGGTCCTTGTAAACCTTGATCTTGGCCTGCTGACGCAGGCCGCTGCGATAACTGTCGAGATACTCACGACCGCGGTGCGCCTCCAGCAGCTTGCGTAATGCTTCCGCCTCGACCCCCACCGTGGCCGGCTTCTCCGGCTCCGTCACGCGCTTGAGCGCAAACACCGCCACCGCACCATCCGCCAGCACGGCGCTGCCGTACGCCGGCTTGCCGCCCTCGGGATGCGCCGTCTTGAAGAGCGCGCTGAGCAGACGCGCGTCGGTACCGGCCGCCTTGCGCGCGTACAGGCGCGCTGCCTGGGCGTCCATCCCGTACTGCCGGGCCACGCCCTCGAAAGACTCGCCCGCGCGCAACTTGCCGAGCGCTTCCTGGGCCAGCCGTTCGGCCTCGGCCAGCAAAGCGCTGGCCAGCAATGTCTTTTCGATTTCGCTGCGCACCTCGGCGAGCGGCCGCAGGCGGCGCGGCTCGTGCGCCGCGACACGCAACGCCACCAGCGTGTTCCGGCCCACCTCGAGGGTGCTGCTGTTGCGCCCCTGGCCCAGCACTTCCGGATCGAATGCCGCCTCGATGACCTTGGGCTCGGCGACCAATCCGCTGCCGCCACCGGCACGCGAGAACCAGCCGCTGGTTTCGATCTTGAGCCCCAGCAGCTCGGCCGCCGGCTTGAGGCTGTCCGTCTGCTCGTAGACGAGATTGTGGAATTTCTCCGACAGCTCGAAGAAACGTTCCTCGGCCTTGCGCGCCCTGATCTCGGTCTCCAGCTTGGCGCGTGTCGTGGCCGGCGCGGCGGTCGCGGCCTTCACCCCGGTGAGCTTGATGAGGTGCAGGCCATAGCTGGACCGCACCGGCGCGCTCAACTCGCCGGACTTCTTGAGTGCAAACAGCGTTTGCTCGAATTCCTTTGCCAGCGCACCGCGCGCGACGAAGCCAAGATCGCCGCCCTGGGCGGCGGAGCCGGGATCCTCGGAGTTTTTGCGGGCGAGCGTGGCGAAGTCCGCGCCGGCCAGCAGCTTGGCGCGCAGGCCCTGCGCCTTGGCCATGGCCGCCTTCTCCGCCTGCGCATCCGCGCCCTGCGGCAGCTTGATGAGAATGTGGCTGGCGC
>CAYHES010000255.1:0-3686 GCA_964355495.1 uncultured Acidiferrobacterales bacterium
CTACTCAGGGCGAGCGGCTTTGGGTAGCTGAATATTTCCGGCTTTACGCGGTTTCAAGTTCCGACAGCTCTTCATTCGTCAGGGTCAGGGTGTGGCGGTCAAAGACGACGTTGGCAATGTCTTCACCCTCGATGACCATGTAGCTCCACTGCTTCTCGGAAACATCCGCCATTAATCCATCGGTGCTCTGGCCGATGACCTGCCAGTCCTTCGCTGCGGTGGTGATTGGTTTCTTGCTCTCCAGCTTCAGGTAATAGCGAGAGCAGCCAAACAATACGAGGTAGGAAATCTTTCCCTCCGGGGTGAAGCAATACTCTTGCAGGAAGCCGCGGTACATCAGAATGCGATTGTCGGTCCGGATGTTGCTCAGGACATAGGCGAGCGTGAAGGAGTTGTCGTCCGGATCGACCAGATCATAAATCCAGCTGTGTTTCGCCAGAAACCGGAGCGGGCCTTTGACGATCAACTTGCCCGTGGCAAGCCCGACGAGCAGGCCGATACCGGAGGTCGCAAGAAAATAGACCAGAATCCACCTGTGGTGCGCGCTGATATTTCGTGCCAGTGCATTCGGAGACGCAGCTTCTTTGAGATCAGGATTGAACGTGCTGAGTGCGTAGTCGAAGCTGATGCAGGGCAGCCACGGCAGGGAGCCGCAGGCCGGCATGAGTACCGCATAAAGCAGCGCATGCACGAAGAAGGAGACAAGAACGATTCCGCCGAGTTGTGTAAGTGTCCCGCCGGGGATGACATCGCGCGAAACGCGCTCCGGCAGGTACAGCCCGACAAAAAAGAGAAATCCGGGAAGAAGGAGTACGAGTAAGGCGACAGTTGACCAAGCGAGCGACACAGCGTCCTTTCCGTGTTGTTATTGTTGCTGGATGTGCCGTCGGCTAGGCCCGCTTCCTTTGCGCGGTTTCGTGCTTGATGTAGGTAATTACCTCGCCCAGGCTCGCAGCCTTAGCTTCGCTCCCGGACTTGCGGATGGCGCGCTCGACCAGCAGCGAATCGCCCTTGGCAAGGCGAATCAGCTTCTGGAGAACCGCTTCCTGTTTTTTGCTCATGACACGCATGGTGGTGGCTCCTTACTCAGGCTTCTGTCGCTATGTACGACTTGCTGCTTTCTCGAGTCCGGTACTTGTGCGTGTACTGCTGTGGGTAGGTTAATTATGGCCTCTAGCGTGATCCCTGGCAATGCCTCCCGCCAGATGTTTTCAGGTCTGTGGGAAAAGGCATATTTAAAAGAGCGCGCGCTCAAAACTGCTTCGCCAGGCCTGCTTGTTTCAAGACACCATTCGCCGTGTGACGCGATTTGATCTTGTGGTCTACGGGGAATCGTCTGTTGGTGATGGGGCTGTACCAGATTTCATGGTCGCCTTTGCCTTCGCGTTCTTTGTGACACCCCGCATCTTTCAGGATGCGTTTCAGTTGCGGGGTAAAATCGGACATTTAATGAAGCCCTACTGCGCTTCGCTGCGTTCGTCTTGTCACTTACATCAGGCGCGCAACCGGGCCGTTGCGTGCCTTTCGCTCAGAATCTCGAATGGAATTTCCTGTGCATGGGGAAGCGCGTTATTGGCCTCGAGCAGTTCGGGGATCAACACCTCGAGTTTCTTGACCAACGCATCCAGGGTCGAGGCCTCGGTAACAAGTCCGGGAACGTCGTCGCTCGTGGCGACCCAGACGCTGGCCTCATCGTCCCATACTGCTCTGATTTGATAGGTATGATCACGCATAAACGCCATCCTCAGAAAGTCGCCCCGTACAGGTTTGAGTATAGCAAGCGATGCCGAATGGAGCCCCGGCGGATGCGCCGGTGGCCGGGAAAATGGTGGCCGGGGGCAGAATTGAACTGCCGACACTGCGATTTTCAGTCGCATGCTCTACCAACTGAGCTACCCGGCCGTGGGAGGGCGGATTATAGAGAACTGTCCGGGGTTTGTAAAAAACCCCGGTTGATGCCGGTTTCCGTGCATGTCTGGGCGAGCACCATCCGTAGCGCGCGCCACGGTATTGTGGATTCCGGCAGCAGCCGGCGAATTCGTGCGCATTGTTATGGGTCGATTGCCGCCCACAAAGTATGCAGGGTTGAAATACCGCGAATGCGCCGTTAAGGTTGCGCGCTCGCCCCAAGAAGCAGCAGAACGTGGCGAATTCTCCCAGGCACCCTGATCGTGAAAGTCGTCCTTATCAACCCTTATGAACTCGGCCGCCAGCCGTTTGGTCTGGCCGAGCCGGCCGCGTGGCTGAAGCGCGCGGGTTGCGAGGTGCAGTGCCTCGACCTGTCGCTGCAAATGCTCGAACCCGGGGTGCTGGCCGGCGCCGATCTGGTCGCCATCTATGTCGCCATGCACACCGCCACGCGCGTCGCGGTCGCGGCGCTGCCGCGCATCCGGCAGCTTGCACCGGACGCGCACCTGTGCGTTTACGGCCTGTATGCGCCGATGAACGAGGCGCTGTTGCGCGAACTCGGTGTGGGGACGGTGCTCGGCGGTGAGGTGGAACCGGCGCTGGTGTCGCTGGTGCAGCGCTTGCAACACGGTGACGTGACGCAAACCGAGCCGGTGGTGAGTCTGGCGAAAATCGACTTCGTGTTGCCCGACCGCTCTGGCCTGCCGTCACTGGCGCGCTACGCGCATCTGATTACACCCGAAGGCGGCAGCAAGGTTGTCGGTTTCGCCGAAGGTTCGCGCGGTTGCAAACACCTGTGCCGTCATTGCCCGGTGGTGCCGGTGTACCAGGGCAAGTTCCGCATTCTGCCGGTGGAGCTGGTGATGGCCGACATCCGCCAGCAGGTGGCGGCCGGCGCGCAGCATATCTCGTTCGGTGATCCGGATTTTCTGAATGGCCCGTCGCACGCCGAAAAACTCGTGCGCGCACTGCACGCCGAATTTCCGGGCGTGACGTACGACGCCACCATCAAGATCCAGCACCTGCTCGCGCACCCCGAGTTGCTGCCGGTATTGAAAGATACCGGCTGCCTGTTTATTACCTCGGCGATCGAAGCGGTGGACGACCGGATACTGGACTATCTGGCCAAGAACCACACCAACGCCGACTTCGGCCGCGCCGTGCAACGGGTGCGTGCCGCCGGCATCGCGCTCGCGCCGACCTTCGTGCCGTTCACGCCATGGACGACGCTCGAAGGCTATATCGCGCTGCTCGCGCGCCTGATCGAACTCGAACTCATCGAGAGCGTGCCGCCGATCCAGCTCGCCATCCGCCTGCTGGTGCCGCAAGGTTCGGAGCTGCTCAAACTGCCGGGCTTCATGGATTATCTCGGCGCGTTCGACCCGAAGTTGCTCGGCTATCCGTGGCGGCATGCCGATGCACGCGTGGATGCATTGCAGAAGGATATCCAGGCGTGGGTGGCCGAGGCGGAAACCAATGGCATCGCACGCCGTGACAGCTTCGCGCGCATCTGGCAGTTGGCGCATGCCGCGGCCGGACTGGACGCACCGGCATTGCCGGAAGCCGGTGCGGCCGTCCTCGGCGCGCGCCTGTCGGAACCGTGGTACTGCTGCGCCGAGCCAACCGATCAGCAGTTGCAGAGTTTTTAGTCGAAGCCGGTAGTGTAGTGCTTCTTTCTGTTTGGAACATATTACGATGTGCCCAAAGCCCCTGTAGGTCGGGCTTTAGCCCGACGTGTCGGCCTGAAGGCCGACCTACAATCGGATCAGGCCATGCGC
>CAYHES010000256.1:0-803 GCA_964355495.1 uncultured Acidiferrobacterales bacterium
CTCCCGCTGAACGCGCCAGCCTTTGCTGGACGCACAATAAATCTGTCACCTTTTTGCTTCAATCGGGCCGGAGGTGTATCGTGATTTGCGTGCCCGGATCGTGCAACGCCGACTGCCGGTGCCCGAACAGACACCGGGTTAGGCGCCGGCGGAAGGCGAGTTCCCGCGCGGACAGGGACTCCGTTCCCATTTAATCCTGTTGCCGGTGCTCTGAAAATGGTCGAAAATCACCCACACTAGTTCACGAAGACCCAATTAATTTAAGGAACCCTTCATGTCACGGTTTACGATACCCGCACGCCGCTCTAGTCTTTCCTCACTGTTCTTGATGGTGGGTTCGCTCTTCCTGCTTCAGGCATGTGGGGGAGGCGGCGGCGGGGGAGGCGGCGGCGGTAACACTGCGCCAGCCCCCACAGTCAAGCCGAAGATCGTCGCGGGCTCTGCACATGTTCTCACCATTCGCGCCAACGGCACTCTTTGGACCTGGGGGTACAATGCGCAAGGACAGCTCGGTGATGGCAGCACCGTGAATCGCAGTGGTCCGGTACAGATTGGTAACGCCACAAATTGGGAGAGTGTCACAGCTGGCGACAGCCATTCGCTTGCCCTACGCAGCGATGGCACGCTTTGGGCGTGGGGCAGCAACGGCAGTGGCCAACTCGGCGATGGCCTCAATGCTGACCGCAACACCCCGGTGCAAGTCGGCACGGCCACGAATTGGATGAGTGTCGCCGCGGGCGACGGCCATTCGCTTGCCCTACGCAGCGATGGCACACTCTGGGCCTGGGGTAACAACGGCAGCG
>CAYHES010000256.1:903-3674 GCA_964355495.1 uncultured Acidiferrobacterales bacterium
GCCAACTCGGCGATGGCCTCAATGCCAACCGCAACACCCCGGTGCAAGTCGGCACGGCCACGAATTGGCTGCGTGTCGCGGCGGGTTCTAGCCACTCTCTTGCCCTGCGCAGCGACGGCACTCTTTGGGCATGGGGTAATAACCAATATGGCCAACTCGGCGATGGCCTCAATGCCAACCGCAACACCCCGGTGCAAGTCGGCACTGCCACGAACTGGATGCGTGTCGCGGCGGGTGGAGGCTACACGTGTGGAGACCACACGCTTGCCCTGAGCAGCAACGGTACTCTTTGGGCATGGGGTAATAACCAATGCGGTCAACTCGGAACTGGCGGTGGTAATGAATCCAGCCCCGTGCAGGTAGGCTCGGCCACCTGGAGCGATATAGCGGCTGGTTCTGTACACAGTCTCGGTGTGCAAACCAACGGTACGCTTTGGGGGTGGGGCAATGGTGGTGACGGCCAGCTCGGGATTGCTGGGGGAAATACAAATATTCCCACCTCCATAGACAACGCCACTGACTGGGCGAGTGTGGCAGCGAGGGGGGGTGTATTTAATGGCTTTAGCATTGCGGGCAAGACCAACGGCAGTCTTTTAGCTACCGGTATCAACCGTGTCGGCCAATTGGGGCTTGGTGCAGGCAGCTCGGGCGATGAGCAAAACCGCAGCACTCCCACGGCGACCAACACCACGGGTTGGGCCGAGATCGGGGCGGGTCTTGGGCGCAAGACCGATGGCACCTTGTGGCAGTGGGGTCGGAATGCGGGGCTCGTTCCCACCCAGGCTGGAACGGCCATCACTTGGACGAACATCGACCGCAGGAGTGCTGCCTATGCGGCACGCACCGATGGTACCCTGTGGCGGGTACTCCCCCCTTTTGGCATCTCACAGTTTGGCACGGGTACGAGTTGGACGGTTGCTTCTCGTCAACCTGCATCCGCTTCTCTAGGTCTGCAAAACAATGGCACTCTGTGGGCTTGGGACTGTAACTATTACGGCCTGTTTGGCGATGGCACAAAGAGCAGCACCTGTCAGAATCCCGTGGTTCCAGTACAAGTTGGCAACGCTACCGATTGGACAGCGTTTGTGAATACTGTTTATAGCGTTGTGGGCATACGCAATGGCGTCCTCTGGGCATGGGGTCAGAACAACTATGGCCAACTCGGCGATGGCACCACGATAGAGCGGTTATCCCCCGTGCAGATTGGCATTGCCACAAACTGGACCAAATTAACGGCGACCAATTGGAGTACCCTCGCCTTGCGCGCGGACGGTACGCTCTGGGGATGGGGGAGCAACATTTGGAGCAATCTTGCTGGAGTAAGTGGGCCAAGCCCCACACAGATCGGCTCGGCCACCAACTGGGTCGATGTGACAGCATCTACTGGCTATTATACTTTAGCCGTGCGCGGCGACGGCACCCTCTGGGCTTGGGGCAACAACAGCAACGGCCAACTCGGCGATGGCACCAAAACGGATCGCGCGACACCGACGCAAATCGGCACGGATACTGACTGGGTGCAGGTAGCGATGAGTGATTCTTATGCCAGTTTCGCTCGCAAGAGCAACGGTTCGCTGTGGTCTTGGGGCTACAACTACTACGGAGATCTTGGCCTCGGTTTCTCCGGGCAAGCGCAGAACCGCAGCGTGTTCACGGCCGTGGCGTTGCCCTAAACCGTCGTCAGAAAGTCGTACCTAAAAGGCCCCGAATCCCGGGGCTTTTTTTGGTTATTTAATAAGTGGTTAAAGGGGACACTACCCTTTAGTTCCGCTGACAGCGGGTTTAGCTGCCAACCGAATGCTCCGGAGTGAGCACCGTGTCGCGTGCCTCGGGCGCAAGCTGCGGATAGTCGCGTGAGTAGTGCAAGCCGCGCGACTCACGGCGCGCTTGCGCACTACGGATAATCAATTCGGCGACCTGCGCCAGGTTGCGCAACTCGATCAAGTCGCTGTTGATACGGAAATTGCTGTAGTACTCGCGGATTTCCTCGCGCAGCAGCTTCACGCGATGCTGGGCGCGCTCCAGCCGCTTGTTGGTGCGCACGATGCCGACGTAGTCCCACATGAAGTGGCGCAGTTCATCCCAGTTGTGCGACACCACCACCAACTCGTCTGCATCGGACACGCGGCTTTCGTCCCAGGGTGGCAGATCGGTCGCGGCCGCTGGCGCGTGCGGCAACTGCGTGAGGATGTCTTGCGCTGCCGCAGCAGCGAATACCACACACTCCAGCAACGAATTGCTCGCCAGGCGGTTGGCGCCGTGCAGGCCGGTGAAGGTGCATTCGCCGGCCGCATACAGGCCGGGGAGGTCGGTGCGTGCCTGCATGTCGATCATGATGCCGCCGCAGGTGTAGTGCGCGGCCGGCACCACCGGGATCGGCTGGCGGGTGATGTCGATGCCATATTCCTTGCAACGCGCGGCGATGGTCGGAAAGTGCGCGCGCACGAAATCGGCCGGCTTGTGGCTGATGTCGAGATAGACGCATTCGAGACCGCGGCGCTTCATTTCGTAGTCGATGGCGCGCGCCACGATATCGCGCGACGCCAACTCGCCACGCGGGTCGTGCTCGTGCATGAACGGCGTGCCGTCCGGCAGCAGCAGACGCCCGCCCTCGCCACGCACCGCCTCGCTGATTAAAAAAGTGCGCGCCTGCGGGTGAAACAGACAGGTGGGGTGGAATTGCACGAATTCCATATTCGCCACCCGGCAGCCGGCGCGCCAGGCCATGGCGATGCCGTCGCCGGTCGAGGTGTCCGGGTTGCTGGTATAGA
>CAYHES010000257.1:0-3638 GCA_964355495.1 uncultured Acidiferrobacterales bacterium
GGAACACGGTCTTCATCGCGATGGACTGGGCCTGGAACGGCTGCATGGTCAGCTCACCGAGAAAGCCGCCGATACCCTTGATCTTGATGCTGTAGTACAGAATCAGTGCGAACACGCCGAACGCCATGCCGAAAGTGGCGTTCGGGTCGGTGGTCGGCACCACCTTGAGGAACGGCAGGCCGGCGGCGTGCGCGAGCTGCGGCGCATGGTCGATGGCCAGCAGATCCATGAAGTTCATCAGGAACACCCACATGAAAATGGTGAGCGCGAGCGGCGCCACCATCGGGTTGCGGCCGCTGAACGAGCCGCGCACCGCGCCATCGATGAACTCCACGATCCACTCGACGAAGTTCTGCAGCCCGGCGGGGATGCCGGTGCTGGCGCGGCGCGCCGCCAGATAGAAAAAGAACAGGAACAGGATGCCGAGACCGAAAGAGAAACCGAGGGTGTCGAGGTTTACCGCCCAGAAGCCCATTTCCCTGGCCTGCTCCGGGGTCTGGGCCAGACCCCAAGCGCCGTCCGGCAGCCGCCCGTAGGTCAGGTTCTGCAGGTGATGCTTGATGTATTCCGAGGAACTGAGAGTCTCGCCCGACATCGATTCAATCCACTTCCATCAATACTTGTTGTTCGTTTAGCCAACATTCGGTGCCGGAGTTCACCGGCCCGGCCTCGCCACGCCCTTGGGCGTGTGCAAACTCGCCAAAAAACCAAACTGGGTCACTGCAAACGCGCTCAACAAAGGCAGCGGCGACAGTTTCAGCAACCCGATCCCTGTGCCCACCAGCACGATCACGGCCGCGTAACGCAGCACGGCACTCGAATAGATCACGACCAAACCGGCACCCGGTGTAGCGGCTTCCCCGGCCTGGCGAACCCGGCGCGCCAGCCAGCCGGTGATCAAGATCGTGATCGCCCCACCGTACAGTGCCGCCAGTGCCGCGGGCAGGCCATGGGCGAACCCGAAGCCGCCCGCGATCAGCAACGTTAGCAGCGCTTGGGTCTGCAACACCCGGCGCGCGTCCCGGCGCACTGTGTTCACATAACCCATTGGCTTGGCTCGCTAATTCCGGTAACCGCACCGGCAAGGCACACCGCAAGCTGGCAGAAACAGCAGCGGGACCGCGCTAAAAACGGCGAAGTATAGAGGTGCCCCGATCAGGGGTCAATTCAGGGGTCAATATGCGGCAATAAGGCGGAATAATGACCTTAAACCGGTCTTGCCGCGGCCCGCTTGTCGAGGTGTCGATCGAGGAACTCACGCACGAAATCCGGCGGGTGCGCGCCGCTGAACCGATCGACCGGTTCGCCGTTCACAAACAGGATCGCCGTCGGGAAACCGCGCAGTTTGTAGCGTCCCGCCAGCCGCATGTTCTCATCCGCCTCCACCTTCGCCAGCACGAAGCGGCCGGCGTATTCTTGCACGAGACGCTCGAGCACCGGCGTCAGCACCCGGCACGGGCCGCACCAGTCGGCCCAGAAATCCACCAGCACCGGCGTGTGCGCCGAGGCGGCGATCACGCGCTCGGCAAAATCGTCTTCGTTGGCGTCAATACTGTTCGGGCCGGCGGCCATGGTCGGTGTTCCGGAGTTTGTGGCTGCGCATCTTAGCTTGTGACTGCCCCGGCGGGAAACTACTCTAGACCTCAGGCACACCGCTTGAAGACCATCATGACCGTCTCCCGGACCGCGGACCTCGTTATTATCGGCGGCGGCATCAGTGGCACCGCACTGCTGTTTGCCGCGGCGCGCTACAGCTCCATCCGCCGCATCCTGCTGATCGAAAAGTATCCGGGTCTCGCGCAGGTGAACAGCGCCGCGACCCACAACAGCCAGACGCTGCACTGCGGCGACATCGAGACCAACTACACACTCGCCAAGGCACTCAAGGTGAAGCGCGCGGCGGCGCTGGTGGAGAATTACGCCACTCACGTCGCGCCCGGCGAAGCCCTGCTGCAGCGCTTCTCGAAGATGGTGCTGGGCGTGGGGCCGGAGGAATGCGCGCGCCTGCGCGCGCGCTTCGCCGAGTTCGGCCCGCACTATCCGGCGCTGCGCCTGTTCGAGACGCCCGAGATCGCGCGTCTCGAACCAAACGTTGTCACGGCGCGGGGAAAGACGCGCCCCGAGGAGCTGGTCGCCTGCGGCGCGGAGAACGAATACACCGCGGCGAATTTTTCCGCGCTCGCCGCTTCGTTCGCCAACCAGGCGCGTGCCGCGAACAGGAGCGTGGAGCTGCTGCTCAACACCCGTGTCACGCAGGTGCGCGCGACGGGCGGCGCCTTCGAAGTCGTCACCGACGCGGGCGTGATGGCGGCCGGTAGCGTTGTGGTCTCGGCCGGTGGCCACAGCCTGTTTCTTGCCCAACAGATGGGATATGGCCAGGAATTTTCCTGCTTGCCGATAGCCGGCAGTTTCTATTTCGCGCCGCCGGTGCTGAACGGCAAGGTGTACACGGTGCAGAACGACAAGCTGCCGTTCGCCGCCATCCACGGCGACCCGGACCTGCTCGTGCCCGGGACGACGCGCTTTGGGCCGACCGCGTTCATCGTACCCGAACTCGAGCGCTATCACCTGGCCACGGTGCTCGACTTCCTGCGCGTGGTGCGCTTCGACACGGCGCTCATCCAGGTGCTGTGGGACATGTTCGCGGACCGCGACGTGCGCCGCTACATCTTCAAGAACATGCTGTTCGAAATCCCGCTCATCCGCCGCCACCTGTTCCTGAACGATGCGCGCAAAATCGTGCCCTCGCTCCAGGCGCGCGACTTGCGCTTCGCGCGCCGTGTCGGCGGGCTGCGCCCGCAGCTCATCGACCGCAACACCAAACGTCTGCTCATGGGCGAGGCCAAGATCAATCCCGGCCACGGCTTGATTTTCAACATGACGCCCTCGCCCGGCGCCACCAGTTGCCTCGACAATGCCGAGCAGGATTTGCGCAGCGTGACACGGCATCTGGGCGCGACCTTCGATGAAGCACGGTTTAAGGAAGAATTGGAAGGGAAGTAACTTTCTTCATGCGTCCGATTACGCTGCGTTAATCGGACCTATGGCCAATCTACGCGGGCTGCGCTCAGAATGACAACCCTTCGTGTCATTCAACCACCAGTCGTTGCGGCCTCGCTCCCAACACTATGCTGTTCCAGCGTGACCAGAACTTGGTCACGTCGTTGCCAGTGAGACCGATACATCCTAGCAGCCTGTCGGACTTAGCCTGAACCGATCGAGAAATGATGAATTATTCTATGCGAAAGTGTCCGACATAGATGATTAAACGTATCAGGGTGGCCTGTGTGCGTTTTCTTTGACACCGAACAGACAACTGTGTGCAAATTCATCGTTCGTGCCACCTGTGGAATCGTACGAAGATTTTTTGTTAAGTCCGACAGGCTGCTAGCGTCCCTGGAATGCCGCCATCAGGATGTATGCCAAGTCCATCACGTGTGGTGCTAAACAAAGGGCTGATTGGAATAAACCAAGCGATACCATTTCGGTCCCGAAAGCTTTGGCTCAATCCATGTCCGGTTACGACATTGCGTATTAGTACATCGTAGTTACCTGCCGGGAGCCTGCCTTTTCCATGTGGTCCACTAATTCTACTGTGTTATTAAATAAATCACGTTCGTCTACCCCGCGACATCCCG
>CAYHES010000258.1:0-3623 GCA_964355495.1 uncultured Acidiferrobacterales bacterium
CGGGAGCAGTTGCCGAGGCGCTCACCAAATAAGCCTCCGGCTTTGCCGGGGGTCAGTCAACTTTGTGCAGGCTTGCTTTCCTTATACCAGTTCGCGCCACGCCAGGCCGCCCTCCTGGGAGGCGATTTCCACCCGCTGCGCCGTCCCGCCCAGGACCGCGCCCAGGGCGGAGTGCACCAGCCAGGGGGTGTTGTTTTTCTCGCTCAGGTGGGCGGCCACGATATGCTGCAACCGGCCCGTATCGAGGGCGGCCAGCAGCGCCGCCGCCGCATCGTTATTCAGATGGCCAAGTGGCCCGCCGACGCGTTTTTTGAGAGATGGCGAATAGGGCCCCTCGGCGAGCATGTCGGTATCGTGGTTGCACTCAAGAATCAGGGCATCACAACCGCTGAGCCGGGTTTCGATATGCGGGGTGATGTGGCCGGCATCGGTGAGCAGGCCAAGCCGGCGCGCGCCATCGGAAAATACAAACTGGCAGGGTTCGCGCGCATCGTGCGGCACCGTATAGGGGTGTACGGCGATGGCGTCGATGGAAAAGTCATCGTGGGCCGCAAACAGCCGGCACTGCGGGAGGCGGCTTGTTTCCGTCGCACCGAGTGCGGCGCGGGTTCCGGCCGTGAGCCAGACCGGCAGGTTGTATTTGCGTGCCAGCGGACCGACGCCATCGACATGGTCGCCGTGCTCATGGGTCACCAGGATGGCGGACAGCGCGCCGGGCTCGCGACCGCAGCGCGCGAGACGGCGCTCGGTTTCCTTCAGCGTGAAGCCGCAGTCCACCAGAACCGCGGTCTGCCCGCATTCGACCAATAGTCCATTGCCGCGGCTGCCACTGCCGAGCAGGGCGAAGCGCAGGTGGCCGGAGCGGCACGGACGTGATGGATCCGGTGCGATAACGCCTCCAATCAGAGCGCGTCTGGTTTACTGCAATTGCTGCTGTAAATATTCGAGAAGACGTTCGCCGTTCTTGGACTCTGTCCGTTCGCCTTTGACATTCAAGACCTTCAGGCCGATACCGCCCTCTGCCGCCGTGAGTACAACCTGGAAGCGGTCTTCGATGACTTCTGTGTTCTCGCCAAACCTCAGCCAGCCGCTAAAGAGGGTGTTCTTTTTTGCAGTGTCGGCGGCGGAACGGTCATAAATATAATAGACACCGCGGCCGCGATCGCGATCTTCGATTGCAAATCCACTCCGGTCCAGAGCCTGGCCGACACGCCGCCAGGCCTGATCCATATCCTGCCGCTGCAACAACAGGCCATCTTTTACCTTGACGGCATTCCCGGCTGCGACCTGCCCGACCTGGTCCTTGGCTTCCTGCTCGCTCATGCCGAAGGAGGTCATGAGTGCGGACAGCTGCTCTGCCTCGGCCTGCAAGTCCGTAGCGCGCGGCTGCCAGGTGCTGCTCGGGCCGCTGATGTTGTTGCCGGTCAGAACTTCTTCGAGCCCCTGGTGGGAAACATAAACTTCACTGGTGCCGGCCGCGCGCCCCGCTTCAATGCGTATCCGGAATTTATCGCGCAGGCCCGTGGACTGCATGCTGGACAGCATCCGCGTCAGGGCATTCGTGCCGAGATTGATCTTGCGTTCTTTCCACTCGGTCTCGAAGACCCCGGACTTCGGGTCATCGACGGCCAGTACCATATTGCGACTGGCAAGATGGCTGCGCACGCGTTCCATAACCCGATCCGGCGCCTCCTGCACAACCAGCCAGCGCTGTACGCCATCCCGCTCCAGTCGCACGTTGCTGCTTGCCGGTACAGCCGGAGTTGGTTTGCCATTTGCAGGCGCTGACGTTCCCACAGCCGCTGGTGTCTTGACGGCGTAATCCGAATAGGCTGCCGCGCCGCCGGGAGGAACGGCCGCCAGATCGTCGCTGGCGGGGCGCGCCAGATCCGGTGGCACTTCCAGTGCCTCGCGCAGCCTGGCCGGGGAGTTCTCTGGTTTATTGCCGAACAATGAGCAGCCGCTGAGGCTGAGCATCAGTAGTGTGGCAAGAAATACGAAGCTACGCTGCATCGTCATGGAATCACCGGAATACAGAAGTACACAGAAACAAAAAATGGATGCGCCGTCACATCAGGCCGGCAGCACGCATTGCCTGGCGCAGAACATCATGGTGCATTTCCGACAGGCGCGTCAGCGGCAGGCGAATACCGCCCTCGATGAGGCCCATCTGCTCCAGTACCCACTTCACCGGGATCGGGTTGGCCTCGACGAACAAATTCTTGTGCAGACCCATCAGCCTGTCATTAATGGCGCCCGCCGTCCTGGCGTCGCCCTTGAGCGCGGCCGCACACATGTCCTGCATGGCACGCGGCGCGACGTTGGTCGTAACCGAGATCACCCCGTGGCCGCCGAGCAGCATGAACTCCAGACATGTGGCATCGTCGCCGGAATAAAGTTCAAATTCTTTCGGGCAGAGCTTGAGCAGCTCGCGCGCCCGGTCGAGATTGCCGGTCGCTTCCTTGATGCCGACAATATTCGGAATCCGGGCAAGGCGCGCCACCGTGGCCGGCAAGATATCGCAAACCGTGCGGCCAGGAACGTTGTACAGGATCTGCGGGATCGGCACTGCCTCGGCAATCGCCTTGTAGTGCAGGTACAAACCCTCTTGCGTGGGCTTGTTGTAGTAGGGCGTGACCAGCAGGCAGGCCTGGGCGCCGGCCTCCTGCGCGCACTGGGTGAGTTCGATGGCCTCGATTGTAGAGTTCGAGCCGGTGCCGGCGATCACCGGCACGCGTCCGCGCGCGTACTCGACCGTGAGCCGGATGACCTCGCAATGCTCCTGCATGTCGAGAGTCGGCGATTCGCCGGTGGTGCCGACCGAGATAATCGCGGTCGTGCCGTTGTCGATCTGGAAATCCACGAACCGGCGCAGCGCAGCGGTATCGAGCGCCCCGTCGAGATGCATCGGGGTCACGAGCGCGACCATACTGCCGTGGAACATGAAGGAAAACCCAGACTTGAGTGGAAAATCGAGCCGGCATAGTAGCTTGCCCGGCCCGGGGCTGACAAGTGCGTCCGGCCGGCGGTATGACGGGAAAAGACCGCGGAATTCTTATAATATTGCCGGGAGAAACACCTCCCCGCACCTGTCATGACTGAATCCGAAAAACCGGTCCGCGAGATCCGCATCAATCCCATTGTGCCGAGCGAATCGGTGCTGGTGGCCACGGCGCGCGGCATGCGCCCGAAGAAGGCCGAGGCGCCGGCGCCGCGCGACACGCGCGCGCACGTGGACACCTGTCCGTTCTGCGTGGGCAACGAACACATGACCCCGCCGGCGATCGGAACCTACCCGGAAGGCGCTCCCTGGCAACTGCGCATCGTCGAAAACCTGTACCCGGTGCTGGGCGACGACCGCGAAAACCCGAACCTGACCTTCGGCCTGCAGCAGACCATCGACGGCTACGGCCGGCACGAAGTGATGATCGACCACAACCAGCACGGCATCGCCGTGCACGAAATGAGCGAGCAGCACCTCGCCCTGCTGTTCGGCACCTACCGCGCGCGCATGGAACAGCTCTACAAGTCCAATCCGCGCCTACGCTATGTGCTGGTGTTCAAGAATTTCGGCCCGGCCGCCGGCGCCTCGATCGCCCACACCCACAGCCAGTTCATCGCCA
>CAYHES010000259.1:0-3612 GCA_964355495.1 uncultured Acidiferrobacterales bacterium
CGATAAAACCCGTCCTGCACCATGACCGCCGGTTCACCAAAGGGGTTAATCGTCGTTGCGCGCTGCCTAAAGAGACCGGCGGAAATCAAAACGATCAAGGCACCCAGCGCAACCGGGGCAGCACCCAGATAGGCAATAGGCGGATGCAGAATCCTGAACAGCGGCAACGCCCTGTCCAGAACCAGCATCGTAATCGCCAGAACCAAGACCAGCAGAAGCGGTGGAAGGCGAGGTATTTTCATGCGCCAGCAGTTGGATGCTCCTGTTCAGGCTGAGGTGGCACCGTTACCCTCCCCGCATTGAACAGCTCTGTATCGTTAAAATGAAGTGCCCGCTTTATCGGGGGAGGTGCTCGTCGCTCTCGAAGCAGTTGTTAGGCGAGAATTAGCCTGCCAATTGTGCAAGTTTCCGAAAATCTGTCTCACGCAATATCCGTATTGTTTGACCCTTCGATATCAGGTCTTCCGCTTTCCGGTGTTTTGAACTTTTCTCATGGCCGGACAATTTCTTAACGTCCTGATCTCCCACTACCAATATCGTCGTCTTCTTCGTAACACCTGGGCCGACATGGCACCCAATACGGGCCGCCATGTCAGCCGCCTCTCTCCTCGGAATCTCAAGAGCGCCTGTAAAAACCAGCACCTCACCGTACAACGGGCCTTCCGAATTCCCATCGCGCTTTATTGCGTGCTCGGATCCTGCTCCTATCGGTTGCTTGATGCGGCTAAGCCAACCTTCGATATCGAGGCCGGTTTTTTCAATCGCAGCATTGAGTATGTAGGCTGCTGCTTTGGCGTCCTCCAACGCATCATGAGGGGTGAAGTCGTAGCCCAAGAACGCACAGACGTTACCAAGTCCATAGCCGCGCTGCGCAAAGTCCGCCCATGTGCGGCGCGCCACTCGCGCCGAATCTAGCCACCTACAGCGGGGGTGACGTAACTTGTATTTTTCAAATGCTTGTTGAACCGCTACACGATCAAAATGTGTGTGGCATACAGAAACATGGTCATCCAAAAACCGATATATTTCTCTTGAAATATCTGATATCACAGGGGCACCTTTAACCGTTTCCTCATCGATACCATGAATCGAAACATTTATTTCGTCAAAGTAATCTTCCGGGTCGATGTACGTCTTCCATTCCTCAACAAGTTGTCCTTTGCGAAATAGCGCGAGACCGATCTGGCAGATCGATGACATATCGGCATTCGCCGTTTCAACATCGATGGCCACAAACTCCATGCGCTTTAATCACCTCTGGCCATTTGATTCTCGAGAATATAGTTCCCGGCAATCCTGAAGCTTAGCTCGGCCCAACAACATGATCTTCCAGCCGGTTTCCATTTCTTCATCTGTGTAGCTGTGACGTTTACCGTCTACCTCTTCAGAGAGCTGGAAGTAAGGGTCGGAAAGGTAGGCACTTTTTGTTTTCCGATAATCTGCCAGATATTTCCACCGTCTACTTCCCGGTTCTCCAGCAACGTGCAAGATACCTCGCGCTGAACAGTAGTTTTGGAACGTCTTATCGGAGAGCTCGTAATCGTATTTGCTAACCATGATGAGCAAATCGACTTCTTGGCATAGAGTAGAATCGACGGGCCTTACCCATGGTTTTGGTATTGTCTTCCGTTTGACTTTCTTGTTCTTTGTTTCTTCGTTCTTGTTTTTCTCGGCCTCAATTTCTCTACAACGCTCCTCCTCCTGATCTTTCAGGAATTGGTGAATCTGATTTTCAATTGATGCAACCATGTCCTTGCCTCTGGTTTCGTCGTTGTGTCTTTTCGCTTAACGTGCTAGCCCAGCGGACGGTGAAAAGCGCAGCTTTTTGACAGCCCGCTGGTGCGCCGGGTTAGACATTTTTCAAATACTCTACCAATGCGCTGACCGCGAGCGCACCAGCCGCGACCCAGAGGCCGATACGGGTATAAAAGTTCGATCTCTTCAATTGTCTGTTTTCATCAGCGCGCTTTTGCAGTTCTCGCGCGGCATCAAAAAGCATGGCTGGATGATATGGAAAGAAGAAGCAGCCCGAGGCTCTCGGCACAAGATTAATTATTGAGTTTCTTTCTTCTGTCGAACAAGATACACCTTCGTCCCAAACACCCATATGGCAGTTTAGGGAATAGTGTGTGTCGACCATCTCCTGGGTTGCTAATGCGGCTTTCTCGCGTTCCTGTTTGTTTAATGAAAACGCGAGGACGCGACCGGTGTTTTCCTCCCGGTATTCCTTAGCCAAGAAATGGCAGTGGCAACAGATCGGCTTCATTATCGAATGTCTAAATACAATTAGTAGACATAGTACCCAACACCTCTTCCATAAAATACTAGATGTAGGAACTTGGTACTATAGGTAGTACTTTCCACCACTTGGCCGGGAAAAGGTGGCGGCAAGTAGCCCGCATGAAGCGCCGCTACATTCCCGGATTTCATCCGGGCGACGCTCGTTTTGTCATGACTGGCAGTGTCCATTACGTAGGGTACGTTCCACGCACCAAATATTGAATGGTGCGTGGAACGCACCCTACGTCGTTTCTAAGGTCCGGCGGGTTACGCGCTTTACGCTAACCCACCCTACATGAAATACACAAACTACTTTTCAGCGGCATAACGAGTGTCGAACGCCTGCATGCGTTCGGCGAGCTTCGGCCAGTCGTACTCTTGCAGCACCTTGACCAGCCGGTGCACTTCGCCGCTCTGGATCATGCGTTTGCGCTCGGCGCTCTTCTTGATGCCATAGAACGGCAGCAGCACGTCGAAGGCTGCGTCGGCGTAATCGTGGATCGGGGTGAGCACGTCCGGGCGGCGCGTGTAGTAGGCGTCCTCGCCTGCCACGCATACCGTGTCGAACACATTGAACTGACGACAGGCCATGGGGCGCAGCGGGTGCACGGCGCAGGCGTTCTCCACCAGCAGCGGGCAGGGCTCGCCCTTTTTGTGGTCGCGCAATTGTGTTTTGAGTTGCGCGCGCAGCGGGCCGGTGATTTTCTCGACCGCGTACCAGTTGATGCCGATGAGTTCGAGCGGATAAACGGGAATGGTGGTGTGGCTGCGGCAGCAGGCGGCGCAACCTTTGTGACAGGCGAGCGCGCGGCCCTGTGCCGCTTCGCGGCGCATGGCTTCGTTAATGCCGGCGTCGACAATGGCGTAGGCTTCGAGCAGCAGCGGCAGCCATGCCTGCTTCGCCTCGTCGTCGGGAAAGGACAGCCGCGTGGACCGAGACTGGCGAATCAGTTTGGTGTCGCGGTCGGACATGTGGTCCCAGTCATACCCATGGTCGATCGACGGATTACGGCGCGCCCCTCTCCCCCTGCCCTCCCGCTTATGCAGGAGAGAGAGGGGGGGTTCGAAGGATTTTTGTCAGGAGGTGAGACGCGTGAGCGCCTCGCGATATTTCTCCGCGGTTTTGGCGATCACTTCCGGCGGCAGCTTCGGTGCCGGGGCTTTCTTGTTCCAGCCGCTCGCCTCCAGCCAATCGCGCACGTACTGCTTGTCGAAGCTCGGCGGGTTGGCGCCCGGCTGGTACTGGTCGGCCGGCCAGAAGCGCGATGAGTCGGGGGTGAGCACTTCATCGATGAGCGTGAGCGTGCCCTGCTCGTCCAGGCCGAACTCGAA
>CAYHES010000260.1:0-3588 GCA_964355495.1 uncultured Acidiferrobacterales bacterium
GCATGCTGGCCAGCATCTGCATCGCCAACGGCAGGGTGGCGAGCGCCTTGTCCGGCGCCAGCCGGTACCCGACCAGCGCCGAGGTCGCGATCAGCAGCGAGCCGCCGGTCATGAGCATGGCCTGGCAGGCAGCCAGCAATAGCACATTTCGTTTCATGTTATTCATGGGACGACAGGATACTGGAATTTTCCGCGCCCGCCCAACGCGGTTGGTCGTGCGCGCGGCAATTCATCTGGAATCGGCTAGAATTCATATTAAGATGCAGTCTGTTCTGAGAATCAGGAATCCAAAGATGTCCACCATCGACAAACGCCAACACCCCCGTTACCCGGCGGCACTGCCGGTGGCGTTCACGCTCGCTGAGGTGGTGGCGAGTGAGTCCGCCTACCTCAGCAATATCAGTACCGGCGGCGTGTCCTTCAACTCGATGGTCGCGCTCGAACTTGGCACGGTGATCATGTTGCACTTTCCGGTCAGCAAGCCGGTGTTTCGCACGCCCGGACGCGTGGTCTGGTGCCGCAAGATGGCTTTTCAGTATGGAATCGGCGTGGAGTTCACCGAGGCGGACAAAAATTTCCGCCAACGCATGGTAGAAGTGGTACGCAGGATTGAAGAGTACCGCCTGGAGGTGGTGCGCGCCGGTCGCGCTGTTTCGGGTCAGGACGCCACGCTCGAGTGGATCGAGTTGTTCGGCGCGGAATTTTTCCGCGCCGGGTGAGGTTGTCTCAAGCGGCGTCGGAAAGGAACAACAAGCGCGCCTCGCGGAACTGCTTCTGGGTCTCGCGCATGACCGGTTCGATGATTTCTTCCTTGAGACCCGATATTTTCCAGGCGCTGGCCTGAATTCTCGGCACGTCCTCGAGATTCGTGGAGTTGATTTCGGCGAGTGTCGCGATGCTGTTGGCGATGTGCACGATCGCCGTCTCCACCGGAAAATGCTCGGCCTTTTCCGGTGTGTGGTGATGGGTGACACACTCCTCGAGCAGTGCCGGCAGTTGCCAGTGGCGCAGCAACAGCCCTCCGACCTGGGCATGATCGAAGCCCAGCACCTCCTGTTCCGCCAGGTGCATGTCCATGGCGTGCGGGTCTTCCATGGACAGCCGCAGCGCCTCGCGCGCCTGTTCCGGCAGGCGGTTGAAAATGATCAGCTGGCCGATGTCATGCAGCAGCCCGGCGGTGAACAGGCTGTCGGCGTGCGGCATGCGCCGGGATGCGGCCAGCAGGCGCGCGGCAATGGCGCAGTACAGGCTGTGGTACCAGAAATCGTCCATCGATACGAGTTGGTTGGGTACGCCCTTGAAGGTGCGGATCGCGGAGGTGGCGATGATCAGGTCGCGCAGTTTCTTCGAGCCCACCACCGCCACGGCGCGGCTCACGGTAGCGACCTTGGCGGTCAGGCCGAAGAACGGGCTATTGGCGATGCGCAGCAGGCGCGCCGTGAGGCTCGGGTCGCGGCTGATCACGTCGCCGATGTCGGTGGCCGAGGTGCGCGGATCCTCGACCATGGCGTTCACCTGCACGGCGATTTCCGGCAACGACAGCAGGTCGCGAACATCCGCGACCAGCGATTCCGGCGTTATCTGGGTCTTATCCACGCTTACCCCCTATTTTATTATTAGTATAGATAGCATGGCGCCAGCGGCAATCCAGCCGGTGGTCGCGCTGGCGTTGATGTGGATCAATGCGCCCGTGCCCGTTCCCGTCTAGTTTACGCCGGCATGGGCGATCAAACTATCCATTACGACCTGCGCGGCAGCCGCTATCTCAATGTCACCGGCCGGTGCACGCTGCGCTGCGCCTTTTGTCCCAAGTTCAACGGCTCCTGGACTGTGGCTGACTACGACCTGCGCCTGCATCAGGAGCCGGACGCCAATCGGCTCATCGCCGCGGCTGGCGACCCGGGCGACTTCCAGGAAATCGTGTTCTGCGGTCTGGGTGAGCCAACCCTGCGGCTTTATACCGTGCTTGAGGCCGCCGCCGAACTGCGTCAGCGCGGTGCGCGCGTGCGCCTCAACACGGACGGGTTGGCCAACCTGATACATGGGCGCGATGTCACCCCCGACCTTGAGGACAGTATCGACGCGATCTCGATTTCACTCAATGCCCAGGACGAAGACACCTATAACCGCCACTGCCGGCCGCCCATGCCCGGCGCCTTCGAGGCGGTGCTGGATTTCGCCGCACGCGTCCGCGAGTTCGTGCCCAGCGTTACCCTGACCGCCATCGACGGACTGCCGGGTGTGGATATTCCCGCCTGCCGGGCGATTGCCGAGCGGCTGGACGTGGGTTTCCGCCGACGTGAGCTCGGCAAGGTGGGATAAAAACAGTGGCAAGATACAAGATACAAGTAGCAAGTAGAAACACGGCCCGCTGGGTAACCGTGCCTCCTCATGCCCCTTGTATCTTGTATCTTGTATCTTGCCCCTGATTTTATGGAACTGGTCTGTCCGGCCGGCAGTCTGCCGGCACTCAAGGCGGCCGTGGATAACGGTGCGAATGCCGTGTACCTCGGCTTTCGCGACGCCACCAACGCGCGCAACTTCGCCGGCCTCAATTTCGGCATGGACGAGATCCGCGCCGGCATCCGCCACGCGCGCGCCGCCGGCGCCAAGGTGTTCATCGCCCTCAACACCTACCCGCGCGAGGCGCACTGGTCGCAATGGACCGAGGCCGCCGACCGCGCCGCCGATCTCGGCGTGGATGCGGTGATCGTCGCCGACATGGGCCTGCTGCGCTACTGCGCGCGCCAGCATCCGCAACTGCGCCGGCATCTGTCGGTGCAGGCCTCGGCCACCAGCCACGAGGCGATCGGCTTCTACGCCCGCCAGTTCGGCGTGCAACGCGTGGTGCTGCCGCGCGTGCTGTCGCTCCAGCAGGTGCGGCAGGTGATCGCGCACAGCCCGGTCGAGGTCGAGGTGTTCGGGTTCGGCAGCCTGTGCATCATGGTCGAGGGACGCTGCTTTCTGTCGTCGTATGTCACCGGCGAGTCGCCCAACACCTGCGGTGTGTGCTCGCCGGCGAAAGCGGTACGCTGGGAGGAGGCCGCCGGCACGCGCCGCTCGCGCCTCAACGGCGTGCTTATCGACGTGTACGCGCCGGGCGAGCCGGCCGGCTATCCGACGCTGTGCAAGGGGCGTTTCGACGTGGCCGGCGAGATCGGCTACGCGCTCGAAGAGCCGACCAGCCTGAACGTGCTCGCCATCCTGCCGGAACTCCTGCGCGCCGGGGTCGTGGCCGTCAAGGTCGAGGGACGGCAACGCAGCCCGGCCTACGTCGCGCAGGTCACGCGCGTGCTGCGCGCCGCGCTCGACGCCTGCCAACGCGATCCGGATCGGTATGTGCCGCGCGCCGAGTGGCTCGCCGCGCTCGACAAGCTGGCCGAAGGCCGCCAGCACACGCTCGGCGCGCTGGATCGCGCCTGGCAGTGACTATGAAACTTTCGCTCGGGCCGATTCTGTATTTGTGGGAACGCGAACGCGTGCTGGATTTCTACGCGCAAGCCGCCGGCTGGCCGGTGGACATCGTCTACCTCGGCGAGGCGGTGTGCAGCAAGCGGCGCGCGCTGCGCCCCGATGACTGGCTGGAGA
>CAYHES010000261.1:0-3580 GCA_964355495.1 uncultured Acidiferrobacterales bacterium
GATAGTACTAACCTTGTTCCGTGTCCAGCGGAAAATGTGGGACAAGATCAGCTCTGGGAGAGGGAATGAGGGAGAGGGCGCGGGAGAGGGGGAGTTGGTGGACACAAGAGGGAACCCTCTCCCCTTGCCCTCTCCCGCTGGCGCGGGAGAGGGGGAGTTGGTGAACATCTTTATTTAGATTGGTGTGCCGGCCTGCGGGTGGGCGCGCTCGACCGACATCACCAGCTTGTCGAGCGCGTTCAGGTAGGCCTTGGCCGAGGCGACGACGATGTCGGTGTCGGCGCCGTGGCCGTTGACGATGCGCCCGCCCTTTTCGAGGCGCACGGTGACCTCGCCCTGCGAATCAGTGCCGGTGGTGATGTTGTTCACCGAGTACAGCAACAACTGGCACTGACATTCGAGCACGCTGTCGATCGCCTTGAACGCGGCATCCACCGGCCCGCCGCCTTCGGCGCCGGCAGCGCGTTGCTCGCCGTTCACGTTGAGCGTGACCAGCGCATACGGCTTGGTGCCGGTCTCGGAGCAAACGCGCAGGGCCACGAGCTTCAGGCGCTCATCGTGTTCCAGCGCCTCTTCGGTCACCAGCGCCTGCAAATCTTCGTCGAAGATCTCGTGTTTCTTGTCGGCCAGGTCCTTGAAGCGCTCAAACGTCGAGTTCAGCTCCGCCTCGGTCTTGAACTCGAAGCCGAGTTCCTTGAGGCGGCTCTTGAAGGCGTTGCGGCCGGAATGCTTGCCGAGCACCATGCGGTTCGCGATCCAGCCGACGTCTTCGGCGCGCATGATTTCGTAGGTCTCGCGCATCTTGATGACGCCGTCCTGATGAATGCCGGACTCGTGCGCGAACGCGTTGGCGCCGACAATCGCCTTGTTCGGCTGCACCGCAAAACCGGTGATGTTGGACACCAGCCGCGAGGTCGGCACAATCTGGGTGGCGTCGATGCCGGTGTCGCAACTGAACAGGTCGCGGCGCGTGCGCACCGCCATCACGACCTCCTCGAGCGCGGCATTGCCGGCACGTTCGCCGAGGCCGTTGATGGTGCACTCCACCTGGCGCGCGCCGTTCAACACCGCCGCCAGCGAGTTGGCCACCGCCAGGCCGAGGTCGTTGTGGCAATGGGTCGACCAGATCGCCTGGTCCGAATTCGGCACGCGCGCGATGAGCGTTTTCATGCGCTCACCCCAGGCAAAGGGAATGCTGTAGCCGACCGTGTCCGGTATGTTAATCGTGCGGGCGCCGGCGGCGATGGCGGCCTCGCACACGCGGCACAGGAAATCCATCTCGGAACGCACCGCATCCTCGGGCGAGAACTCGACATCGTCGGTGTACTGGCGCGCATGCTTGACCATCTGCACTGCGCGCTCCAGCACCTGCTCCGGGGTCATGCGCAGCTTGTGCTGCATGTGGATCGGGCTGGTGGCGATGAAGGTGTGGATGCGGCCGCGCGCCGCCGGCTTGATGGCCTCGGCGGCGCGGTCGATGTCTTTCTCTACCGCTCGCGCCAACGCGCACACCGTGCTGTCTTTAATCGCGGCGGCGACGGCTTTCACCGCCTCGAAGTCGCCGGTACTGGCGGCCGGGAAGCCGGCCTCGATGATATCGACGCGCATGCGCTCCAGGGCCTTGGCGATGCGCACCTTCTCGTCACGGGTCATGGACGCGCCCGGGCTTTGCTCGCCGTCGCGCAACGTGGTGTCGAAAATGATCAATTTGTCATTCATTCTGCGCTCTCTTTGCCTGACCGCGGAAGGTCAGGGCGACTGTTGGGGGTAGGGCTCGCGTATTGTTCTGTTCCTCGCCAGGAAACACTCTCGATTATGCGCTTGCGCGCAGCAGTCGCAGGGTGAAGAGGGGCAGCGGGGGTACGGCGGACACAGGCGCGCACCCGCACTGGGTGCGGGTGACAGAACGCTGTGTGGTAAAGGTTTGCATGGATTTAACTATAAACCAGCCACCGGGAAATTCAAAGCCGGCGCGAGTCCTGCGTGCGGCGCTTGCTGCCCCGCTGCTGGTACACGCGCAGGCTGGCGAACAGCGGGCCGGACACGGCATAGCCGAGGAAAATCAGGAACAGCACCTGCGGCGGGTCGAGCGAGATCAGCACGAAAATCAGCACCACCGCGATCACCGCCACGAACGACACGCGGTCCTTCACGTTGAAGTGCTTGAAGCTGTGGTAGCGGATGTTGCTGACCATGGAAAGCGCGGCGAACACCGTGACACCGAGCGCGATGAAACTGACTTCCTTGCCGGGCACACCATAGGTGGCATGCAGCACCCACACCAGTCCGGCGAGCAGGGCGGCGGCCGAGGGGCTGGGCAGACCGGTGAAATAGCGGCTGTCGCCGCCAGTCTGGACATTGAAGCGCGCCAGGCGCAGGGCGGCGGCCGCGGCGTACAGAAAGGCGGCCAGCCAGCCGAGCTTGCCGAGGCCGGACAGCGCCCATTCGTACATGACCAGCGCCGGTGCCAGGCCGAACGACACCATGTCCGAGAGGCTGTCGTACTGGGCGCCGAAATCGCTTTCGGTGTGCGTCCAGCGCGCCACGCGCCCGTCCAGGCCGTCCATGACCATGGCGATGAAAATGGCGATCGGGGCGTACTCGAACTGGCCGTTCATGGCCTGCACAATCGCGTAGAACCCGGCGAACAGCGCCGCCGTGGTAAACAGATTGGGCAGAATGTAGATGCCCTTGCGCGGATGCTTCACCTGCATGTCTTCTTCTCCCGCCGGTATCGGTGCGTCAGTGACCCCTACTCACTGTAGCAGATGAGCCAGGATCTGGGTGCCGCCCTGGGTCTTGTCGCCGAGACTCACCGCCGGCCGCGACTCCAGCGGCAGGTACACATCCACGCGCGAACCGAAGCGGATGAAGCCGTAGCGCATGCCGCGCTCGACCTTATCGCCGGGGCGGACATAGCACAGAATGCGGCGCGCCAGCAGGCCCGCGACCTGCACCACGACCACGTCCCTGCCGTCCGCGGTCTTGATCCACAGGGCATTGCGTTCGTTTTCGCGCGCCGCCTTGTCGAGCGCGGCATTCAGGAACGAACCCGGCTGGTACCAGGCCTGCTTCACCTCGCCGGCCAGCGGCATGCGGTTGGAGTGCACGTTGAACACATTCATGAAAATGCTGATGCGGCGCGCCGGACGCTTGAGGTATGGATCTTCGACCTCGTCCACGGCGATGACCTTCCCGTCCGCCGGGCAGACCAGGGCGCCCGGCTCCTGCGGAATGGCGCGCGGCGGGTCGCGGAAGAACTGCACCGCGAACAGCACGAACACCCAGAACGGCAGCGCCCACCACGGGCCTCCGATCCAGTGCACGACCAAGGCGGCGCTCAATGCATAGGCAACATGTCCCCAGCCTTCACGAGCGAGTAACGGGTATTTCGAGCTTTCCATATCTTTCAGCAATCCTGGCAGGTTTGGGAGCAATCACCGTCATTCCGGCGTAGGCCGGAATCCAGAGGTTTCAATCAGACATTCTGGATCCCGGCTTTCGCCGGGATGACTCGCTGCGCGAGTCAGTTCTTGGATTTGTCGACCAGCTTGTTGGCCGCGATCCACGGCATCATGCT
>CAYHES010000262.1:0-3565 GCA_964355495.1 uncultured Acidiferrobacterales bacterium
CGCGGAATGCGCGAGTAGAACAGGCGCGGGAACATCCAGCGCACGAAGTCGTCCGGATCGATTTCCGCGACGAACCCGTGACCCTTTTCGCGCAGGTAGATCGCGAGCTGCTCGTCGAGGAACGCCTCGCGGTAATAGAGCGGTTTCGGGTCGTCCTCGGCGCGCTTGATGAGTTCCTGCTCGTCCTTCTCGTTCGCCCTTATATAAAGAATGAGCGTGTGCTCGGCCAGGACCTTGAGGGTTTCGGGGTCGTCGAGTTCGCACAGCGACCCGCCGGCGTCGTTCACGAAGTGCCGGTAGCCGTAGATCGCCTTGCTCTTGCCGATGAATTCGGGCACGTCCTTCATGGCCGCAATCTCCGCGTCGCGGTGCAATGCCTGGCGGTGCTTGAATTCCTTGAGGCCGAGGCCGCCCTGTTCCGGGTTGCCCAGCTTGCCGAGGAAGCTCGACACCGGCTGCAGGTTGTCCACGGTGATGTTGTTGCGGATGTAGATCGAGTCGGTGCGCAACAGGCCGCGCAGAAACGGAATCTGCATGGCCTGGCTCTTGATGTTGTCCAGGATCGCCTCGTCCAGGTAGCGCGTGCCGATGCGGTAGTCGCCCGAATAGTGGAACCAGTGGCGCTTGCGCAGCCGCAGCGCGAGCCGCGTCTTGCCCACCCCGGACATGCCGAGCAGGGTGATGCACTTGTTGTCCCAGGCCTTGAAGTCTTTCGCGCTCAGTTTCACGATGGCACCCGCCAGGCGGCTTTTCTCCGGTATTGTATGCCAAGTTGGGGCAGAGTGTGTGTCGCCGCAATAGCAGTTCTATGCGCCCAGATGTTACTGGCGAAGTGCACGCAGGCGGGGAAGATTGCAGGTCAAGTATCGACGCAGGGTGTGAAATCGTGCAGCCGCTCAAGCGGTTGCGATATTGACCGAATAGACCCCTTCGGCTACTGTAAACCCGCTTATTACATGACGACGCCAGATATCGGCGACGAGGAAAATAATAATGAGCCGAATCGACTCGCAATTCATTTGTTCCCCCAATATAGCAAGAGTCAATTTGTCCAATCCATTTCCCCATTGCGGTAACCATCACGTCTTTCCCGCTGGAATGGTGCGCTGTGCTGATCCTCATCACATTTCGGAGTGCCGAATCAATTCAGAAATTTCTTTGCAATAAGGAGATCACGAATGTACAGCTCCATGCGGTTACGCAGAATGATATCGCTGTTCTCAGTGTTGGTACTTGGCAGCATGCTGTGCGGACTTGAAGCCTTGGCCGACAACAATGCCGGGGGGGGAATATCTCAAGGCGGGTGCATTGGTCTATGTGGTCCAAGGTAGCACCGGGAATTTCGGAAATACGCTGTTATATCTCGATGGAAAAACCGTCGAAAAGCTAACCGCGAACACCCATTTGTCGATGGTGGTCACCCCCGGATTGCACGAGGTCAGCTCGGCGGGGACAACTCGCGTGGCGCTGTCGCTAAACGCCCAGGCCGGGAACAAGTACTACATTAAACTCTCCATCAACCCGAGCGGGCTACCACAGCTTGCGATGTTGTCGGAATTGGAGGGCCAACAACTGGTCGCCCAAAGCCGCCCGGTGCGCAATAAGATATTCGTATCTAACACATCAATTTTCGCCAGCACTAACGCCAGTGTCAACAAGGATGCGCGCACATCGAGCCCGGATCAGAAGTCATCCGGGGCATACCTTGGTATAGGTATTGGCTCAGCTAAGGCCGTGGGTTTCTCTAAGTATGCAGATTACTCGGTTGAGGATCTTCAATACTATGCGGATTTCTTCTACGGTCCTGGTGTGTTCACCGCAACAGGCAGCGGGGATGACAGCAGCCTGGGCGGAAAGCTCTTTGTGGGTTACAACTTCAATAAATATCTGGCGCTCGAGGGATTCTACACCAACTTTGGTGAGTTCAAGGTCAATGCGTCGGCATTCGATGGTATCGACACGCTCAGCACCGTGGATAGTTGGAAAGCCAGCGGTTTCGGTATTGCCGGGCTCGGCATGCTGCCGATCAGTAATTCTTTCTCGCTGTTTGGAAAATTCGGCCTTGTCTATTGGAACATGCGGTACCAATGGACCCTTAATGATCTGGTACCTCCTCCCACCAGCGACAGCTTCAGTGACAGCGCGCGTGGCTTGAGCCCGTTGTTCGGTGTCGGTGCCAAGTTCGATTTCTCGGAGCGGTTCGGAATTCGCGCTGAGTATGAGAGATATCTCGATATTGGAAAGAAGGACACGACAGGACAGTTCGATATCGACCTGATCTCGGTGAGCGGTGTCGTAAGATTCTAAGGTTCGGAAAGCGTTGGCTATCCGGTTTCGAAGGCTTGGCCAGTAGAGTTTAAAACCGGGTAGCCACAGATTCCCGAGAAAGTACGGGGTTCCCATATGCAATGGTTGCGATCCTCGGGAGGCGGCCCGTGAGTTGCATCTTCTGCCGGATCGCCCGGGGCGAAATCCCGGCCAACGTCGTGCTCGACGAGCCGGAGCTGTTCGCGTTCCGCGACATTAACCCGGTGGCGCCCACCCACGTACTGGTGGTCCCGAAGCGGCATATCGCGTCGCTCGCCGACATCACCGCGGCCGAGGCCGGGATCATCGGCAAGCTGCTCCTCGCCGCGCGCGAGATTGCGGCGCGCGACGGGGCCCTGACCAGCGGCTTCCGCACCGTGTTCAACAGCGGCCCGGACGCCGGCCAGACCGTATTCCACCTGCACCTGCATGTGCTCGCCGGGCGCGGCATGAGCTGGCCGCCGGGCTGAGAGGTGGACCATGACCATTAATACTGTCAGCAGCACGGAGCTCGCGGCGCTGGTCGTCGAGGCGCAGAACGCCCCGCGCCAGCGCAAGAACCTCAACCTGCACCCGACGCTCGCCGACCCGGTACAACGCCTGCTGAATGCCTTCGAGCCCGGCACCTACGTGCGCCCGCACCGGCACGACGATCCCGGCAAATGGGAACTCTTCGCCATCCTCCACGGACGCGCGCTGGTGCTCGCCTTCGATGCTGCCGGTAGCGTGCAGGAGCGACACGAGCTGGCGCCGGCGGGTGCCGTGCAGGTGATCGAGATCGCAGCCGGCACCTGGCACACGCTGGCGGCGCTCGAATCCGGAACGCTGTTGCTGGAGGTGAAACCGGGACCGTATACACCCTCCGGTCCGCAGGACTTTGCGCCGTGGGCGCCGCCCGAGGGGACCGCCGGGGCCGTGACGCTGGAGCGCTGGTTTCATGCGGCGCGCGTGGGGGATCGTGCCCCGTGCTGAGTGACAGCTGTGATAAACTGCACGCCTCCCGTATCCCGATAATTCATGCCGCCATGAACACCGTCATCATCCCCCTCAAACCCGCCGCCAAGGTGAAAATCACGCTGGAGAACAAATGCAGCTTCTGCAAGGGCTCGACCTGCTGCACCTACCTCACCCACCAGATCGACACGCCGCGTTCGATGGAAGACTTCGACATGCTGCTCTGGCAGGTGTCGCATGCCAACACCCAGGCGTACAAGGATTCAGACGGCTGGTTCCTGCTGGTCAATAACCGCTGCCTGCA
>CAYHES010000263.1:0-3558 GCA_964355495.1 uncultured Acidiferrobacterales bacterium
ACGTCTCCGGACTCGATCCGCTGCTGCTGATCGCCGCCAGCGAGCGGCCGCTGCGCTTCATTATCGCGCGCGAGCAATACGAGCGTTTCGGCCTGCATTGGCTGTTGCGCGCGGTCGGTTGCATCCCGCTGGATCGCGCTGCCAGCCCGCACCGGGCGCTGGCCGCGGCGCGCCACGCCTTGCAGCGCGGCGAGGTGGTGGCGCTGTTCCCGCACGGCCGCATTCATCTCGAAAGGGAAGGGCCGGTGCGCCTCAAGCCCGGCATCCTGCACCTGGCGAAGCTGACCGGCGCACCGGTGTACCCGCTGCGCATCGACGGCGTGCGCGGTGTGGGGCGCACGGTCAGCGCCGTGTTCCTGCGCTCACGCGCCCGACTTACGCCGTTTCCGCATCTATACTATGTGGACAGCGACCCGGAGCGGCTGCTTGAAACCCTCGGGCAACAACTCCATCGGCCCGCGCACGACCAGAAACAGGATCGAACGTGAACTTCGAGAGTCTTTCCAGCACCCTCAGTGGCTTTGTGGTCGCGCTCGGTTGGGCGGGCGGCATCGTGCTCATCGTTTTGCTGGTGATGTTCATCCAGGACATCGTGCAGCGCAAACACACCGTGCGGCGCAATTTTCCGATCATCGGCCGGCTGCGTTATTTCCTCGAACGCCAGGGCGAGTTCTTCCGCCAGTACTTCTTCGCCGGCGACCGCCAGGAGATGCCGTTCAACCGCGCGACCCGCACCTGGATCTATCGCAATGCCAAGGGCCTCGGCGGCAACATCGGTTTCGGTTCGACCAACGACCTGCGCGAACCGGGTTCGATCCTGTTCGTGAACGCCGCCTTTCCGGTGCAAGACGAGGAGCGCATGCCGACACCGCCGCTGTTGCTCGGCGATGGCTACTGCACGCAGCCGTTTCTGGCGCGCTCGCTGATCAATTGCAGCGCCATGAGCTTCGGCGCGGTGTCGGTGCCGGCGGCGCGCGCATTATCGACGGGCACGGCAAAGGCTGGCTGCTGGATCAATACCGGCGAGGGCGGCCTGTCCGAGCATCATCTGGCCGGCGGTGGCGATGTCATATTCCAGGTCGGCACCGCCAAGTACGGCATTCGCGATCCCGAGGGCCGGTTCGCGCCGGAGCGCGCCCGCGCGATCGGCCGGCAGGTGCAGGCCTTCGAGATCAAGCTCTCGCAGGGCGCGAAGCCCGGCAAGGGCGGCATCCTGCCGGGCGACAAGGTTACCGAGGAAATCGCACGCATTCGCGGCATTCCGGCCGGGCGCGATTCCATCAGCCCGAACCGGCATCCGGATATCGGCAACATCAACGAGCTGCTCGATTTTGTGGTACGCCTGCGCGAACTGTCCGGCCGTCCGGTCGGCGTCAAGACCGCGGTCGGCGGCGAGCAATTCGTCGACGACCTGATCGAGGCCGTGTTGCGGCGCGGCGTGCAGGACGCGCCCGATTTTCTCACGCTCGATGGCGGCGAAGGCGGCAGCGGTGCGGCACCGCAGGCGCTCGCCGATCATATGAGCCTGCCGATCATGGAGGCGCTGCCGACCGTGGCCAGCCGGTTGATTGCCGCGGGCCTGAAACCGCGCATCAAGCTGGTAGCGAGCGGCAAGCTCGCGACGTCGGCGCGCGCCGCCTGGGCCCTGTGCCTGGGTGCGGACTTCGTCAACAGCGCGCGCGGCTTCATGTTCGCGCTCGGTTGCATCCAGTCGCTCAAGTGCCACACTAACCTGTGCCCGACCGGCATCACCACGCACAACAAGCGCCTGCAACGCGGGCTGGTGGTGGGCGAGAAGTCGCAGCGCGTGGCGAATTACGTGCACGCCATGAACCACGAGATCGACATGATCGCGCATTCCTGCGGCGTGCAGCATGCGCGCGAGCTGCGCCGCCGGCATGCGCGTATTGTCCAGACCGCGGGCAAGAGCCTGCCGCTCGATGTGCTCTTCCCCTATCCGAACGATGCCCCGTCCAAGCAGCCCTAAATGACCGGGCGGGTTGAAAATCCGAGGCCGCGCCCCATAAACAACTGCATAAGATTTTGGGGCCACAGATGAACACAGATAAAATCGCTCAGGCCGGTAAAAGGCGTAGGGGTGACGGTGTTGATCTGCGTCTATCTGTGTTCATCTGCGGCTAAGGAAGCTCTGAATAAGTCCGTTCTCGTCATGCCAGCGAAAGCTGGCATCCAGTAAGGCCCATTGAAACCGCTGGATTCCGGCTTTCGCCGGAATGACGAAAGGGAGGGTGTACTTATTCAGAGTTTCCCTAACAATTTTCTCTAAAAGGGCACTCGCATGCGCATGGACAAACTCACCACCAAATTCCAGATGGCGCTGGCCGAGGCGCAGAGCCTGGCCGTGGGGCGTGATCACCAGTTCATCGAACCGGTGCACGTTCTGGCGGCACTGCTGGATCAGGATGGCGGCACCACGCGCCCGCTGCTCGCCAAGTGCGACGTCAACGCCAATGCGCTGCGCTCCAGGATCGGCCAGATGCTGGATCGCATGTCCTCGGTGGAAGGCAACGGCGGCGAAGTACACATCTCCAACGACCTGTCGAAACTGCTCAACCTCACCGATAAATATGCCCAGCAGCGTGGTGATGAGTACATTACCTCAGAGTTGTTTGTGCTCGCGGTGCTGGAGGACAAAGGCGAACTCGGCCGGCTGCTGAAAGTGGCCGGCGTCTCGAAGGGCGGCATCGACAAGGCCATCGAGTCGCTGCGCGGCGGCCAGAAGGTGCAGGACGCCGGCGCTGAGGACCAGCGCCAAGCATTGCAGAAGTACACCATCGACCTGACCGAGCGGGCCGAGCAGGGCAAGCTCGACCCGGTGATCGGGCGCGACGAGGAGATCCGGCGCGTGGTGCAGATCCTGCAGCGCCGCACCAAGAACAACCCGGTGCTGATCGGCGAGCCGGGCGTCGGCAAGACCGCGATTGTCGAGGGACTGGCGCTGCGCATTATCAATGGCGAGGTGCCGGAAGGCATCAAGGGCAAGCGCGTGCTGTCGCTCGACATGGGCGCGCTCATCGCCGGCGCCAAGTTCCGCGGCGAGTTCGAGGAGCGCCTCAAGGCGGTGCTCAACGACCTGGCCAAGCAGGAAGGCCGGATCATCCTGTTCATCGATGAACTGCACACCATGGTTGGTGCCGGCAAGGCCGAAGGTTCCATGGACGCCGGCAACATGCTCAAGCCGGCGCTGGCGCGCGGCGATTTGCACTGTGTCGGCGCCACCACGCTCGACGAGTATCGCAAATACATCGAGAAAGACGCAGCCCTCGAACGCCGCTTCCAGAAGGTGCTGGTGAACGAACCGAGCGTCGAAGACACCATCGCCATCCTGCGTGGCCTGAAGGAAAAATACGAAGTGCATCACGGCGTGGACATCACCGATCCGGCGATCGTTGCCGCCGCCGTGCTCTCGCACCGTTATATCAGCGACCGCCAGCTGCCGGACAAGGCCATCGACTTGGTGGACGAGGCGGCATCGCGCATCCGCATGGAGATCGACTCCAAGCCGGAGTCCATGGACAAGCTTGATCGCAAACTCAT
>CAYHES010000264.1:0-3557 GCA_964355495.1 uncultured Acidiferrobacterales bacterium
GAGCCGAACTCGCCGAGCGCAAAAAAACGCGCCCGGCTCAGACACCGGCTCGCGACACCCCCCGGCCGAGGCTGCGATGCTCGGCGGCGGCTACGGGTCCCAACGTCAAAAGCAAAACCAGTTACCGAAAAGCGGGATATAGTTTGCGTGGGGTGGGTTAGGCGCCAATATTTGATGTCGTCGTATCACCAACTCCCCCTCTCCCGCGCAAGCGGGAGAGGGTAAGGGGTGAGGGCGCGCCGTAACCCGCCGAGCAACAAAGAACCATGCGGCGCAATTCGCTGTGCTCATTGCGCCCTACGCGGGCTGAAGTCAAAGAATGCTGTCAACCAAAATTGGAAGGGGACGAATGTCGAATTGGGAACGAATACGATATGCGTTTGTAGCCAGCGTTATGCAGTAGGGGTATTTTCCGTAGTTGATGTTATTTTTGTATTTAACGTTGGGGACATAATATTTTCGCCAGAATAGTTTGTTCCAACATTTTTCGTGTTCTACTTTTTTGCGCCAAATATCTCAAGGCTGATCAGACATAAGTAAAAGCGGAAAAGGTGACCGAAAAGGGGCTCAACCCGCGTAGGGCGCAATGAGCGCAGCGAATTGCGCCGGATGTTGGGTGGTTGTTGACGTTCCCCCGTCGGAGCTCGCCGAGCACCGCAGCTTAAGCCGGAGCAGTGCGCGAGCACTGTTTGAGCCCGAATCGCTTTTTGATTCGGGCGAGTTGCGCAGCGCCCGGCTTAAGCGAGGAGCGCAGGGAACCGGCCGAAGGCCGGCGAAGCGACCGGGTGGGCGTTTTGATGTACAGGGACGTACGAATGTCTGGCCCGCGCATGGATGCGCGTCTGGGCCAGACCTTTGCCTACTTTCTTGTCGCGACAAGAAAGTAATCCGCCGCCGCGCGGCGAGCGGTACCATAGCTGTTAAGCCATCGACACAGGCGATACAACACCCCTCACCCTGGCCCTCTCCCGGAGGGAGAGGGAATGAATCGTGGTGCGCGGAGCGCACCCTACAAAATCTCCGACGCGTAATCCGCCAGCCGTGAGCGTTCGCCGCGTTGCAGGGTCACGTGGCCGCTGTGTTCCCAGTGCTTGAAGCGGTCCACCACGTAGGTGAGGCCGGAGGTGGTCTCGGTGAGGTAGGGGGTGTCGATCTGGGCGATGTTGCCGAGACACACCACCTTGCTGCCCGGGCCGGAACGGGTGATGAGGGTTTTCATCTGGTGCGCGGTGAGGTTCTGCGCCTCATCGATGATCAACAGCTTGTTCAGAAAGGTGCGGCCGCGCATGAAGTTGAGCGACTTGATGCGTATCCGCGAGCGCACCAGGTCGTGCGTGGCCGCCCGTCCCCAGGCGCCGCGCTCGGGATGTTCGGACGGATTGAGCACGTCCAGATTGTCCTCGAGCGCGCCCATCCACGGGTTCATTTTTTCTTCTTCGGTGCCGGGCAGGAAACCGATGTCCTCGCCGACCGGTATGGTGACGCGCGTCATGATGATTTCGGCGTAACGTTTTTCTTCCAGTGTCTGGGTGAGCGCCGCGGCCAGCGTGAGCAGGGTCTTGCCGGTGCCGGCCTGGCCCAGGAGCGACACGAAGTCCACGTCCGCGTCCATGAGCAGGTTCAGGGCGAAGTTTTGCTCGCGGTTGCGCGCGGTCATGCCCCACACCGCGTGCCGCTCGCCGCGAAAGTCGCGCGCAGTCTCGATCACGGCGCTGTCGTTCTCGATCTTGCGCACGATCGCCTCGAAGGCGCGTTCGCTGTCGTCGTACAGGAACTGGTTGGGGAACCAGGTGCGCGCCAGAGGTCCGGTGAGACGATAGAAGGTGCGCCCCTGCTCGGCCTTCCAGGACTCCATGTCCTTGGCGTGCGTCTCCCAGAAATCCGCCGGCAATTTCATGGCGCCGGTGAACAGCAGGTCGGCGTCCTCCAGCACCTGATCATTGGTGTAGTCCTCGGCGGGGATGCCAAGCGCATGCGCCTTGATGCGCAGGTTGATGTCCTTGGAAACGAGAATAACGCTCGCTGTGGGGTGTTTGCGGCCGAGATCGAGGGTCACGCCGAGCAGGGTATTGTCGGGTGTCGGACTGCTCAGGCCATTCGGCAGATGGGTGTGCGCGGCCTCCATGTGGAAGTACAGCCGGCCGGTTTCGAAGCCTTCGGCGTGCGACGGCAGCTTGAGGCCCTGGCTGATGTCGCCGCCGGCCTTTTCGATCAGGTCGCTGATAAAGCGGCTCACCTGGCGCACGTTGCGCGCCACTTCCGACATGCCGCGCTTGGAATGGTCGAGCTCTTCCAGCACCACGATCGGCAGCACGATGTCGTGTTCGTGAAAGCGGAAGATCGCCGCCGGGTCATGCATCAGCACATTGGTGTCGAGCACGAAGATCTTTTTGCGTTTCTCGTGAGTCATGGTGTTTCGGGGCTTCCTTACTGTTTGGTGAGTTTCTTCACGTCCGCGAGCACCGTCGCCACGTGTCCGTCCACCTTTACGCCACGGTACTCCTTGTGGAGGATGCCATGGCTGTCGATGAGGAAGGTGCTGCGCTCGATGCCGAGGTATTGCTTTCCATACAGGGTCTTTTCCCTGATGACATCGAACAGCGTGCAGAGCTTCTCGTCCCGATCCGCGATCAGGTCGAATGGAAAACACTGCTTGCCCTTGAAGCCTTCGTGCGACGCGAGGCTGTCGCGCGAGACGCCGAAGATATCGGTCTTGAGTTTGCGGAACTCCTCGTAGCGATCGCGAAAGTCCTGGCCCTCGGTGGTGCAGCCCGGGGTGTTGTCCTTCGGGTAGAAATACAACACCACATTCTTGCCCAGAAGATCGGACAGCCTGAATTGCTGATCGTCCGTGGCCAGGACCTCGAAGTCCGGTACCGGTTTGCCGACAGTCGGCTTCTTCATGTCTGGGTCTCCGTGGTGGCAGCGGGACGCGGTGCGTCGGACGCTCAGTCGAGCGGCACGGCGCGCAGCTTGGCGGCGGCGGCTTCCGGGCTTACGGTATTCACGAACAGGCCGCTGCCGAGCTCAAAGCCGGTGGGAATGCTGGTGCGCGGGCAGATTTCGAGGTGCCAATGGTAGCTGGCGCCACAGTCGGCATAATTCGGCGCATGCGGCACCGAGTGCAGGAAGTAGTTATATTGCGCGCCGCCCAGCACCGCGTCCAGGCGCAGCATGCTGCGGCGCAGGATGCGCGCCAGGTCGGCAATGTCGTCCGGGGTGATGGCGAGGAAATCGCTCTGGTGGGCGAGCGGCAGAATGTGCACCTCCCACTCGTAGCGGCTGGCGAACGGTTTGATGGCAATGAATTTCTTGCCGCGTTCGATCACGAACTGGCCGACGTCCAGCTTGCGGCGGATTTCGCCGGATTCGCGGTCGTAGAGCGTCGCCTCGAAGGTCAGCGCCTCGTCGATCAGCGTGCAGAAAATGCAGCGGTGGTTCTTTTCATAATAGGTGCGGCTGTTCTCGACCTCGTCCTGCACATTGTCCGGCACCACCGGCGTGGCGATGAACTGGCTGTGGGTGTGGGCGATCGAGGCGCCGGCGGCCGGGCCGAA
>CAYHES010000265.1:0-3513 GCA_964355495.1 uncultured Acidiferrobacterales bacterium
ACCGCGACATTTTTTTCCCCTACCGGCCGGACAGCGATTTCTATTACCTCACCCACTTCCCCGAACCCGAGGCGGTGGCGGTGCTGGTGCCCGGACGTGCGCACGGCGAGTACCTGCTGTTCTGTCGCGAGAACAATCGCGAGAAGGAAATCTGGGAAGGGCGGCGCGCCGGTCTCGATGGCGCGCGCGAACTCTATGGCGCGGACGATGCCTTCCCGATCGACGATATCGACGAAATCCTGCCCGGCCTGCTCGAAAACCGCGAGAAGGTGTTTTACAGCATGGGCCGCGATGCCGAGTTCGATAACCATCTCATGGGCTGGGTGAACGAGGTGCGCGCCAAGGCACGCAACGGCGTGCATGCGCCCGGCGAGTTCGTGGACCTCAACCACATGCTGCACGAGATGCGCCTGTTCAAGAGCGCCGACGAGGTCAAGCTCATGCGCCGCGCCGCCAAGATTTCGTCCGCCGCGCACCGCCGCGCCATGCAGGCCTGCAAGCCGGGCAAGATGGAATACGAGATCGAGGCCGAGCTGTGGTACGAGTTCAAGAAGGGCGGCAGCCCGTTTCCGGCCTATCCGGCGATCGTCGGCGGCGGTACGAACAGTTGCATTCTGCATTACAACGAGAACAACGCCGAGCTGAAGAGCGGCGATATGCTGCTGATCGATGCCGGCGCCGAGTTCGACGGCTACGCCGCCGACATCACGCGCAGCTTCCCGGTGAATGGCAAATACACGCCCGAGCAGCGCGACGTGTACGAAGTGGTGCTCGCCGCCCAGCATGCCGCCATCGAGCAGGTGCAGCCCGGCCGGCACTGGAACGAGCCGCACGATGCGGCGGTGCGCATTCTCACCGACGGCCTGGTGCAGTTGAAGCTGCTCAAGGGCAACGTGGATGCACACATCGAGGACGGCAGTTACAAGCGTTTCTACATGCACCGCACCGGCCACTGGCTGGGCATGGACGTGCACGACGTCGGCGATTACAAGGTGCACGAGGAGTGGCGCCTGCTCGAACCGGGCATGGTGCTGACCGTCGAGCCCGGCCTGTACATCGGCGCGGCCGACGACATCCCCAAAGGATTTCACAACATCGGTATCCGCATCGAAGACGACGTGCTGGTCACGCGCGACGGCCACGATGTCCTGAGCAAGGACGCGCCCAAAGAGATCGGCGAGATCGAAGCGTTGATGAAGGGTTAATATTACTGAGAAGAACGGTAAATAGTGCGCACCCCGACATGTCTTGGATCCCTTCTCCCTGCGGGAGAAGGACAGGATGAGGGCCGTTTTTTGCGCTGCTTGGCCCTCACCCCGGCCCTAGTGAATGAAGCCCCATTCACTAGGGAGAGGGAGAAAAACGACACGCACTATTTAGCGACCGGATCAGTAATTCCCGCCGCAAAGACGCAAAGGACGCAAAGAAAAGCACGAACAAGCAAGAAGGTATTCTTTGCGTCCTTTGCGTCTTTGCGGCAGGTGTCCATATGAATGCAACCGATTACGACATCCTGATTATCGGCGGCGGCATGGTCGGCGCGAGCCTCGGTGTGGCGCTCGCGCCGTTGCCGCTGCGCGTCGGCCTGATCGAGGCGGTCGAGTTCGAGTCGGCGGCGCAACCAAGTTACGACGACCGCACCGTCGCGCTGTCGTACGGATCGAAACGCATCTTCGAGAGCCTCGGGGTGTGGAGCCGGCTGGAGGCGCGCGACGCCACCGCCATCCAGCGTATTCACATCTCCGACCGCGGGCGGTTCGGGTTTGCGCGGCTGGATGCCAGCGAGGCGGACGTTGCGGCGCTCGGCTATGTGGTCGAGAACCGCGCGCTTGGCCAGGCGCTGAAGCCGCTGCTCGCAGAAACCGCAAACCTCACGTTTATTTGCCCGGCCACCATGGAAGACATCGCGTTTTCCAAGAGCGCCGCCAGCGTGACGTTCCGCCGCGGCGCTAAGCTGGAAACGCTCAGCGCGCGGCTGGTGGTGGCCGCCGACGGCGGAAGCTCGCCGGTGCGCAACAAGGCCGGCATCGAGGCGTGGCGCACCGACTATCATCAGGCCGCGCTGGTGACCAATGTCACGCCCGAGTTGCCGCACCGCCATGTCGCCTACGAGCGCTTCACCGCCAGCGGCCCGCTCGCTTTTCTGCCGATGAGCGAGAATCGTTGTGCCGTAGTCTGGAGCCTGCCGCCGCAGAAGGCCGAGGCGTTGCTGGCGCTCGACGCTGCGCCGTTCGTGGCGGCATTGCAGGAGCAGTTCGGCACGCGCCTCGGCCGCCTGCGCAAGGTCGGCAAGCGCGTCGCCTACCCGTTGGCGCTCACCAGGGTCAGCGAACACATTCGCCCGCGCCTAGTGCTGATCGGCAACGCCGCCCATACCGTGCACCCGGTGGCCGGTCAGGGGTTCAATCTCGGCCTGCGCGATGTGGCGGTACTGGCGCAGGTCTTGAATGAGGCGCAGCGCTCAGGCCGCGACATTGGCGAGTTGGCGGTGTTGGAAGGCTATGCCAGCTGGCGCAAGCGCGACAACCTTGCGATCTCGACGTTTACGGACGGTCTGGTGCGCACCTTCTCAAACGATTTGGCCCCCGTGTCGTTCGTGCGCAACCTCGGACTCGTGGCGGTTGATCTTTTCCCACCCGCGAAGCGCATGCTGCTGCGTTTGAGCATGGGCCTGGCGGGCCGTCTGCCGCGTCTGGCGCGCGGCCTGCCGCTGTAATCTCTACAAGCAGCGCCTGTTGCATACAAGGGTGGGTTAGCCGCCAATATTAATATCGCCGTATCACCAACTCCCCCTCTCCCGCGCAAGCGGGAGAGGGCAAGGGGTGAGGGGCGCAGCGTAACCCACCGATCGATCTTCGAACGCATCCGGCGCAATTCGCGAAGCTCATTGCGCCCTACGCGGGCTACGCGGGCTTGTGCCGCGCTTGATGACATTCCAGCGCGACGCGTAGTCAGCATCGCCCGGCGGCAGAGTCCAGATGCAATGCAGATGGTCGGGTAACAGAACGAACGCATCGATTGTGAACGGACGCTCGATCATCGCCGCCCGGATGCTTTGCTTCAACGCCAGATAGACCGACGCCTCGGTCAACATCTTCTGGCGTCGATAAGTGTTGACCGTAAAAAAATACGTTGCGCCAGGGACGATAGAGCGTCGGAAGGTCGCCATGACCCAATTGTAGGACGAACGTGCGCATGGCGCACGCTACGCATTCTGACTGAAGGTCTTCATATGTGAGGCACCTACGCGCCCGTGCGCCGAATCATGAAAGCCCATGTAGGGCGCAATGAGCAACGCGAATTGCGCCGGATGTTTTTTCGGTCGATCGGTGGGTTACGGCGCGTCCCCTCTCCCCTTGCCCTCTCCCGCTGATGCGGGAGAGGGGGAGTTGGTGGTAAATCTACATTAATAGTTGGCACCTAACCCACCCTACATTGAACTATCCCGTCACACCCTTGCGATCTTGTGCGTCGCGAACAGGTGTTCGAGCCACAAGTTGCTGAGATGCTCGC
>CAYHES010000266.1:0-2295 GCA_964355495.1 uncultured Acidiferrobacterales bacterium
GTTTCGTCGCGCGGCCCTCGCCTCGATCCAATCGGCGAAAATGAAAAATGGTGGAGAGGGTAGGAGTCGAACCTACCGGAGACAGGTTTACTGCCTCCCGACGGGTTTGAAGCCCGCGGATGCCACCGGACAATCTTCCTCTCCTTTTATCCTAAAAACGGCTTTCGCCGCAGATGAACGCAGATGAAAGCAAATGCATCATGCCATGGCTGCACCGGGGCCATTCACCCTTTTGGTGGGCCGGCGAATACAGGCAGCGCATTGAATATCCATGTTTATCTGCGTTCATCTGTGGCTGACTGCTTTTTCCAGGGGTTGTTCATTTTTCGCGGCTCTTAGTTCCCGCTGCCTTCCCGCTCGATGAACGTCTCGATCTCCGCCTTGGCGAGCGGGCTGATGCGGCGCGCGGCGAGCCTGCCATCCGGCGCGTAGACCAGATTCATGGGCGTGCCGCCGAACCACGGGCGGCCGGTCGCGCGCAGGTAGATCGCCTTGAACGCGCGGCCGTGGTCCAGAAGATTCGGGAAACTGACGTGGTGGCGCGCAATGAATGCCTGCGCCTCCGGCTTGCGCCCCGCGCCGTCCACCGAGATACCAAGCACGGTCGCATCCCTGTCGCGGTGCGCATTGTGGAAGGCGACCAGCTCGGGGATTTCCTTGTTGCACACCGCGCAATCCGAGGCCCAGGCTGTCACGATCAGCCATTTGCCCTTGCCGAGATATTCTTCGAGTACGTGCGGCCGGCCTTCGAAATCATAAAGTGTTTCTTCCGGTAGTGCCGGCGACCCTGCTGCCGGGAACAACGCCAGCGCGGCAATCCATAACACCGGCAACAGTTTCATGCTTGTACGCATCGTTGTCACCCGACGACAATCCGCGGGCCACCCGGGCCGGCCGCGCTCATGCGCGCGCCTCCGGTTTAGGCTCCGCAGCCGCGACGCGCGCATCGCCGGCGCGCCGTGTGAGTCCCTGGCGGTCGAAATGCTCGAGCACGAGCAACGCCAGCTCGCGCCCCACGCCGATGGTGTTGCGGAATTCGCCGAGGGTGAGACGGCCGCTGCTGCCGAGGATCTGCCTAGCGCTTGCCCACCAGCGCTCGAAATCGCGCCGCGTGAGATACACACCGGGACCAAGCTTCACGACTCGGCCGGCGCGCTCGAGCTCCGCGAGGAAGCGCTCGAGCCGGGCGGGGGGCTGGTCCAGTGTCTTCGCTACCGCTTCGAGCTTCGGCGGTGTAGTGCCGCGAGCGGCAAATAGCCCTTCGATATTTCCGGCGAGTTTCTCCTCGGCAACCGAGAATTGCTGGCGGTGGCCGCGCGGCCGCAATCCATCGGCAACCTGCTCCACTGCGCCACTGGCAACGAGGCGCGCGGTGGCGAGCTTGAAGACATGCGCAGCGAGCCGCGGGCAGGCGGTTGCGTGCAGCGTCGCGGCTGGCATGGCCGTCATGCGCGGGTGGGCTGCGAGATAATCGCGGATCACACTGAATAGCCGCGCGGCGAGCGCGTCGGCCTCGGCGGCGAGCGCCACCCAGGGCACGCCGCCCGACTCTTCATACAGGATGTCGCGGCGCGCCTTGAGTTGCGCCGTGAGACGCTCGGGAGTTTCGGCGAGTTGCTCGGCCAGCTCGGGAACGAACCAGCCCGTGGCACCACGCGCCTTGAGCCACACACTGAGCGCTTCCTCTGCATCGAAACGCGCCAGGTGTTCGAGCCGTTCGAGTCGCGCCGGCAAACGCGCGCCGCGGCGCACGGCGAACGGATCGAGCACGATGCCCCCGCCGAGCGTGTGGCGGGCCTCGCCGCTGCGCACGATGAAGCGATCGCCGTAGAGCAGCGGTACCGCCTCGTCGAAGCGAAGCTGGGCGAACATTGTTTCGCCCGGCGCGGGCGGGCGTCCCTCCAGCCACAGCAGGCGGCCCTGAACCTCGGCGGTGCCGGCATGCGCATGCACCCGCTGATGGCTCCTGGGCGGTCGGGCAACATGGCGCGAGAGCGTGAGCGCCACATCGGCCGTGTGCGAGGCACGGGTAAGGCGCGCATCCACCAGCATCATCCCGCGCGCCAGCCCTTCTTTTTCAACACCGGCGAGATTGAGCGCGCAGCGGCTGCCGGCGGAGGCCTGCTCGGCCGGCCGGTTGTGTACCTGCACGCCGCGCACGCGCACCTCCTGCCCGCCGGGCAGCATCCGCAACCGGTCGTCCTTGTGCACCTCACCGCCAGCGACGGTGCCGGTTACCACGGTCCCGTGGCCGGGCATGGTGAAGACGCGGTCTATGGGCAGGCGGAAGAAACC
>CAYHES010000266.1:2395-3504 GCA_964355495.1 uncultured Acidiferrobacterales bacterium
TCGATGCCCTCACCGGTGTGCGCCGACACCGGCACGATGGGTGCATCCGCAAGCAGTGTGTCGCGCAGCAAAGCGCGCAGCTCGTCGGTCACCGCGCGCACGCGCGCGTCATCCACGAGGTCGGTCTTGTTGAGCGCGACCACGCCACGCGGAATGCCGAGGAGCGTGACGATATCGAGGTGCTCGATCGTCTGCGGCATGACGCCGTCGTCAGCGGCCACGACCAGCAGCACGAGATCGATGCCGGTCGCCCCGGCCACCATGTTGCGCACGAAGCGCTCGTGGCCGGGCACGTCTACGACGCCGATCTGGCCGATGCCCGGAAGCTCGAGGTGCGCGAAGCCGAGATCAATGGTCATGCCGCGGCGCTTTTCCTCGGGCAGGCGGTCGGTGTCGATGCCGGTCAGGCGCTGCACGAGCGCGGTCTTGCCGTGGTCGATGTGCCCGGCGGTGCCGATGATCATGGCTTTGTTCCGGCCAGCGCCGCGATCGGAATCGAGTGTAGGGTGCGTCCCACGCACCAATCGATACTTCGGTGCGCAGGGCGCACCCTACAATTCTTGCTGTGATCGATGTAGCCCGCCGTGCCGATGATCATGACATTGTTCCAGACAGCGCCGAAATTAGCGTCTCGGGATCGAGCAGCGCGCGCAGGTCGAGCAGCAGTTTGCCGCCGTGCACGCGCCCGATCACCGGCGGGCCTAGTGCGCGCAGCGCGCGCGCCAAGTCCTCGGCATCGCCCTTGAGCGGCGTAAGCGCGATGAGGCGCGTGGGCAGCGCCGCTTCCGGTAGCGAGCCGCTGCCGACCTGCGACTCGCCGGCAACGACCTCGACGCGCGCGCGTTCGCCCGCCCAGCGCGCGACGTGTGGGTGCAACACCTGCGCCAACTGCTCGATTTCATCGATGCTGCGCCCGATCATGCGGTAGGCGGGTAGCGTCTGCGTGATGGTCGCGGGCGAGAGATAGGCCCGTAACGTCGCCTCCAAAGCAGCGAGCCTGAGCTTGTCGCAGCGCAGCGCGCGCTTCATCGGGTTGCGCTTGATGCGCTTGATCCACTCGGCGCGGCCGACGATGAAGCCGGCCTGCGGCCCGCCGAGCAGCTTGTCGC
>CAYHES010000267.1:0-3488 GCA_964355495.1 uncultured Acidiferrobacterales bacterium
GGTAATATCGTCCGCGCCGCTCTAAACCTTGAATTTCCCGACCAACCCCTGCAGGCGCACGGCGAGCCGCGCGAGTTCGGCTCCGGCCGCGGCGTTTTGTTCGGCACCGGACGCGGTCTGGTTTGCGATCTGGCTGATGTTGGAGATGTTGCGGTTGATCTCCTCGGCCACGGCGCCCTGTTCTTCCGCCGCGCTCGCAATCTGCGCGTTCATGTCGCTGATGGCGCCGGCCGCGGCGGCGATATTGTCCAGTGACGTGCCGGCCTTTGCCGCCTGTTGCACACTCACCTGCGCCTTGCTGCGTCCCTGTTCCATCACCTGCACGGCGCTCTTGGCGCCGCTCTGCAAGCGCTCGATCATTTTCTGGATTTCCTGGGTGGACTCCTGGGTGCGCGTGGCGAGCGTGCGCACCTCGTCGGCCACCACCGCGAAGCCGCGGCCCTGCTCGCCGGCGCGCGCCGCCTCGATGGCGGCGTTCAGCGCCAGCAGGTTGGTCTGCTCGGCGATGCCGCGGATCACGTCCAGCACCGTGCCGATGCTGGTGCTGTCGGCAGCCAGCTTGTGGATGACCTCGGCCGCGGACTCGACCTCGTGGGCCACGGCATCGATCGCCTCGACGGTCTGCGTGACGACCCGCTGGCCGCTCTTCGCCTCGTCGTCCGCCTTGTGCGCGGCAGCGGCGGCGGCCGCGGCATTGCGCGCCACCTCCTGCACGGTGGTGGCCATTTCGTGCATGGCGGTGGCGATCTGGTCGATCTCGGATTGCTGCGACTGCATGCCGCGCCGGCTCTGGTCGGTGATCACCGACATTTCCTCGGCGGCGGCCGAAAGCTGCGCGGTCGAACCCGTGACCTCGCTGATGAGTTCGTGCAGCCCCTTTGCCATTTCACGGGTCGCCGTCTGCAACTGGCCGGTCTCGTCCTGTGACGTGGCGGCCTCAATGTGTACCGCGAGGTCGCCCTGGGCGATGGCGTTGACCGAGGCGATCACCGCATTCAGCGGGCGGAACGCGCGCGTCATGTACCAGTAGGTCACGCCGATCGCCGCACCGATCACCAGCAGCACCGCCGCGATGGCGGTCCAGGTGATCGCCGCCTTCTTTTTGTATCCGGCGGTGTGATCGTTGGCGCCCACCAGATGCGCGAGCGGCTTCCCCCCGGCATCCAGCACCGGTAGCACGGCGATCGTGTAGGTGGCATCGCCAATGCGGCTGTCCAGCACCGCGTTTTGCCCGATTGCCGGGAGCCGGACATTCAGATTCTTGGCCATCTCCGGATTCGTGCTGATTTCCGCTTTGCCGGCCTCGCCGAGTATAAACACCTCGGACTTGTCGTTCTTCTTGAAGTCATCCACGGCCGCCTGAAGATTGCGCGAAAACACGCCGACACCGGCAATCTTGCCGCCCGCGTACATCGGGAACGCCAACACGGTCACCAGTTCACCGTCGTCATCGCGTTCGACGCCGCGTTTTACGCGACCCTCGCGCAGCGCGTCCTTCACCAGCGCCAGGCGCGTCTCGCCGCTGCGTTCATTCGGCAGCGCCACCAGCAACTTGCCACCCGTGTCGGCGATCGCCAGCTTGCTGAGCACGTTCGAGGCCGAAAGCAGGTTATAGGTGGTGCGTACGCTATCGCTCAGCGCCTTCAGATTACCCTTGGCCAGCGCCTCCTGGGTATCCCGATCGCGGGTCAGGCTGGTGGTCCCGGCCTGCATCTGATCGAGCTGGCCGGTGATGATCTTGCCCCACAGCACCGCCTTGCCGGTGATGGTGGCGTTGTTGAACCGCTCTTCCGCCTCGCCCTGCAACAACCGGCTGGCCACGATCTGCGAGATCGTGGCCAGCAGCGTTACAGACACGGCCACAAGAATGATGCGCGTGCGCAGTGTCATTTTTCTTGCCTATCTATCTCGTTAAAGGAAGCCCTGAACCAGCACACCCTCTCCGTTTCGTCATTCCGGCGAAAGCCGGAATCCAGTGGTTTCAAGGGGCTTTCTGGATGCCGGGCAGGCGACTACTCGACCGGATAACCGGCCGCCTTCCAGTCCGGGAAACCGAGGCGGTAGTAATGCACCTTCTTGTAGCCCCAGCCCACGGCCTTGGCGGACGCCTCGGAACTGCGCAGGCAGCTCGCACCGTTGCAGTACATCACCACGTCCTGGTCCTTCTTGACCTTCGCGCCAAGGCTGGCGTCACTGAATACCTTGCTCAGCTCCAGATGCACGGCACCGGGAATACGGCCGGCCCCCCAGTCCTTATCGGTGCGCATATCCACAAACACCACACCCTTGTCGAACAGGGCCTTGGCCTTGGCGCCGTCGATCGTCGTCGCGCCCGCCACGGTAGCCGGCGATTCGGCGGCCTGCGCCATCGGCAACGCCATCATCAGGACCACGGCCAGACCATATGCTTTCTTCATCATGACTCACCTCGCTGATACTTGTTGTGGGTTTTGGGTTAGTGCAAAAAAATTTACTGCTCGTCCGCGTCGTTCCCGACGCGGTCTACCTCCGCCATCCATGGCGTCGCACCGAGTCCATCCCTGGACTCGTCTGCGGATGCCGCGCCGTGGCTTTGACAATGCCGGGCTGCGCGAACACCAGAAGCAAGGACCATGCCACGGACCTGCCGGGGCAAGTCGCACAGTTCATGCGGTTTTTCGGCTGCGTGTCCTCTCGATCACCTCGAGCACGAGGCGCGCGAAATCTTCGGAATTGAATTTCGCCAGAAACTGATCGGCGCCCACCTTCTTCACCATGGAATCATTGAACACTCCGCTCAGGGAGGAGTGCAGCAGTACATACAGGTCCTTGAGACGCGGATCCTTCTTGATCTCGGTCGTCAGGGTGTAGCCATCCATCTCCGGCATCTCGATATCCGAGATCACCAGCCCGATTTTGCCGGTAACCGGCTGGCCATCGGCCGCCAGCTCCTGGAGCTTGGTCAGCGCATCGCGCCCACTGACGGCCATGATGTACGGAATGCCCACCTGGTCAAGGGTGCGCGCGATCATCTTGCGCGCCGTGCTCGAGTCGTCGGCTACCAGCAGCGGCAAGTGCCGATCGCCGGATTCCTTTGTGGAGGCCACCGCCTTCGACACATTGATGTCCCTGGGTGCGACCTCGGACAATACCTTCTCGACATCGAGGATCTCGATGATCTCGTTGTCCAGGCGCGTGACCGCGGTGAGATAGCTCCCCTTGCCGCTGTTGGCCGGCGGCGCCAGAATCTCTTCCCAATTCATGTTGACGATCCGGTCCACACCGCTCACCAGAAACCCCTGGACCGAGCGATTGAATTCCGTGATCACGACGAACTGCCCGGCCATGTCGGTGGTCGCGCGCATACCCAGCATTTGGCCAAGATCGATGACCGACAGGGTGCGGCCACGGATCGTCGCCACCCCGCGCACCGCCGGGTGCGACGTCGGCACGCGGCGCAGCGGCGGGCACTCGAGCACCTCGCGCACCTTGAACACGTTGATGCCATA
>CAYHES010000268.1:0-3457 GCA_964355495.1 uncultured Acidiferrobacterales bacterium
CCGGACAAAACTGTCATTCTCCTTGTTTGCCACAGACCCTCCTTTGCCCTCTAACTACATATATACGGCATAGAACCCCCTAGAAACGTTTCCACATTTAGAACCATGTTTCTATATCTGTAAACATGTTTCCATATCTGGAACCATTAGCGCCTCGCAATCCGATGTTCCAGGCCCTGCGCGTAGGGCGGAATAGCGCAGCGTATTCCGCCGTATGGGTCTCGCCACCATACGCCTCTATCGCTCGCCAGCAAAAACCCGCCGCGTCGCAAACACCGCCGTATCGAAACTCTTTCCATCAAACGCGAGCAGTCGCTTGAGCGCGAAATCGAACAACAAGGGGCTGTAGCGGCGCAGCTCGATGAGAAATTCCGCTGCGTCTTCCGTGAGGAAGCCGTCCGTGGCCAGTCCGCGCGGCGAGAAGATCGGCTGCACGCCGGGCAAGGGGTAATCCGAACCATAGAGCAAGCGCGCCTGCCAGTCGCGCCGCTGGAGGAGCACGCGCAGCGGCTTGCCGGCGCGCAGCAACTGGCCGACGGCGGCGAGGTCGCCATACAAGTGCTTCGCATAGCGCGCTTCGTCCATGAGGCGGGCGAACAGTCTGAAGTTGCTCACCGTCGGTCCGTCCGGGCCGCGATCCAGATCGATGCCTTTGCCGAGGGTGGCGCAGTGCGCCACGATCACGCGTACGCCGTGGTCGAGCGCGCGCCGCAGCCGCAGCGGGTTGCCGTAGTCCTGCATCTGGCCGCCGTGCACGGCGAGCTCGCCGCCGGCGTGCGTGAGCAGCGGCAGCTTCAGGCGCGCCAGGGTTTCATAGAAACGGTCGCAGCGCGGATCGGCCGGGTCCATGCCCTGCGCCGACGGCAGCCACTTGAGCGCGCGCGCCCCGCCCTCAGCCGCCTGCTCCAGGGCCTCGATGGCATCCTCGCGGTACGGGTGGACCGAAGCGATCCATTCGAAACGCTGCGGATGTTCACGCGCCAGGCGCTGCGCGTATTCATTCGGGGCATAGAACGGACTGTGTTCCTCGGCGCGCCGGCCATCCTCCTGGTAGTGCCAATCGAACGCGAGCAGCATGAGCTTGGCGCCCGGTGGGAAGTCCGCCAGCAACGCCAGGAGGCGTGCGACATAGGCCGCGTCCATGCCCGGCTGGTCGGACACACAGGCGGCATTCAGATAGAACGCCTTTTGCAGACGCTCGATCGGATGCCAGATGCTGTCCATGCGCGGATTGATCCACGCGCCGGAACCGTTTTCGCCACGCCCGAGCAGGTGCACGTGGCAATCCCAGAACTGCGCCGCATCGATGCCCCGCCAGAGGCGCTGCATGAATTCATTGCGCGCCAGCGACTCGGGAATCGTGGTCGGGCCGCAGCCGTGCCACAGCCACTCCGCCCACAGCGGCTGGCTGACGAGACTCAGGGCGCCGGTGAAACCGGCGGCGAGAAAGCGGCGGCGGCTCAACATGGCGTAACCGCGATGCGCTGGCCGGCAGCGGCCGGCCCGGCGGTAACGCGCACCGGCAGGAACTGCTCGATCAGCCAGGCGGTGGTTTGCGTGTGCGAGCTGTAGGCGCGCGCCGTGAAGTGCGCGGGCCGGCCGGCCAGCGCCAGATAGATGAGCAACTGGTCGGCGGCGTGCAGATCGAGCGTCACGCCGGCGCGCAGCTCCTCGCGCAAGGCGTGCGCCGCGTGCTCGGCGATACGCTCGGCCGGGATACCGCGTTGCGCGACTTCCGAGCCGCCGAGCAGGGTATTGGCAGTGCGTGCCCACAGCACGATCGCGCCACCCGCGCCAATGGCCTCGGCATGGCCGAGTCGTTGCGTCTGGATGCGTGCGTTGCCGTGTTCCGCAAGAACCTGTGTGGCGGTGTACTGCATGCGCTCGACGATGTGCGCCGGCAGATTGGCGACATGCACGCTGCCGCCCAGCTCCTGCAATGCGCCCGGCGCATCCAGCGTCAGAGGTGATGGCGTGCCGGGTTGTACCGTCACTTCGACTTCGCCGCCGCCGCGCGGATAGTAGCCACGTCGCACGAGCGTGACGCGCACGTCGAGACCGATCCGTTGCAGCAGCGGCAAAAACACATAACGGAAATAATCGAACGGCGGCGCGGCCTTCACATCCGTGCCGCCGATGATGTGAAAGGTGCTGGCGGCCGGCGCCGCAAGCGCCACCGGCAACACCGCTTGCAGCACCAGCGTGATCGAACCGGCCGTGCCGACATCGAAGCGATAGTCGCCGCCGCGTATCGGCCCGGGGCGAAAGGTGAATTCCTGGGTGCGCAGCGCGAGACCCTCGGTCTCGGCATTGCACAGCTGCGCAACCGCCTGCACCGCGGCCAGGTGCTGTGGCGCCAGCCCCGGCGGGGCGCGGCGCGCGCGCACGTTGACGAGCCGGATCGGCCTGCCGGTGAGCGCGGCCAGCGCGCAGGCCATGCGCACCAGTTGCCCGCCACCTTCGCCGTGACTGCCGTCGATCGTGATCATGCGCGTCGCGCTTCGAGCAGCATGCGCAAAGCGAGCGCATTGCGTACCGCATAGCCGGCTTCGTCGTTGTCGAAGTATATGTATACGCGCCGGAGATTTTTCCAGCCATGGATGCGTTCTGCCCACACTTCCAGTGCTCTATCCGAATACGAGCCGCCGTAGGCATAGGCGGCGGGGCCGTGCAGGCGGATGTAGGCGAAGTCAGCGGTGATGACCCGCGGCGATTCGAAACCGGCAAGCTCGTAGATGCAGAACGCCGCGTTGTGGCGCCGCAGCAGCGCATACACCTGCGGGTTGTGCCAGGACGGATCGCGCAATTCGAAGGCGCATTCGCGGTTTTTCGGCAGCGCCCGGAGAAACGCCGCAAGCCGTTCGGGATTGCAGCGCCAGCGCGGCGGCAACTGAAACAGCAGCGGCCCGCATTTGTTCCCGAGTGCCCGGGTGACCGCCAGGAACGCGCGCAGGCTGGTGCGCGGCGCGCGCAATTTCTTCATGTGCGTGATGTAACGGCTTGCCTTGAGGGCGAAGATGAAACCGGGCGGTGTCGCTTGCCGCCAGGCGCGCGCCGCGGCCAGCGACGGCAGGCGATAGAAACTGCTGTTGATCTCAACCGTGGCGAAGTGCCGGGCGTAGTAACCCAGCCAGTCGGCGCGCGGGACAGTAGCTGGATAGAACCGCCCCTGCCAGTGCGGGTAGTGCCAGCCGGAGGTACCTATATAGTAGGAAGCGCCCATGCCGGTCCTTTAGTGAATGCACGCCTGCACAAAAATAACCATTTTAGTGAATGCACGCCTGCACAAAAATAACCATTTTAGTGGATGCACGCCTGCACAAAAATAACCATTCTAGTGTAGTGCTTCATTCTGTTTGGTACTTACTGCTCCGGTCGTTAAATAGTGCGTGTCGTTTTTCTCCCAAGGTGAACAAGTGCGCGCCCAGCGCGCACCGGCTTGCCTCCCTCTCCCTGC
>CAYHES010000269.1:0-3434 GCA_964355495.1 uncultured Acidiferrobacterales bacterium
CCAAAAGTTGCCCGTTGAAAACTCAAGTTGTTTTTCCGCATCGACTCAGCGAGTTTATGTTTGTGCGGATCGAAAATCGCCTGATTCGAACTGAATGCACTCAGCAGGATAAGGCTGAAGAACTCCGCCGTTCCCTCGAAGAAATGCAGAAGGTGCTCATACTTCGTCTTATAATCTTGGCTTGGCGTCGCCTGCCAAGCACGGAGAATCGAGGCAAGGGGGAATGGCAACCTCTCAAACCACTGGTCGAGACCTGCAACAACGTGCTGCTTGAGGCTGACGGAGAGCCGACTGGAGAGAACAGACAGAGATTGATCAGCCTTACCCACAGACCTGGGGTTTGTCCAGAGTTCCCGATGAATTTCCCCAAGTTCATTTTGTAAACCTAGAAGCGTATTTTCTTCAACGGCGATGCGCGCCTCAACCTCCAGCATAGCTTTCTGGGTCTGAAGGTCCGGCACAAAAATGCGGAGTTCCTTCAAAGACTGCTTATTCAGTTTAGGGATGACTATTCCTGTCTTGTGAAGCTCCCTGATTTCCTTGCCTAACTCCGAGTTCAAGAATTGGGCCACAAAACGAGCGTTTGACCGTGCAGGATCAATGGCCACCTGTGCATAGTTCTGCGACTTCAATGTAATGTCATCAAGTGAATCCACGACATCACTGATTCCAATTAGGGGAATGAAGATCGCGTTATCGTGTTTGGGAAATTGGAAGTCGCCACCGAAGCGGCCCAGGTTGATGGCTGTCGCCACCCCCTCCAAGAGCACAGCCGGCGCCATAAACTGACGTTCGGCTTGCTCGAATCGTTTTTGCGCCCGAATTGCGTTTAGACCTCTAAACGAAAGCGGGTCTACAAATCGCCCAAGCTCCGGTGAGGTCCCTTCTTCACCGTTTCTCAGGTTGGAAAGAACCTGTAGGTTCGTGTTTGAATCGCTCGAAAGCTGTGCGACGAACATCTTTGTGACAGGGCGCCTTCTAATGACTGCCAAGTAGCTCGGAATATTTGTATGCGGCGCAAAGGTGCCTGAGGGTAACGCCAGCGCGGCATCCAAACCGAGGCCGAGTTCACTGAACTTTTGGTAAATCGAGCGTGGCGAAATGAAAAATGATGGTGTTACTACAAACAAACCGACTCCATCTGCGCTAAGGCGCATAGAAGCCGTAACCAGAATCTGGCTACCGAGGTCGTCTCGTATATCCACATCGCGACCAAATGGAGTGCTAACTGATATAGGATGATTAGCCCTTGCATTCATTGGCAGGATGCTTGCCATCAAATCGATTTCGCTCTTTAGGGAGCCTAGCAAGTGAATTGGTGCCCCTACCTGCCATTCGATATTCTCGACTAATGCTTTTCCCAACGCGACATTGGAATGATTTGGTTCAAAGGCGATAACAGTCTTCGCTTTGGTGGTCTCTCGCATCACTCCAATCAATATCCCAATGCCCGCCCATGGATCACATAAACTGTTGGCTGCACGGCCCTGAGCTAATGTAGAAAACACTGCTGCTAACCAATCGGGGACGGGGAACAAGCCACCATGCTGCCCAAGGTTTCCTGCTAGGTATTTTCCCAAGTCTGGAAGTTCACTGGGTGAGAAGTTAATGCCTTCTTTTTGTAGTACGGCAGCCAGTTCTTCTGTGTTACGAAATCCATGGCTACGGAGTCGATCGAGCTTCTGCCAAACTGTTGTACTCATCTCGCGCATCTCCTCGAATGTCGGGGTCTTGCACTAACGCATCCGCCTTTTATGACCAGCGCCTGGCAAGAACCCTGTCGTTTACGGGGTCAGGTCTTGCACAATCACATTACTCTCTGAATGAGTTCATGCGAATGTTGTCGAGGGACCTGACCCCACAGTTTCAAGTGCCTTCTTTAAGGCAGCGCCACGACTCTCTGACCCGTTTTTGTACAGAATTCACCGACGCGCCGTCTTTGCGCGTCCGGTGGAACGGCGTGTTATGCCGGCATGTTCTGCGACTTCGATAAGGGAACTTAAGGCATCGTTTACTGCGCGCTCTGTGGGAAATGCTGCTGCAACCTCTGGTTGAAGCAATACAAGATTTGTGCCCGCGCGGTAGGACCTCAAGTGTTTGCCGCGCACGCCCTTTCCAAGATCCTCCCGACGGTACTCGGGGCGAAGCTCGTCACGTTTAGCCTTCTTCATAGATTTTCCTCTCATGTTTGGCCATCAAACGCGCACTGATGATTCGTATTTTTCGGCCTCTGTCTGTGTGCGCCACGACCAGTAGCCGATCTGACTGCGATAACCCGAATGTAAGAAACCGCTGTTCACTCCCGGAATGATCGGGATCATGGAAGGTAATTGCCATCGTGTCTCCGAACACCGTACCAGCCTCGTGAAATGAAACGCCGTGTTTCTTCAGATTCGTTGCTGCTTTGCGTTCATCCCATTCGAATTCCATCACGCATATCTCATTCTAGGTGCTGCTCATGCAGCTCGAACTCAAAACGCGTCATAGGCCGCGTCGTCCGGGTTGTCTCACATTAACCCAGAGCCTGCTTCCTGCACAAATCATGATGCCTCCCACTCCCGCCATCCCCCCAACAACGGGAAATACAGGCCCAACCGTATCGGCCTCGAATCGAGCTTGCCCAGCACCGCCGCATAGCGCTCCAACTGCCCGCGATAGCGTTCCTGCTCGCGATCCAGAAAGGCATCCAGCCCCCACCCTCGTGGGTACTGGTCTTGTAGTCGATGATCCAGCGGATGCCGCTGGCATCCACGAAGCTGCGGTCCATAATCGACGTGACCGGCTTGCCGTGTTCGATGAGCGTGAGGGCGTATTCGCTCTTGGCTTCGCTGTGCCGCAGTTTGTAGGGTGGGCATCGCCCACCATCAGTGGCAATGGAAGTCGCACGTGGTGGGCGGTGCCCACCCTACTTCGATAGTACTAAGCGGCGCGGCGCTTTGTGCCGCGTCCGCTGGTGCGCGATGGCTTGGGCATTTCTTCGCGAATGACTTGACGAAGAACGGACTCGGTAACCGGCTCCTCGGCACGGGCAGACAAGAATGCCCGAAGGGCCTCATTGATCATGGTTTGATAACCAGTCCCTGCTTTTTCCGCACGCGTCCGGAATTCTGCAAGTACAGAATCATCGATGAAAATGGTAATGCGCGTTTTTCCCTTCGTCGGCAGGATGGCGCGGCGCTTTCCCTTGGAAAAATCGTATTCACGTTTCATAAGTTTTTACCTCTCGGCGAGTAGCGCAACGAGCAGAAATCAACCTGATGTCATCGCCGCGCAGCGTATATACAACTACCAGGATTTGTCCGGCACTTCCCATTCCAATGGCCACAAACCGTTCTTCGCCTTCCGTTCTGGAATCCACTTGGTGTATGGCCAACGGGTCGAAGAACACGCCTTCCGTATCGGCAAAAGAAACCCCGTGCTTCTTGAGATTGGAG
>CAYHES010000270.1:0-3410 GCA_964355495.1 uncultured Acidiferrobacterales bacterium
CATGCAGTTCCAGTTTTTTTACCCAATAATCGTAGGCCTCCTGGCTTTGCACCTGGCTGTGACGGCGCGCCACGGTGCCGAGCAGGTTGTTGGTGTAGAAAACGAGATCGTCGCGTCGCTTGCCCTCGGCGCGCAGGTCGGCAACGTAGTGCGCCGTAACGGCCGCGACCGCGGCACCGTCCGAATCGTCCGGCGTTTCTTCCACCACGTGCTCCAGCATCGCGACCGTCAGTTCCGGATCGATCGGGAAAGTCACGGCCAGCCAGATGCCCTGGCCGAGCGCGGCCAGCGAACCGGGCTGGTCCGCGGCATACAACACATCGCAGGCCTCGACCGTGCCCAGCCAATTCTCCTGGCCGAGGTAGATATCGACTGCCGCACGTGCCGCATCCCAGGCCTCGCTCGGCTTTTCAAGACGAATGAGCAGCCGGCCTTCCTCCAGCAGCAGGTCCGCAAAGGCATTCGAGTTCCGATCCTGGACTTCGGCACGGTGCCGGCACAGCTCGGCAAGACGCATCTCCAGCAGGTAGGCGGACTCTTGCAGGTCCTCGCCGCTGTCGGCATCGCGCAGGTGCTCTTCTTTCAGGTATTTCATGGTGCGTGTGGCTCCCGCGCCGGAAACGACGCGTGTGCTGAGGCTCAATATGGCGAGCGGGTGATGGAATGAATGCCGACAAAGGCGCCTTCGAGGCGATCTTCCCAGTTCGGCGGTGTATCCGGATAGGGTGGCTTCACATCGATCTTGAAATGCAACTCGCCGGTTTCCCGGGCGCGCCGGGTGATCGTTTCCAGCAGTTGTTCGAAGTTCTCGAGCTGCGGATGCTGGATCAGGACTTCACTCAGATAAAGCATGTCAGGCCTTTCGATAGATTTTCACCAACGCCCCCTCTCCCGCATCAGCGGGAGAGGGATGGGGAGAGGGCTTCCTCAAAATTTTCACCAACTCCCCCTCTCCCTAGTGAATGGGGCTTCATTCACTAGGGATGGGGAGAGGGTGGTTCGTTCAACACCAATCACGCGCACAAACTTACGGCCACAACTCCCTCTCCCCCGGCCCCTCTCCCGCTGGCGGGAGAGGGGAGCATGCAAATGCTCGTTCACGCGTCCTGCGCACCGGTGCCGCGGATGCGGTCCAATCAAAATTAGGGCTTCCCACAAACTCTCCCTCTCCCCTTGGGGAGTAGGGTGAGGGGAAATGTCGTCGTATTGTTCGTTACCCAACTACATCGCTGACGTTTGTGCCTACAATGCGGTCATAATAACGCGCCCGGTATATCAGCCGGGTAATACCTTTGTCCACCTCATCCGCAAACTCCGTGCGGTTATGCAGCACGTTGTTGCACAACAATCCTTCGCCGGCAGCAAGACGATAACGAAAGACATGCGGTGAATCGCCAGCGAGCAGTCGCTCCAAGGCCTTGACCGCACTGTGCGTCGCCGCGTCCTGCTTCCATTCAATGCTCCGGGTACGTGCCGTGTAACGCATATGGAGGCTGCCGGTCGCAGGATCAATACTGAACACCAGTCCGGTCTGCGCCGGGCGATTCTCGCCGCCCTCTTCGGTGTTCGCCGGAATGGTCATGACGTCCGGCGCCATGAATGCACGGATGTATTCCGGGTTTTCATCACGCAACCTCAAATAGGCGATTTCCGGATCCAGCAGCGCGTTCTCGCCGCCGCGCGCGGCCGGCGAGACGCAGTGCAACACGAAGGCGCGCACGCGCCGCTCCGGCGGGTTGTAATAGCCATCGGTGTGCCACAGGAGCCTTCGATTCGAGTACGGGATGTAACCTCGGCCAGACTTCTCCGGCACCACCCGCAGCGAGCTCACGGCATCCTCGTCGGCCAGCAGGTTGCCGTCGAGCCGGACAAGCCCGAACTGCGCGCCGAGGCGACGCGGAATCTGCTTGTCCGCAAGCCCATCCAGACGGCTCGCGTAAATCACCATGTTGGCCTTGCGGCACACCTGCAACATCTTGCGCCGCTCGGTTTCACTCAATGCACGCGGATCGGCCACTTCAACCCGCAACGCCTCGGCATTCACGGGGTAATCCTTCAGCTTGGCCTTCCGCCAATTGGCATAGGCATCGGCATGCTCAGGCGTAAACGGGCTGTCGGGAGGTGGCATTTTCTGTCTGGTCGTCTTGATGCGCGACTCCGGCAAGGAGTGCATGCCGTGGTCTGCGCAGGCCGGGGCAATGTTTGATCTCGGAGAGATCAGGATTGGATATCTTAGGTTCCCTGTGCGCTGAATACTGCGATGACATCGACGGCAGGAGATGCGGCCCTGTCGAAAACCCGTCAAGAATCAGCTCTACAAATATAATTAAATATGCAATATATCTTTATGTATTATAAAGTGATTATGTTAATAATGTTGCCTTAATAATCCGTTTTCAAGTATTGCGGCCTATCTCTTTAGGGGTATATCCTGTGCGCCCGCCCCTCCCGAATGAATGATTCTATTCATGCATAAGGGATGACTAATATCTGCTCCGCATTCAGAACATGCTACACGAGGCGGGTGAAGTATCTGTGTCTCCGGAGCGAATTCCGGATTGACGCCGACCGGACGAGATGCAATCTCGCCTCAAAGGTAAAGTTTAATAACTATTTTCGAACGGTGTCTTCTGCGCCAAACGTGGCGGAAGGCACCCTGATCCATTCTTGGCTGCGCACAGGAGGTCGTTTCAATGGCTCAAACACCGAAGAACCCGGAAAAGCACTCCACCTATTTGCCGCTGGACAAGAAAAAGTCCACCAAGGCGTTCCACAAGACCCCGATGCTCGACCAGCTCGAGAGCGGTCCCTGGCCGAGTTTCGTCACCGGCCTCAAGCGCCTGGCGCTCGAGAACAACATGATGGTCGACCTGCTCGGCCAGCTGGAGCACTCTTACAAGACCCGCCTCGGTTACTGGAAAGGCGGCACGGTATCGGTGTTCGGCTACGGCGGCGGCATCATCCCGCGCTTCTCGGAAGTGGCGAGCATGTTCCCCGAGTCCAAGGAATTCCACACCGTGCGCGTACAGCCGCCCGCGGGCAACCACTACACCACCGACATGCTGCGCAAGCTGTCGAGCTCCTGGAACAAGTACGGTTCCGGCCTGATCGCCTTCCATGGCCAAACCGGCAACATCATGTTCATCGGCACCACCTCCGAGAAGACCCAACACTTCTTCGACGAAATCAACGACTACGGTTGGGACCTCGGCGGCGCCGGCCCGTGCGTGCGCACCGGCATGTCGTGCGTCGGCGCGGCGCGTTGCGAGCAGTCGTGCGCCAACGAGCAGAAAATTCATCGCCTGCTGGTGAATGACTTCCTCGACGACATGCACCGCCCGGCCCTGCCGTACAAGTTCAAGTTCAAGGTCTCGGGCTGCCCGAATGACTGCATGAACTCGATCCAGCGC
>CAYHES010000271.1:0-3398 GCA_964355495.1 uncultured Acidiferrobacterales bacterium
GCCTGGTCGAGGCCGTCGCGGAACGGAAAGAACGCATCCGAGGCCATGACGCTGCCGTGCACTTCGAGCCCGGCGTCGGTCGCCTTGATGGAGGCGATGCGCGCGCTGTACACGCGGCTCATCTGGCCGGCGCCGACGCCAATCGTGCGTCCCTCTTTGCAGTAAACGATGGCGTTGGATTTAACAAACTTCACCACCTTCCAGGCGAATAACAGGTCGGCGAGCTCGCGCGGCGAGGGCGCGCGCCGGGTGACAATCTTGAGGTCCTGCGCGCCGAGCATGCCGATGTCGCGTTCCTGTACCAGCAGGCCGCCGGTGACGCGTTTGTAGTCGAGGCCGCCCGGGCGGCTCAAACCCCAAGTGCCGCAGGCGAGCACGCGGATGTTCGCCTTGGCGGCGAGGATCGGCTTGGCATCTTCATTCACCTCCGGGGCAATGATCACCTCGACGAATTGCCGCTCCAGAATATTCTTCGCGGTGGCCGCATCCAGCGGCCGGTTGAAGGCGATGATGCCGCCGAACGCCGAGGTCGGATCGGTCACGTAGGCGTGCTTGTAGGCATCGAGAATAGTGCCGGCCACCGCCACGCCGCACGGGTTGGCATGCTTCACGATCACGCAGGCCGGTTCGTCGAAGGCCTTCACGCATTCGAGCGCGGCGTCGGTGTCGGCGACATTATTAAAGGATAGTTCCTTGCCCTGCACCTGGCGGGCGGTGGCCACACAGGCCTCGGCCGGCGCGGGCTCCACGTAGAACGCCGCCTTCTGGTGCGGATTCTCGCCATAGCGCATCTCCTGCGCCTTGCGGTATTGGGCGTTGTAGGTGTGCGGGAACGCCGTGCGCGTGCCGTCCGGCTGGATACAGCCGAGGTAATTGGCAATCGCGCCGTCATAGCGCGCGGTGTGTTCGAACACCTTGACCGCGAGTGCGAAGCGCGTGGCGGCGCTGACGCCGCCGGCGTGCGCCTTCATTTCATCCAAGACCGTTGCGAAGTCGGCGTTGTCCACCACCACCGTTACCGAGCCGTGGTTCTTGGCGGCGGCGCGCAGCAGGGTCGGGCCGCCGATGTCGATGTTCTCGACCGCGTCTTCGAGCGTGCAGTCCGGTTTGGCGACGGTCTGCTCGAACGGATAGAGATTCACCACCAGCAGGTCGATCGGCGGGATGCCGTGCTGGTCCATGGCCGCGACATGCGCCGGCAGGTCACGCCGCCCGAGCAGGCCGCCGTGGATTTTCGGATGCAGCGTCTTCACGCGCCCGTCGAGCATTTCCGGGAAGCCGGTGTAGTCCGCGACTTCGGTTACGGCGATTTTATTCTCGGCCAGAAGTTTGGCGGTGCCGCCAGTGGATAGGATCTCAATGCCTTGAGCGTTGAGGGCTTTGGCAAATTCGACAACGCCGGTCTTGTCGGAAACACTGATCAAAGCGCGCTGGATGCGGGACATGCGGTCTCTCAATGTAATGGATCGTTCTTTTTTCTCCCTCTCCCTGCGGGAGAGGGTCGGGGTGAGGGCCAGCAGCGTAACAGCGGCCCTCATCCTGTCCTTCTCCCGCAGGGAGAAGGGACCCGGTGCTTTACCGGGAGCGTACCAATTCAGCGCTGACCCAATATCTTATTATTTATCCAGCCCGTGCAGCTTGAGCTTCTTGCGCAGGGTGTTGCGGTTGATGCCGAGCATCTCCGCCGCCTTGCACTGGTTGCTCTTTACGTGCTTCATCACGATTTCGAGCAGCGGCCGTTCCACTTCGTGCACGACCATGTCGTACAGGTCGCCGGCCGGTTTTTCGCCGTCGAGATCGTGGAAGTAGCGTTCCAGCGCGCCCCTCACGCAGGTCGAAATCGGCCCCTTGCGCGGATGCTGCTCTTTCATGCCGCCAGTCCGGTGGGCGTGCCGGCGACCGCCATGGATGGCGGCCGCTCCGGGCTCCTGCCCTCACGCGGCATTACTCCATCCATGGAGGGCAGAAGTGCGGAAAACGCAGGAGCAGATTTTCCGCCGAGATCCGCCTGGCGCGCAAAGAATGTTTCGATCATGGAACGCTGGTCGGTCGTGGTCTCGACCTGGTTGATGGCATGCCGGAACGCGCCGCCGCCGACACAGCCCTTGCTGTACCAGGAGATGTGCTTGCGCGCCACGCGCACACCCAGGTGTTCGCCGTAGAAGGCATACAGGTTTTCGAGGTGGCCGAGCAGAATGGCGCGCACTTCGAGCGGCGCCGGCTCGGGCAGCTTTTCGCCGGTTTTCAGGTAATGCGCGATCTCGCGGAAAATCCACGGCCGGCCCTGGGCGGCGCGCCCGATCATGAGGCCGTCGGCGCCGGTGTGTGCCAAGACCTGTTTGGCCTTCTCCGGCGAGTCGATGTCACCGTTCGCGATCACCGGAATGTTCACCGCGGCCTTGATGGCGGCGATGGTGTCGTACTCGGCCTGACCCATGAAGGCATCGGCGCGCGTGCGCCCGTGCACGGACAGCGCCTGGATGCCGCATTGTTCCGCCAGGCGCGCAATGGTCACGCCGTTGCGCGAACGGCTGTCCCAGCCGGTGCGGATCTTGAGCGTGACCGGCACGCCCACCGCCTTGACCACGCTTTCCAGCAGCCGCGCGACCAACGCCTCGTCGCGCAGCAGCGCCGAGCCGGCCATGACGTTGCAGATTTTTTTAGCGGGGCAGCCCATGTTGATGTCGATGATCTGCGCGCCGTTCGCGACATTGACCCTGGCGGCCTCGGCGAGCATGACCGGATCGGCGCCGACGATCTGCACCGATTTCGGCTCCGGTTCGCCTTCGTGGTTGGCGCGGCGCTTGGTTTTCTCGCTGCCCCAGAGCAGCGAGTTGGACGCGACCATCTCGGACACGGCCAGCCCGGCGCCGAGCGAGCGGCACAACAGGCGGAACGGCCGGTCGGTGACGCCGGCCATGGGCGCCACGACGAGATTGTTTTTCAGTTGGTAGGGGCCGATGCGCATGTCGGAATCGATGAAGTCTTTCTCCGTTCGTCTCGCCGTATTGACTCTGCCCGGGTTCCCGGAAAGGGCGGCATCTTACCCACAAAAGCACTGCTCAGGGAAGAGGCAATCGGGTGTTGCAGACGGACGGAGATAATGAAGCCCGGGTTCGTTCGTCCTTTCATTATATTAGCCGTCGATGATCGGATTCGACGCGTAACATATTCAGGAAGCGTTAACCGTTCTGGGCGAGTTGGGCATGCCCAATGAACAGCTAAACGAACGTACCGCCATCTGTCTGCTGGCGTTGCTGGATTTAACCAAGGACAGGGCATGGGTCGATGCCCAGGACCCGAAACTCGGTATCCGCGCTATCCTCGACTTTTCACCCCCACCCTAACCCTCCCCCATCAAGGGGGAGGGAATGAAGGTTGATGCGCGGGGCGCACCC
>CAYHES010000272.1:0-3396 GCA_964355495.1 uncultured Acidiferrobacterales bacterium
CCACCACCATCACCAGGATGGTGTTCACCACTTTGCGTTGCAGGCGGTTGAGGGGGAGGAGGCGACGTATCATCAATGAATCCCTACTGCGTTCGTCCTATCAGGCCGAGGTTCCTGTATGGAGGTATCCTACAAAATTTGTAGTTAATTACCAGCAACCGCATGCGGTTCCTCTGCCTCGATACTACATAACACATTGATATAACACGTTAATAATTAAAATACACCGTCTGGCACGGCGATTGCTATATCATACAGCGACGGAAGCTGATAAATATCGGCAACCGGTAGTCAAAACCACAACCCTAGAGGAACTGTCCATGAAGAAGATTCTTGCCGCTGTACTCGCCCTGACCTTCACCTTCGTGTTCGGCGCTGCGTTCGCTGCTGACGCCGCCAAGCCGGCTGCTGCTGGTGCCGCCCCGGCCGCCACGACCGCCGAGAAGAAGGAAGAGAAGAAGGACGCGAAGAAGAAGGTAGAGAAGAAGAAGGTCGAAGAGAAGAAGAAGGACGAAGTCAAGAAGTAAGTCCTTTTCTTTCGCTGTACAAGAAAGCGCCCCGCGAGGGGCGCTTTTTTTATGCCTGCGCATATCACACCCAGCGGTTTATCCATGCGCTCAGGCTTTGTGCATCCAGCGCGCCGGACATCCGTTCCACCTCGCGCCCGCCGCGGAACACAACCAGGGTGGGGATGCTGCGTATGGCGAACTGGCTGGCAAGCTGCGGCTCAGCCTCGGTGTTTACCTTGGCCAACCGTGCGCGACCGCGTAACGCCGCGGCGGCCTGCGCGAATACCGGCGCCATCGAACGGCATGGCCCGCACCACGGCGCCCAGAAATCCACCACCACCGGAAGGTCGTTGCGCTCGATATGGGTGCGAAAATTGCCGCTGTCCAGATCCACCGGGAGACCGTCGCAGAGCGCCGCCTTGCAGGCACCGCATTTCGGATTCTCCGCCAGGCGTTCCGCCGGCACGCGGTTCACGCCGTGGCAATGCGGGCAAACGATGTGCTGGTTTGGCATACGAGTCGTCATTCGTGCGAGAGCAGGTAAGATGGGGGTCACGCGCACGCATTTAAAGAAAGCAAGCCTGCACAAAATCAGCCATTTTAAAGAAAGCAGGCCTGCACATGATTAGCCATATCGAAGCGCCGCAGCCTGGCCGTGGTATAGTGAAGCCGCAGCCAAAATGATCCTCCCCGGATTTCGTCGCGCACCACTCTCCCGATCATGCTGAATCGTTTTCTGCGACACACCCGTCGCCTCACGGCAATGACCCTGGCCGCCGCCAACCTGCCGCGACCTCCGTGCCGGCCGGAGATGCATGCGCCCGCTGACCTGGAATATCTGAAGTCACACCTGCGCTGGCACATTCTGCGCGGCATGCGCAAGGCCGGCGTGCCGGCATTGAGCATCGCGCTCGTGGACGATCAGCAACTGCTCTGGGCCGAGGGCTTCGGTTACGCCGACCGCGAGCGTCGCATCCTGGCGACGCCCGAAACCACCTACCAGGTCGGCTCGATCACCAAGGTCGTGAACGCGCTCGCGGTCATGCAGCTTGTGGAACAGGGGCGCATGGACCTCGATCGGCCCATCACGGATTGGCTCCCGGAGTTCTCCATGCTCACGCGCTGGCCACAGGCCGCGCCGATCACGCCGCGTGCCCTGCTCTGCCACCATGCGGGCCTGCCGACTTACCTGCTCAAGGGCTTTTTCTCGGACCGCTCGCTGACCGACCTGCTGCATGAACTTCGGGATGAACATCTCGCGTTCGAGCCGCACACCGTCTTCAATTATTCGAATCTTGGTTACGATCTGCTCGGACTGGTGGTCGAGCGTATCGCCGGGCGGCCGTATGCCGAGGCCGTGCAACAGCAATTGCTCGTGCCGCTTGGCATGCACCATACCGGCTTTGCGCCAGATGGCGCGATCGGCGCTCGCCTGGCGCGCGGTTACGTGCACGACAGGCCAACGAACCCCACGCCGATCCGGGATGTCCCGGCCGGCGGCCTGTACAGCAACGTGTTGGACCTCGCGCGCTTCATGCATTGTGTGCTGGCTGGCGGCACGTTCGACCACACACGCGTGCTGGGCGAGAGCGCGCTGCGCGCGACCTTTGAACCTCAATACTCCGGCCGGCCGCTCGATTTCGGTCAGCGCTTCGGTCTCGGCTGGATGCTCAGCGGGCTGGCCATCGAGGGTGGCGGGCAACAGGCCTGGCACAATGGCGGCACCAAGGCATTCGTGAGTCAACTTGCGCTGCTGCCGGAAATGAAGCTCGGAGTGGTGGTGCTTGCCAACGCCGACAACGCCGGTGACCTGGTGTACAGCGCCGCCGAAGAGGCGCTGCGGCTGGCACTCGAAATCCGGCGCGGCATTGCCCCGCCAAAGAAAGCGCTGGAATCTGAAATTGTGCTGGCGCGTGATGCGCTGCGGGAACGGGTTGGCGACTACAGCCTCATGGGGTCGCTGGCGCGCATTTCACTCGGGAAGAAACGCCTGAGGCTGCATGTCCTCAAGCATGTGCTCGATCTCGTGCCGCTCACGGCAAACCGGTTTCGCGTCGAGTTCAACCTGCTTGGGCTCAAGTCAGTGCCGATTCCGTTCCCGCCGGTGGAGTTCGCGCAAACAGGCGGGCGGTCGTTTGCGCTGCTGCGCGACCGGGTCGTGGTTCCGGCCGAGCAAACCCCGACCTTCTCCATCGGCGAGATCTGGCGGCATCGCACCGGCGATTACCGCATCATCAATACGGATGACGAGTATCTTGTGGATCTCGATCACTGCCGCTTGCTCATCGAGAACGGGAAGCTGCTCATGGACATCCGGATCTCTGGAATCGAGAACCGGCATGTAAAAGTCGTCATCATGCCGATCTCCGACAACGAGGCGTACGTGTTCGGGCTCGGGCGCAATGTCGGGGACGTCATGCGCGTATTGCCGGACGGCGACCGGCAACGCATGCGCTACTCCGGGTTTGTGTTCGAGCGCGTGTAGAATCCGCGTCGGTGACTTGCCGGAGGACCGGCTTTCCAGTTGCCGCTTGTGTAGTGCTTCATTCTGTTTGGTACTTATAGCTTCCTGGAGCCCCCCTGTAGGTCGGGCTTTAGCCCGACATGTCGGCCTGAAGGCCGACCTACATTTCGAACAAGCAATGTTCCGTCAGTTAAATGACCCCCGGCAAAGCCGGGGGCTTATTTAGTGAGCGCCTCAAAGGCGCGGATAACCCCGTGAGCCGCCTGAAGGCGGCACTGCGTCCACTGCGACACTCCCTCTCCCTCAGGGAGAGGGTTGGGGTGAGGGGGCCATCGGGGCGTTGATGTTTAACCATCCCCTCATCCTGGCCTTCTCCCGGAGGGCTAATCTATGCACACATCTTGCTATCATTTGTCCGACCAA
>CAYHES010000273.1:0-3395 GCA_964355495.1 uncultured Acidiferrobacterales bacterium
TCGAGCACCTCGCCCCACGGGTTCACGATCATGCTGTCGCCGTAGGTCTCGCGGCCGTTTACGTGGTAACCGCCCTGGGCGGCGGCGATCACGTAGGCCAGGTTCTCCACGGCGCGCGCGCGCACCAGCACTTCCCAGTGGGCACGCCCGGTGCGCACCGTGAACGCCGACGGCACGGCGAACAGTTCGGCGCCCTGATCGAGCAGCCGCCGAAACAATTCCGGGAAGCGCAGGTCGTAACACACCGCCAGACCGAGCTTGCCGAACGGCGTGTCTACCAGCACCGGGGTGTCGCCCGGCTCGATGGCGGCCGATTCGTTGTACAATTCGCCGTTGTCGAGACGCACGTCGAACAGGTGAATCTTGTCGTAGCGCGCCACGCGCTCGCCGCGGTCGTCGAACAGCAGACAGGCGGCGCGCACGCGCTGCGGGTCATGCGCCTTGATGGGGAGCGTGCCGCCCACCAGCCACACGCCATGGGTGCGCGCCTGCGCCGCGAGAAATTCCTGGATCGGACCCTGGCCATCGCGCTCGGCGGCCGCCAGCCGGTCGGCGTCCTGCTGCGCCATGATGGCGAAATTCTCCGGCAACACCACGAGGCGCGCGCCGGCCGCGGCGGCCTTGCCGATATGGCGCGCGGCTTCGCTCAGGTTGGCTGATACCTGCGGCCCGGAGGCCATCTGTATGGCGGCGACTTTCACGGTCCTGTTTCTCCGTTGGCAGAAAATTCCAGAATCAGACGATCGGCATCCGCGGCGGCCGGCACCAGCCGTATGCGCGCGGCCGGTACGCCGAGCGCCACGAGCGCGTCGCGCAACTGCTCGGCGAAGCGGCTGTCCGGTTCACCGCCGGCGTGACGAATGCGCAGCAACCCGGCATCACCCCGGTCGATCGTGCGCACAAAGTCGCCGAGCGGCCGGTGCGCCGCGAGTGCCTCGGCGCGGCGCGGCGGCACCCAGTCCGCTGCCGCGAGCGACAGCGACTCGGCCGCGCCCGGAAGCAATCCGAGCACGAACAACATCATCGCATGCGGCATGGAAATCGTCCTGGGGTTCCCTATTGTTCCTCACCCGTCGTCGTTGACGGTGGGGGGCCGAGGCGCGTGACCGCCGGACCGTCCCACCCGCCCTTCACCGTATATTTGATACGGGTACTTCTTTCGAACGGCTTTTGTACCAGCTTGTGTAACACCGCCACCGCCGCACCGACCACCGGACCACCGATCAGACCGCCGGTGATGGCAAGCTCTTCCATCAGATGCGGCGTGACGCCAAGCTCGAGATCCAGATCGCGCGCCGCGAGTCCGATCCGGCCGGACAAGCCGATGTCGGCGCCCGGGGTGCGAATCGCGAGGTCGCGAGTATAGGCATTCCCTTTCTCGACCGCCACCTTGCCCTTGATGCTGTCAAAGGTCAGTCCCTTGCCGAATACATTGCTGAAATCGAGCGTGAGATAACGCGTTATCGAACCCAGGTCCAGCGCGCCGAGCAGGCGCCCGGCGCCGGGACTGATTTTCGGGATACGCCCGCTCGAGAGCGAGAAGTTCAGGTCACCGTCGGTCCGCGCCACATGGAACGCCGTGGGCGCGCCCAACCACGACCAGTTCGATTGCAGCGTGAGCTTGCCGCCGACAACCTCCTCGGCATAACCCAGCGTCTCCAGCAGTTTGCCAAAGTCCGTGCTCGTCAGCGTGACATCGATCTGGGTGCTTTGCTGATTGCGGCTGTCGATCTCCCACAGACCGCTGGCGGTCAGGCTCGATTCGGGACGGGTGAGCTTGAGGCTGGCGATCTTCCAGCCGTGCGTGGCCGGTAAGGCGCTGAACTCCAATGCACCCAAGGCCTTGTCGGCGACCGTGAAGGACTGGCTCTGCACGTGCAAGGACGGCAAGCCGCGTGGATCGAGCACCAGTGCCTCGCCCGTGGCACGCGCCGGCGGCAGAACGAGATTCTCCAGCGTCAGGTGAATCACCGAGCGGCCGGGCGCGGCGACATTGCCCACGACCAGGGGAAGGCCCGTGGACACGGGGCCGGCGATGGCAATCTGTCCAGTCACCGCATCGCCCTGCACGCGCCCTTGCCAATTGCCGGCGCTGTTGCCCATATCCAGGCTCAGGCGTCCGAATCCGCGTCCGAATGCCTCGAGCGATTCGACTTCGGCGTTCACGCGGCTCACCCTGTCCAGCCAACCGCTGTCATCGCTGCCACTCAAGTTCTGACGCAGCAGTGGCCACCAGTCATCCGCATTGAGCGCCGGCAGGCGCGCACTCAGTTGCAGACCGGGCTGCGGCGGCAGTTGCGTGACCTTCTCGCCGATACCGATGCGGCCGCGGGTAAATGTCCAGCCCGATGCCGCGCGCTGAAAAGCCAGCTTACCGGTCACGCGTTCTTCCATCCGCAGATCCAGCACTTGGCTGTCGTTACCAGCCGCACTGGTTCGAACTTGCAGCAGCAGCGGCTCACCCTGCGTCTTGGCGAGTGGCGCGGGCAGGCGTAGTTCGAGATCGCGCAAATCGGCTTCGATGAAAAGATCGGAGCCGTCGCGGCGCGGCAGCAGGTGAGCCTGCCACGGCGCCTGTCCGCGCAACAGCGGTGACAGTACCGGCCCGAACACCTGCGCGAGTCCCGCCTGGGTCAGCGTACCGTGCGCCTCGATGCGCACCGCACCCGCCTGCGCGACATCCGGAACAGCCTCGAGCACGGCATCGCCGCCGAACAGGCGCGCGTTGAGTTTTCCGGTGCGCGGCCCGGACTCGCTGAATTCCATGCCACCCTGGATGTCGTCGATGCGGATGGCGCGCAACGGAAATTCCACGCTACTGTTCAGGAACCGGTAGAAGCCCGCGATCGCGATGGTTTTCGGGGCGCGCGCCGGGATGCGCAGATCCAGCGTCAGCACGCCGTCGCCCGCGGCACGCAGACCGGTGGGCACCAGCGACACGAAGCGCGGCGCCTTGCTGTCGGCGAGCACATCGAGCGTTTCCTGCAACCCGCCCGCGATGCGCCCATTAACCGTTACCACCGCCCCGTCGGGGGCCTTGAAGTCCTCGATCGCCACTGCCATGCGACCGACCTCGAGGCCGCGAATCTTGCTGTGTGCCGAAGTGACGAGCATGCCGGTACCGGTGAAATACAGATCCGCGTCGATGTCGTGGATCGGCGCCCAGCCCGGCAGGTAGTCGAGCACGCCGTCCTTGACATGCGCGCGCACCTCGAACCGGCCCTTGCCGTCGCGGAACGGAAAATTGCGCAGCGCACCGTGAAACAGCACGCTTCCATCCGTGACCCGGCCCGCGACCACCGCTCGTTCGATCCAGGCACGCAGTGCTTCCGGCAGAATGAGCGGGATGTAGCGCGCCGTGTGGCTGCCATCGCCGTCGCTGAAATCGGCGCGCA
>CAYHES010000274.1:0-3384 GCA_964355495.1 uncultured Acidiferrobacterales bacterium
GATCACCGGTGGTCTTCGTGACCGGCCGGGCACTAAACGGGTTTTGCATTGCTCGCCCCTTTCAAGAGCGATGCCCGGAATTGATGCTCCTGTGTGTCGGAATCGACGACAACTGCGAGCCAGTCGCAAGTCTCATTTAGATTGTTGAATGATTTTATGACGGCGGCTAGGTAGAAGTTAGCGGTGCGGCGGTCCCGACCATGGCGCGCGGTTGCGCGTTGAGCGTCGGAGAATTAAAAATGAAGAGAATGCTGTTTAACGCGACTCACTCAGAGGAGTTGCGCGTTGCCATTGTCGACGGTCAGAAACTCATCGACCTCGATATCGAATCCTCCACCTACCAACAGAAAAAAGGCAATATCTACAAGGCCAAGATTACCCGCGTCGAGCCGTCGCTCGAGGCGGCGTTCGTGGATTATGGTTCCGAACGCCAGGGCTTTCTGCCGCTGAAGGAAATTTCCCGGATTTACTTCAAGGATTACGACCAGAAGACTCCCATGGGCCAGGTCATGATCAAGGACGTGATCAAGGAAGGCCAGGAACTGATTGTCCAGGTCGAGAAGGAAGAGCGCGGCACCAAGGGCGCCGCCCTCACCACCTTCGTCAGCTTGGCCGGACGATATCTCGTGCTCATGCCCAACAACCCGCGCGGCGGCGGCATTTCACGCCGCATCGAGGGCGAAGAACGCGCCGAGATGCGCGAGGCCATGGCGCAGCTCAATATCCCGCAGGACTACTCAGTCATCATTCGCACCGCCGGCATCGGCCGCAACGCCGAAGAACTGCAGTGGGATCTGGATTACCTCACGCAGCTGTGGGAGGCGATCAGCAAGGCCTCCGGCGAGCGCCCCGCCCCGTTCCTCATCTACCAGGAATCGAATCTGGTCATCCGCGCGATCCGCGACTACCTGCGCTCGGATATCGGCGAGATCATGATCGACAATCCGGAAATCTACGAGCGCGCGCAGCGTTTCATGCAGCAGGTCATGCCGCAGACGCTGGGCAAGCTCAAACTCTACCAGGACGAGACGCCGCTTTTTTCACGCTATCAGATCGAACACCAGATCGAAGCAGCCTTCGCGCGCGAGGTGCGTCTTGAATCCGGTGGTGCGCTGGTGTTCGACAAGACCGAAGCGCTGGTCACCATCGACGTGAACTCGGCACGCGCCACCAAGGGCGCGGACATCGAAGAGACCGCGTTCAACACCAATCTCGAAGCGGCCGACGAGGTCGCCCGTCAGTTGCGCCTGCGCGATCTGGGCGGATTGATCGTCATCGACTTTATCGACATGACGCCGGCGCGCAACCAGCGCGAAGTCGAAAACCGCCTGACCGAGGCGCTCAAGGTCGATCGCGCGCGCGTGCAGGTGGGCCGCATCTCGCGCTTCGGCCTGCTGGAGATGTCGCGCCAGCGCCTGCGGCCGTCGCTCGGTGAATCGAGCGCCATCGTCTGCCCGCGCTGCGAAGGCCGCGGGCATATCCGCACCGTGCAATCGCTGGCCCTGCATGTGCTGCGTTCCGTCCAGGAAGAGGCCATGAAGGAAAACACGGCGGCCCTGCATGTGCACCTGCCGGTGGACACGGCGACCTTCCTGCTCAACGAGAAGCGCTACGAAATCAACGCGATCGAGACGCGCCTCGGCACGCCGGTGCTGATCATTCCCGACCCGACCATGGAGACGCCGCACTACCACGTGCGGCGCCTGCGCAGCGAGGAATACGACGAGGAAATCGATATTCCGAGCTACGAGGTTGAACTGGTCGAGGAAGAAGAGGATGAGCCGCGTCACCATGGCAATCGTCCTGCTGCGCTGCCAGAGGCGGAGAAGGCGGCGGTGCAGAGCATTGCCCACACCGCTCCGCCACCGCCCACGCCGGCCAAGACGGAGGCCGGCTTTTTCAGCCGCCTTCTCAAGAGTCTGTTCGGCGCCAGGAAAGCGGAGGCCAAGATCAAGACTCCGGCAACACCGGGGCGTGGCCCGCGCCCTCCGCAGCAGGCGCGCGGTCCGCATCCGCAGCGTCGTCCGGATAATCGCGAGCATCGCGGTCCGCGTCCGCCGCATCGTGGCAACCAGCAGCCGCGCCCGCCACAACCGGCGCGCGCCGAGGGTCGCCCCGAAGGCCGTCCGCAACCTCCGGCTCGCCCTGAGGCCCGCCCGCAGGCAGCAAGTGCCGGCGCAGAGCACCCGCCGGCACCTGCCGCCAAGGAAGCTACGGATCGCCCGGAACGTCCCGAAGGTGCGGCCAGCGGCCGTCGCCGGCGTCGTGGCCGGCGTGGGCGTGGCACAGGCCGCCCGCAGGAAGGCGGCGGTCAGCAACGTCCGGAAGGCCAGGTGAGTATCGCAACGCCGCGTGAAGAGACGCACTTGCTGGAGGTGGAGCGCGGCAATGAAGCCCTGCCGTCGTTGCCGTCGAATGAGCACCACTTTGAAGAGCAGCCACAAGAGCGCTTCGAGCGGCCAGCGGCACCGGTAAGCGTCGTGCACGAACAGCCGATGGCAGCTCCCGTTCAGGCGCCGCCGGTAGCACCAGTGGCTGTCCAGGCGGAATCGCAGCCGGTCGCGACAGAGCCAAAGGACCAGTAAGCAGGAAGTTGTGAAGTAGCTCAGAAACGCCGCAGGCTGTGCCTGCGGCGTTTTTTTATGTCCAGGAAGGAAGTAATACCGCTATAACGCGCGGGCTCAGGGCGCGCGCAGCGGCGCGTCAGAATCCGTGCCGCTGACGCAGGTGTGCGAGCAAACCGTTGGAGACCTCTTCGATCATGTCGAGCACACGTTCGAAACCCTTCTCACCACCGTTATAAGGATCGGGCACCTCACGCTCCGGGCGATCCGGCGCGTACTCGAGGAACAAGCCGAGCTTGTGCTCCAGTCCAGGCGGACAGATGGCTTGCAGGTTGGAAAGATTCTCCCGGTCCATGGCGAGGATGTATTCGAACTGCTCGATATCGGCGCGCGTCGCCCGGCGGCCCCGCAAGCCACTGAGATCGATGCCGCGTCGTAGTGCCGCCGCCTGAGACCGGGCATCCGGCGGCGCATCCACGTGGTAGGCGTGCGTGCCGGCCGAGTCGATCTCGATGTGTTCAAGTAAGCCCGCGCGTTCCACTACGCTGCGAAACACACCTTCGGCGGTCGGCGAGCGGCAGATGTTTCCGAGACAGACAAACAAGACTCTAACCATGGTGTTACTCCAACTTCAGCCGCGTTGAACCGCGCTCAGCACGGACACAACCGGAAACGGCGCGCTGCCTCACCGTGTCGGCCTCGAACGCGAAGCTGTGTTTCATAATTCAACGATTTCAATTGATTTGGAGTGCTTCAGTGCTTCATCGACGAGTTGCCGAAATGCTACCGAAGATACGTTGCTATCGACCAGGGAATCAGA
>CAYHES010000275.1:0-3356 GCA_964355495.1 uncultured Acidiferrobacterales bacterium
GGCGCGCGCGCCGCCTACCAGGTCGGCGTGCTCAAGGCGGTCGCCGGCATCCTGCCGGCCAATATCCCCAATCCGTTCCCGATCATTTGCGGTGCCTCGGCCGGGGCGATCAACGCCGCATCGCTCGCCGTCTACGCCAACAACTTCCAGCAGGCAGTGCGGCGCATGGAGCACGTGTGGGGAAACTTCCATGTGCACCAGGTGTTCCGTGTCGATGCGCGCGGCATGGTGGCCAACTGGGCCAAATGGTGGTTCTCGCTGCTGGCCAGCGGCGCCGGCGCCGCGCAATATCCCATGTCGATGTTTGACCGCGCCCCGCTGGAGCAGTTGCTCAGGCGCTATCTGCCGTGCGAGCGCATTCAGCAGGCGATTGACGCCGGCTGGCTGCATGCCTTGAGCATCAGTGCCTCCGGCTACACTTCCGGCCAGTCGGTGTCGTTCTACCAGGGCGCGCCGGACATCGCTCCCTGGAAGCGTGCCACGCGGGTCGGCTGCCCGGCCGCCATCACCATCGATCACCTGATGGCCTCGTCGGCGATTCCGTTCGTGTTCGAAGCGGTCAAGGTCCACCGTGAGTATTTCGGCGATGGCTCCATGCGCCAGATCGCGCCCATCAGCCCGGCGCTGCATCTCGGCGCCGACAAGCTGCTGGTGATCGGCGTGCGCCAGGAAACCAATGGCCAGCCAGCGCGCACGGGAGAGGAAGGGGAGTATCCGTCGATCGCCCAGATTGGCGGGCATGTGCTGAGCAGCATCTTTCTCGATTCACTCGAAGCCGATCTTGAGCGCCTGCGTCGCATCAATGAAACCGTGCGCCTGATACCGGTTGAAGAACGTGCCAAGGCCAGCAGTCGTGCGACACAGTTGCGGCCGGTGGAAACACTGTTGATTGCGCCCAGCCAGAACCTCGGCGAGATCGCCGTGCGCCACAAACAGAATCTCCCGCGCAATGTGCGTTACCTGCTGCGCGGCTTCGGCGCCTGGAAGCGCGGCGGCGGCGATATGCTGAGCTATCTGCTGTTCGAGAAACCCTATTGCCGCGAGTTGATCGAACTCGGCTACGCCGACGCGATGCGCCGGCGCGCGGAGATCGAGGTGTTTTTCCGCAAGTCCTGATGCCGCTACAATGGCCTCGGGTCATCTTTCTGAAGCCAGGCATTGCCTGTCGTTCCCGGATTATCCACGGAGCTCACGCGCCCGGCGCGCGGATGCCGTTGTTCAGTAACTAAGAGGCGGGGTTATGTGGCGGCGATTTCCGGTTGGATTGCGTTCGTGGCTTGGTGTCGAGATCAATCCGGTCAGTCACACGGAGCGGCTGATTTCGACGGTCGGCGGGTTCCTCGGCATCTTCCTGGGCCTGATCGCGAGCTGGTGGGTGCTCGGCGACAAGGAAGCGGCATTGTTGATCGTCGGCTCCATGGGCGCCTCCGCGGTGCTGTTGTTCGCCGTGCCGCACGGGCCGCTGTCGCAGCCTTGGGCACTGATCGGCGGGCACACGCTGTCGGCATTCATCGGCGTTGCCTGCGCCCTGCTGGTGCCGGATCTGTTTCTCGCCGCCGCGCTGGCCGTGGGCCTCGCCACCGGTGCCATGCATGCCTTGCGTTGCATCCACCCGCCCGGTGGCGCCACCGCGCTGACCGCCGTGATCGGCGGCCCGGCGGTGCACGCGCTCGGATTCCAGTTTCTCCTTGCGCCGGTGTTGCTCAATGTGGCCATCATTCTGGGCACGGCCGTCGGTGTGAATTATTTCTTCGCCTGGCGGCGTTACCCCGCGGTGCTGGCGCGTAGAAAAAAGACCGACGCCGAGACCAGGATGAAGCATCTCGCCGAGGGCGACCTCTCACACAGCGATATCGAATACGCGATGCGCCAGATCAATTCGGTGCTCGACGTCAGCGAGGACGACCTGGCGCGCATCTACCAACTGGCCGCCGAACACGCCAAGAGCGCGCACATCGACCCGTGGCAGATCCGTCTGCACCACTATTACAGCAACGGCCGCTACGGCGAGGATTGGGCGATCCGCCAGGTGGTGGACGAGTCCCAGACCAAGGATCCGGATACGGACATGGTGATCTACAAGGCAGTCGCCGGGAAGAGCGGGCGCCGTTCCGGTGTGTGCACGCGCAGCGAGCTCGCGCGCTGGGCGCGCTATGAGGTGTTTCGCGATGAAACGTCGTGGCAGCGCAAGCCGTGAGCCGCACCGGCGTTATTTTATTGCGCCGCCGGCGCGCAAGCTGAAATCGCGCAGCAACTGGCGCGCACACTCGTCGCGTGCCGCCGCCAGCAGCTTGCGTAGCCGCGTGCCGCCGGTAAGCTCCGTCCCCGTCAGGCGCATGTCGCGGTTGCTGGCATTGTTGCCGCCCACGCTGCAGCGTCCCGTCGACCAGAGCACCCGTCCGTCTCCGACGCGCGCCAGGCGACTGCGGGCGTTGAGTGTCATCAGGTAGGTCTTGGTGTCCGCGGGCAGCGGACTGAAACCCCATTCCTCCACCCACAGTTCCAGCACCAGCCCGCGCCGGTATTGCTCGCGGTAAATGCTCGCGTCCCTCGCGACCGGCCGTGGCAGATGGCGCGATTCGACGCGCAGGTTCTTGATTTTTTCCTTCTTGCCGAGCAGGCGGCTGAAGCTTTGGGCAATCAGTGCCGCGGGGTCGGCGGCCGCGTGCTTGCGAACATCGAAAGCGGCCGGTGGCGGATGCTTGCCGCCGGTTTTGATTTCCGGCAAGGGCGTTTCGTAATGCAACACCTGGATCGCCGGCTGGTTCTCGATGCTCGCGCGATCGGCGTCCGCCAGGCGCACGCCTGGGGATGCGCAGGCGGAAACCAGCAAGACGCACAGCACGACGGCGAGTGCACCGGTGCGCGCCGGTGCCAGTGTTGCCGATTTCATGTCCGACATTCCGGAGTTAACCGAACCAGGGTGATGAGCAGGGGTCAGTGCAAGTATAGGATGCACATACGCCCAGACCAAGCAGGGTATTGACGTACAGGATCATGGAGTCCCATTTAGCCTCCGATTGGGTAGAATCGGGCGCAGCAATGGCCTGGCGTAGCCGTTCCATCCCACATTTCGAGGAATGCAGCATGAGCGATGCATTGGATTACCTGGTCAAGGCGCGCCCGGATGCGCTGGCACCGTACCTCAAGTTCATGAAGGAGGCCGGCAAGCATCTCGACCCGAAGACGCGCGACCTGATCTCGGTCATCACCAAGGTGCATGCCCAGACCGAGCGCGGCCTGCGCCAGTACCTGATGCGCGCCCTGCGCAACGGCTGCTCGGCGCGCGAGGTCATCGATGCCCTGCTCATGGCCTTCCCGGCGCTCGGGCTGGCCAAGATCGTGTGGGCGGCGGA
>CAYHES010000276.1:0-3353 GCA_964355495.1 uncultured Acidiferrobacterales bacterium
AAGCCCAAAGCTACAGAGAACAGATGATACCTTTATTTATTAACAGCTCCTAAGCCCCCGGCTTTGCCGGGGGTCATTTAACTTCAGTCGAGCAGCGGCAGCGGCTGGTTGATGCGCTCGAGCATCACGCGCACCGCACCCTGCTGCCTGTGGAGTTGGTCGCGCGTGGCCTCGAGTTCGGCGATGCGGCTGCCCAGGGTGTCCAGGTTGTCCTGGATCTTCTTCAGGTTTTCGAGGCGCTTGTCCAGCATCACTTTGTGTTCGCGCAACTGGTTCAGGATCGGCGTCAGGATCGCCTTGCTCCAGGCATTCGCCTCGGTGTTGCAGTCGGTGTAGATCTCGCGCGCCCGGCTCACCAGGGTGATGAAGAATTTCGAGATCACGAAGTGTTCCTCGGTGATCACCAGCACCGCGCTGTTGCGGAACGCCTCGGCCTCGTCGTGCAGCTTCTGCAGGCGGCTGCGATAGGGCAGGAGCGAGATACCGGCCGGCTTGATCTTCGGCAGGCCGTGCTCGGCGTGAAACTTGCCGTACACCGCTTCGACCAGCCCCTTGATCTGGTGGGCCTGCTTGTTGACCTTCTCCATGATCTCGCCGGCGCCATCGAAGAAGCCGGCCATGCCGACCTTGAGGCCGTGCGTGGTCCAGGATTCCTTCATGTCCCGACGCGTTTTGGCGATCAACGCATCGAAGGCGGCGAGGCTGAGGGTTTCGAGCAGCATGCGAATCTGTTCGGACAGTACCGCGCGCGTGGCCTGAAAACTCCCGAGTTTCTTCTCGTAGGCATCGCGCTCCGCGCGCATGCGCTGAATCATCGCCTGGATCATGTCCAGGTTCTTGCCACCGAGCGTCTTGAGCTCGGCGATCTGGCTCTCGGTGGCGGCGAGGCGCGCGGCCACGGTCGCCTCGGTGGACTCGACGATATTGCCGATCTCGCGCGCCACGCGCTCGCGCACGTAGCGCTGGCGCGACGGGATGATGTCCTCGGACAGTTTGATCTCGAGCGCCAGCAGACCGCTTTTTTCGAGCAGCGCATGGTCGGCTTTTATTTTGCCAAGCAGGCCCTTCTGCGCCGATACCGGGAACACCTGTTGCCGGTCGATGCCGAGGGCGCGCGCCGTGTCCTCCGCCTGGCGCGCGATGCTGGCGCTCACCGCGGCGTCGTCGCGCAGTTCGTCCCACAGGGTGTCGATCTTGTTGAGCACGGCGATGCAGCCGCTGTGGCCGGCGCCGCGTGCAGAAGTCAGGTGCCGCTGCCAGACCTCCATGTCGGACTTGGTCACGCCGGTGTCGGCGGCCAGCAGGAACAGCACCGCCTGCGCCTTGGGCAGCATGCCCATGGTGAGTTCCGGTTCGGTGCCCAGGGCATTCAGTCCGGGCGTGTCCAGCACCACGAGCCCCTGTTTGAGCAAGGGATTCGGGTAGTTGATCACCGCATGCCGCCACACCGGAATGTCGATCAGGCCGTTGGCCGGTGTCGGGACCTCCGGCGTCGGATGAAACAGGCCGAGCTTCTGCGCCTCGCGCACCGGCACCGGTTTGGTCTTCATGAGTTCGCGCAGCGTCTCGGTCATCTGCTTGGGTGATTCGAGATGGAGCGGCAGAGTGGTCCACTGTACCGGCGTGCGCTTGTAGTCGGCGATGGTGGTGCTGGAGGCGCGCGTCTCGATCGGCAGCAGCCGGATGCACGGTTCCAGCTTGGCGTCGTACAACAGTTCGGTCGGGCACATGGTGGTGCGTCCGGCCTCGGACGGCAGCAGGCGTTGTTTGTAGTCGGCGAAGAAAATGGCGTTGATGAGTTCGGTCTTGCCGCGCGAGAACTCGGCGACCAGCGCCACCGTGAGCTTGTCGGAGCGGAGCATGTCCATGAGCTCATAGACACGCAGGTCTTCCGCCCCGTCCGCCAGGCCGTTCTGTTCCATCCAGTGCTGGTATTCGCGGATGGTGTCGGCCAGCCCCTCGCACCACCGTTTGTAGGCGGAGAGCCGGCGGGCAAGACTGTTGATGGCGATCATAGCGCTGCGTATTGCTGTCGCCTGGGGGCGGCAGCACCTGTAAGACACTGGATTACGGAGGTACTCGTCTACCGCAGCGCGCCGCCACGGATCACTAAAGTGTAGATCAATCCGCGCGCGCGGGCGGAACCGGCAGACCCGGCGGAAAACGCACCGGCGCCTGGATGCGCAGTTGTTTGGCGCGCCCGGTTTCGCCCTTCAGGAGGGCCACCTGGCGCTTGGCCACGCCGAAGGCCTCGGCCAGAAACGCAATCAGGGCGGCATTGGCCTTGCCGTCCACCGGCGGGGAAGTGAGGCGGACCTTGAGAGCGCCGGCGTGAATCCCGGCGAATTCGTCACAGCTGGCGCGCGGCTGCACCTGCACGCGCAGAATCAGGTCGGCACCGTCCCAGCGCGCCGGGCCGGGCGGGTCAGCGCAAGAGGTCGAGCGTGCCACGCTCAAGGTAGGGCAGCGCCATCTGCGCCAGCGCAATGCCGACCATCACCAGCATCGGCGACAGATCGATGCCGGAGAACGGCGGGATCGTCCGGCGCGCCGGGCGCAACAGCGGCTCGCTGAGCCGGCCGAGCAACTGGCTCAGGGGATTGGGATAGGGGTTGATCCAGCTCAGCAGCACCATGATCAGGATGCCAAACAGGTAAATACTCAGGGTGCTGTGCAGCAGGTCGAATACGCCCTTCACGAGCAGCGTCGCGACCGTTACCGGCTGATGCAGCAGCGTCGCGAGCAGTGTCTGGAAAACCAGTTCCAGCAGCAAGAGCAGCACCACCGATGCGAAATCGATGCCGTACAGTCCCGGGATCACACGCCGCAGCGGCTTGAGCGGCGGATTGGTGATGGCCACCAGAAACTGGGCGATCGGGTTGTAGAAGTCAGCGCGCACCAGTTGCAACATGAAGCGCAGCAGCACCGCGAAAATGTACAGCCCGAAAACGACGTTGAGCAGAAACAGCCCGGCGTTGGCGAAGTAACCCATGTGTATGCCTTTTTAAGGAAGTTCTGAAGAACTCAGAAAATAATATTTTTCGCCGCAAAGACGGCCGCTCCTGCGCATCCGGCAACAGCTCCCGGCGTTGCTCTACCTCCGGCATCCATGCCGTCGCCTGCGCCCGCGGCATTCGTACGTCCCTGTACAGCACAAAGAATGCAAAGGTTCTCTCGATAAAAAAACACGCCTTTCTTTGCGTCCTTTGCGCCTTTGCGGCAAACAATCATATTTGAATCGGTACTTTCCTTGAGTCGGCCTATTTGCCGAACAGGTCGGCGAGTTCGCGTGCGCGCCGCATGGCGGCAACCACGGCATCGTCGAAGATGCGTTCGATCTGCCCGGCTTCCAG
>CAYHES010000277.1:0-3321 GCA_964355495.1 uncultured Acidiferrobacterales bacterium
CCGGCCGGGATCGAGGCGGTGTCGGTGGTCACGCCGCGCACCACGAAGTTGTGCGCCAGCGTGTGCTGGTTGTAGACCGTCACCGTCACGGCCTCGCCTTCCTGGGATTCCAGCAGCGGCCCCGGCACCATCGGGCCGGTGCCCGCGTCGTCGGTGAAGCCCCACGCCTTTAGCGTTGCCCCGCCCGCGCCATTCACGGTATGGGTACCGGCCTTGATGTAAAGCGTGTAGGAAGCAGCCTGGGAAACAGCGGAAATGAGAAACAGCGAAAGACACAGCAGTGGAACAAACAACCGGCGCGCCGATGTGCGCGCCATGGCAAGTGCGTTCATCATCTACTCTCCTCCTCTCCTCGTTCAAGTGAATCCAGCCCTACTGCCACATCAGCCGGATATCCGGTGCCCCTCTATAAATTTGCGGGGCGTATGTGCTGTGTTTTCTTCTTGAGCGGGAAATTCCCTATGCTCTTTTCCCTGTTATGTGTTCCTTGGACATATGACATGAGTGAGTCTGCCAAATGTCAGATTAATGTCAATTGAATACCGACTAATGTCAATATAATTTGCGAGTCCATTAAGAATATTATGATTTTATGAAACGCTCAGGTATTTATGCATTTTTCGATTTGACGTGATTCAAGTTACAGACGCTAACGGAAGAATTGTCGGCACGCGAAAAGAGCCGAAGGCGACAGCAGAATGCACACGCCAACAGCAACAATAAAAACTCGCGCGGTACTTTTTCGAGACGTTGATTACTTGATCGCGTCGCACATGACCGCACACACGCGTTCGACATGCGCAAGCGGCATGCCCGGGTAGACCGGCAATGACAGCACTTCGCCACTCGCCTGCTCGCACACTGGCAAACTGCCCGGCTTGTAGCCGAGGTGCTTGTAGACATCCTGCAGGTGCAGGCCCTGCGGATAACAGAATGAAGTGCCGATCTGTGCGGCCGTCAGCGCGTCGCGCACAGCATCGCGCTTCGGCAGGCGTACGGTGAAAAGGTTATAGCTGTGTGCATCCGGCGTGAGCGCCACCGGTGGATTCACCGGGGTGCCGGCGAAACGTTTTACATACTCGGCTGCAACCGAGCGCCGGCCACCGATGTCATTGTCGATGGTGCGCAGCTTGAGGCGCAGCAGTGCCGCCTGGATTTCGTCGAGACGCGAATTCATGCCGATCTCGGTGTGCACGAATGGCTTCACCGCACCATGATTGCGCAGGCGGCGGATGTGCTCGTTGAGATCGTCGCGGTTGGTGGTGATCATGCCGCCGTCGCCGTAGCAGCCGAGCACCTTGGTGGGATAGAAGCTGAACGAGCCGGTATCGCCAATCGAGCCGGTCACCTTGCCGCCGCTGCGCGCGCCGAACGACTGCGCGCAATCCTCGATCACCGCGAGTTTGCGGTCTTTCGCGATCTGCATGATGGCGTCCATGTCCGCGGCATGACCGAAGATGTGCACTGGCATGATGGCGCGTGTTTTCGGCGTCAGGCGCTTCACGATGCTGTCGGGATCGAGACAATAGGTATCCGGACGGATATCGACGAACACCGGGGTGGCGCCAACGATGCTGATGGACTCGGCGCTGGCGAAGAAGGTCCATGGCGTGGTAATGACCTCGTCGCCCGGGCCAATGCCGAGCGCGCGCAGCGACAGGATCAGCGAATCGGTGCCGTTCGCGACACCAATGGCATGCTTCACACCAACATACTGGGCGAACTCCTTTTCAAACTCGACAGTCTGCGGACCGAGAATAAAACTGCCCTTGGCGCCACTGGCACGGATGGTTTCCAGCCATTCGGCTTCAAGAGACTTGAAGGCGCTGCTGAGATCGAGAAACGGAACGGCGGTCACGACTGACATGCGGAAATTTTCTCCTTGACCATGAGGGCGACGCGCAGCGCTTCAAGGCCGGTGCGGCCGTCGATGAGCGGCGCGCGGCGCGCGCGCACGGTGTTGACGAAATCGGCCAACTCGGCATCGAGCGGCGCGGTGGGCATAATGGACAATTTTTCGCTTTTTATTTCCGGGCGTCCACCGCCCGGATTGGGATGCGCGATCACTTCATCCACCTGCTGGTCGGCGAAGTCGAGGGCGTGGTAACTGTTTACGCCGAACACGCGAATGCGGCGCTGCTTTTTGGCGGAGATGCGACTGGCGGTCACGTCCGCCACCGCGCCGCTTTCAAACTCTATCCGGACATTGGCGATGTCGGCATGTTCGGTCAGTACCGGCACACCGATGGCGCGCAGGTCGCGGATCGGCGATTTCACCAGCGACATGACGATGTCGATGTCATGGATCATCAGGTCCGTGACCACATCCACGTCCGTGGCGCGCTCCGAGAACCCGCCGATGCGCGTTGCCTCGATGAAGCGCGGCTTGCCGACCCGTTTCACCAGCTCCATGAAGCCGGCGTTGTAGCGTTCCAGATGCCCGACCTGGAAGGTGACGCCGGCGCGTTCCGCCAGTTCCACAAGCTGCAGGCCCTCTTCATAGGTCGGCGCGATCGGCTTTTCCATGAGCATGTGCACGCCGCTCTCGAGGAACGGGCGGGCGACGGCAAGATGAAAAATCGTGGGTACGACGATGCTGACGGCGTCCACCTTGCCAAGCAGCTCTTCCGGTTTGGCGTAGGCCGTGCACTGGTACTCGGTGGCGATGCGGGCGGCGGTGGCGGGGTCCGCGTCCACCACGCCGACCAGTTCGACATCCGGCAGGCTCGCATAGATACGGGCGTGAAATTTTCCGAGGTAGCCCACTCCCACTACCCCGACGCGCAGTTTCGAACTCATTCCGGATGTCACCGCAGAAGACCGTAAGGGCCGGTATTGTAAACGATTGCCGGGCATTCCGGCAGGGCGATACGCCTCCAGGGAGACTCTGAATAATTCAAGAACTAATATTTTTCGCCGCAAAGGCGCAAAGAACGCAAAGGTTTTCTCGATAAAAACTCATGTTTTTCTTTGCGTCCTTTGCGCCTTTGCGGCAAGACTTCTTATTCAGAGACTCCTTGTTTGCGCTCATAGCACAAATACGGGTGGCCGATCGCCCCGGCAGAGCCGAACCGCGGGCGGTTAAACGCAGGCCCAAGCCTTATCCGCGCCTGGACAAACCTCGCCGGAAAGCACGGATGGAGATTGAGAGACGCGGACACGCTAAGAAGTTACGGGCTTAACTTAGTGCCATTCATTCATGTATTTACATCCCTCACCCTAGCCCTCTCCCGGAGGGAGAGGGGATTTTTAGAGGTTCCCATTACTTCTACTGTGTTAAAAAACATGGCATACTCCGCCTATCTTCAGCCACTGCATGAG
>CAYHES010000278.1:0-3315 GCA_964355495.1 uncultured Acidiferrobacterales bacterium
CCCTGCACAAACACGCTGCGCTGCTGCGCCATCTCCTCCGGCTTCTTCTTGCCCATGGCACGGCGCAGCAGGTCGGCGCCGCCGAGTGTGTAGCCGGACAGCACCTGCGCGATCTGCATGACCTGCTCCTGGTACAGGATCACGCCATAGGTCGGCTTCAGGATCGGTTCCAGGCTCGGGTGCGGATACTTGATGCGCGCACGCCCGTGCTTGCGATTGATGAAGTCGTCCACCATGCCGGATTGCAGCGGGCCGGGCCGGAACAGCGCCACCAACGCGACGATTTCCTCGAAATTGTCCGGCTGCAGGCGCTGGATCAGCTCTTTCATGCCGCGCGATTCGAGCTGGAACAGCGCCGTGGTACGGCACGACTTGAGCAGATGAAAGGTTGGCACATCATCGAGCGGCAATTCATCGATCACGATCGGCGCCAGTCCCGCCTTGATGCGCTGCGGGTCCACCATTTTCACCGCACGGTCGATAATCGTGAGATTGCGCAGCCCCAGAAAGTCGAACTTCACCAAACCGATGTTCTCGACATCTTTCATGTCGTATTGGGTCACAAACTGATGACTGCCCTGTTCGCAATAGAGTGGCATGAAATCTGTGAGCGCACTCGGCGCAATCACGACGCCGGCGGCGTGTTTGCCGGCACTGCGCGCCAGGCCTTCGAGGGTCTTGGCGGTATCAATCAGCGCGCGCACATCCTCTTCGTTCTCATAGCGCTCCTTGAGCAGCGGTTCCTGTTCGAGCGCCTTGTCGAGGGTCATTTCAAGCTCATGCGGGACAAGCTTGGCGATTTTGTCGACGTAACCGTACGGGTGATCGAGCACGCGCCCGACGTCACGCACCACTGCTTTCGCGGCCATGGTGCCGTGGGTAATGATCTGTGACACCCTGTCCTGACCATACTTGCGCGTCACGTACTCGATCACACGGTCGCGGCCCTCGATGCAAAAGTCCACGTCGAAGTCCGGCAACGACACACGCTCGGGGTTGAGAAAGCGCTCGAACAGCAGGTCGTAGTGAATCGGATCGAGCGCGGTGATGCCGAGCGAAAACGCCACGAGTGAACCGGCACCGGAGCCGCGCCCCGGCCCGACCGGCACGTCGTTGGCGCGCGCCCACTGGATAAAATCCGCGACGATCAGGAAGTAGCCGGAGAAACCCATCTGGATAATGACGCCGAGCTCCAGCGCCAGGCGGTCCTCGTACTGTTTGCGGCGCACCGGATCGTTATCCGGGTCGATGCGCAGCATGCGCTCGGCCAGCCCGGCGCCGGCGTTCGCACGCAGCACCTGCTCGACATTCTGTCCGGGCGGCAAAGGAAAGTCCGGCAGAAAGTTGCGCCCGAGGTCGAGGCGAAAATTACAGCGGCGCGCAATCTCGACGGTGTTCGCCAGTGCCTCGGGAATATCCTGAAAGAGATCCGCCATCTCTTGCGCCGAACGAAAATACTGCTCGGGGGTATAGAGGCGCGGGCGACGTGCGTCGGTCAGAACGCGGCTGTCCTGGATGCAGACGCGCACCTCGTGCGCTTCGAATTCATCGGCCTTCAGAAATTGCACCGCATTGGTGGCCACCACCGGCAGCCCAACACGTGCGGCCAATTCAACGGACGCATGCACGCACTCTTCCTGCAATGGCTGGCCGGTACGTTGCAGCTCGATGTAAAAACGCTGCGGGAACCACTGTTGATACTCGCGCGCCAGCCGTTGCGCGGCATCGGTGTGACCGCCGACCAGCGCCTGGCCGATGTCGCCATCCAGGGCGCCGGACAAGACAATGAGCCCGTCGCTATGCCCGGTAAACCACTCACGCTGAATACAAGGCCGCCCGGTGTGCTGACCCTCGGTATAGGCGCGGGTAAGCAACTGATTGAGATTGAGGTAGCCCTGACGGTCCAGGCAGAGCAGCACCAGACGATAGGGTTTGTTGCGATCCGCCGCATTCTCGATCCACACGTCACTGCCCAGAATCGGCTTTACACCGGCCTTGACCGCCTTCTGAAAGAATTTGACGGCGCCGAACAGATTGGCCAGATCGGTAACCGCCACCGCCGGCATGTGTGCCGCCGCGGCCGCCGCAACCAGCTCTTCGATGCGCACAATGCCATCCGACAATGAATATTCGGAGTGCAGATGCAAATGAACGAATGACGTACTCACAGGGCTATTTCACCCGAAATGTCCGGCTGTGGGAAGAAATAAACTGGCTGGAAATCTTTCTCGAATTAACTGCTAATACATACTATATGTTATTGTTTAAACGTTACTTTTTTATCTTCCAACAGCCGTCTGACGGGGGCGAAACTGCGCCGGTGGACCGGTGAGGGCCCAAGCGCCTCCAACGCCCGCCGGTGGGCGTTGGTCGGATAGCCCTTGTGGGCGGCGAATCCATAACCGGGATGCTCGCCATCCAGATTCAGCAAGATGGCATCGCGCGCGACCTTGGCCAGAATGGAAGCGGCGGAAATGGATTTAATCAGGGCATCACCCCGCACCACCGTGCGTACTGGGCAGGAAAGCCGCGGCGCACGATTACCATCCACGAGCACCAGATCCGGCGTCACAGCAAGTCCCTGCACCGCGCGCTGCATCGCCAGCAGGGTCGCCTGCAGAATATTGAGCCGGTCGATCTCCTCCACCGAGGCCATGCCCAATGCCCAGGCGGCGGCGTGTGCGCGAATCTGGACGGCGAGCGCTTCACGCCGCAACGCACTCAGTGTCTTGGAGTCGGCCAGACCGTCAATCGGATAGGCGGCACTGAGAACGACCGCGGCGGCCACCACCGGCCCGGCCAATGGACCGCGCCCGGCTTCATCCACGCCTGCCACGATCGTGTCGGCGTCTGCCGCGAGAGAGGCAACATCTGTTTCGCCGGTCATGGCACGGCCGTGACCGGTGTCTTATGCGCCCGCAGCACCTCCAGCACGGCGCGCGCCGCCTGTTCGCTGGCATTGCCGCGCAGGTGCTCGGCCAATGTCGCGAACGCCTTGAGCACTTCGCGTGCATACAGCGGGCGACCGAGATAACGCTCCACGGCGGCGCCCAGATTTTCCGGCGTGGCGTCATTCTGGAGCAGCTCCGGCACCAGGTGCCGGCCGGCGAGATTGTTGGGCATGGCGTACAGCGAAATGTGCGAGAAGGCACGCATCAGCCAGTAACTGAGGCGCGAGACCCGATAGGTCACCACCATCAGGCGCCGCACCAGCATCGCCTCAAGGGTCGCGGTGCCGGAAGCCAGCAACACCACGTCCGCGGCGGCCATCACTTCACGCGAATGGCCGTGGAAACGCGTGATCGGCAGATCCCA
>CAYHES010000279.1:0-3310 GCA_964355495.1 uncultured Acidiferrobacterales bacterium
CGCCGCGCCGGCCGGTTCGGCGGCCGTCAGCGTCGGAAGTTCGCCGCGTCCACTGAAACCCATCACCAGTGGCTGAAAGGGAATAAGCGTGGCACGCAGTGGTGAGCGCGCGCGGCGCGCGCCCTTGGCAATGACCCCGAGGCGTCCGTGCCGGCGGGTAAACATTTCAAGCAGGAGACTGGTCTCGCCGTAGTCGTGATGATGCAGGACATAGGCCGGCTCCTGGTTGACGCGCATCAGCCCTCCTCGCTGTAGCCGAGGCTCTTCAGGGCGCGCACGTCGTTCGACCAGCCTTCGCGCACCTTGACCCAGAGTCCGAGGTACACCTTGCGCCCGAAGGCCTTCTGCATTTCAAGGCGCGCGCGCCGCCCGATCTCCTTCACGCCCGTGCCGCCCTTGCCGATCAGGATCGCCTTCTGGCCATCCTTCTCTACCCAGATGACGGCTTCGATGTGCAGATGTTTCGGTTCCTCCCGGAATTCGGTGATCTCGACGGCCACCGCGTACGGCACTTCCTCGCCGAAGCTGCGAAACACCTGTTCGCGCACAAACTCCGCCGCCTGAAACCGGTCGCTGCGATCGGTAATCTGTTCGGCATCAAAATAGGCGGGATGTTCGGGCAACAGCCGCAGCAGAATCTGCTCCAGCACGGGCACGTTATCGCCGTCTTGCGCGGACAGGGGCACGATTTCCGCGAATGCGTAGCGCTGCTGCATGGCTTCCATCAACGGCAACAGGCGTTCGCGCACCTTCAGGCGATCCACCTTGTTAATCGCCAGAATCACCGGACAGTTCGCCTGCCGCGCCAAGTCGAGCGCCGGTTCATCGCGCTCCGTCCAGCCGTCCGCGGTCATCACCAGCACCACGGCATCGACGCCCTCCAGGCTCGTACGGGCCTCGCGGTTCATGAGACGACTGAGCTGCTTGTCGCTGTCGCCATGGCGCAGCCCGGGTGTATCCACGTAGATGATCTGCGCCCGCGGCGCGTTGTGAATGCCGAGAATGCGGTGGCGCGTGGTTTGGGCGCGCGGCGAGGTGATGCTGACCTTTTGCCCGACCAGGCGATTGAGCAAGGTGGATTTGCCGGCGTTCGGCCGGCCGATAATCACGACGAACCCGCTGCGGAAGCCGTCGGCAGGCGGCGTTATTGCGGACTTGGCCTCAGTCATCGGCTTCGTAATGCAGGAGTTCACAAGCGCGCGTGGCCGCCGCCTGCTCGGCATAACGACGGCTGCTGCCTTCGCCGCGCACGGCTTCCGCCATGCCCGGCACGCGGCATTCCACCACAAAGCGCTGCTGATGTGGTTCACCACTTACTTCCAGCACGGCGTAGGTCGGTGTGGCCAGGGACTTGTGCTGCAGAAACTCCTGCAGGCGCGTTTTGGGATCCTTGAGAATACTGTTGGGATCGATGCCGTCCAAAATAGATTGATAACGGTGCAACACCACGTTCCGCACCGCCTCGATGCCGCCATCCTTGTAGACGGCCCCGAAGACCGCCTCCAGGCCATCGGCCAGAATCGAATCGCGGTCGAAGCCGCCGCTTTTGAGCTCCCCGCTGCCGAGATCGAGGCAGTCGCCAAGATCCAGTTCGCGGGCGAGTGTCGCCAGGGTCTCGCGCCGCACCAGCGTCGCGCGCAGGCGGGTCAGTTCGCCTTCGCTGAGCTGCGGGAACCGGTCATACAGGACATCGGCGATGACGAAGCTCAGGATGCTGTCGCCCAGGAACTCCAGGCGTTCGTAATTCCGGCTGCTGCGGCTGCGATGGGTTAAGGCACGCGCGAGGAGTGCCGCATCACGGAAAACATATCCCAGCCGCCTGGCAAGTTCGTTGTGGGTACTGCTCAACGGACATTGACCTGCGCAGTGTCATCAAACTCGATCAGGGCCGTCACGTTGTAGGCAAGCGGCACGCGCCTTTCGTAGGCGATGCGGATGGTCATGCTGCCGGGTTTCTTCTCCACGGACAGGGCCTTGTTCAAATCGATATCGTCAACGGAATCGATATTGAAACGCCGATCAAACGCCGCCTTGATCTGGGCCTTTTCCATGCCGGCGGCATCTGGCTGATGCGCGATGTTCTCGAGTGCGGTCTTGACCTTGGCGTGCTCCATATACGGTGGCAGCAGTTTGAAGAACAGAATAACAAAGAAGATAAACAGCGCTGCAACCATCAGCAGACCCCAGAAGGTCATGCCGTTTTGTTTCGCTCTTGTCAGCATCCTGCGCCTCCGATGATATGTTTTATTCATTGAATGGAACTGCCGATCCGGCTCCAGGACACACCACCCTTCACCATGTCCCAACTGAACCAGATCAGAAAAGCCCGACCAACCACGTTTGCCTCCGGCACCATGCCCCAGTAGCGGCTGTCATTGCTGCGGTCGCGGTTGTCACCCATCATGAAATAATGCCCCTCCGGCACGCTAAACTCCAATACGCCCGGGTTCTGGCCTTGGCCGTGCAGAATATTGTGTTCCACGCCATCGATCTGCTCCTTGAGGATCCGGGCGAAGATCATATGGTCACCGGACTCGGTATAAGTGTAGTCGCCCACCGGCGTCTGCGACATGGGCTGATTGTTGATGAACAGTTTCTTGTCGCGGTACACGATGCGATCGCCGGGCAAACCGATGACACGCTTGATGTAATTGACCGAGAGATCGCCGGGAAAGCGGAACACCATGACGTCCCCACGTTTGGGCGCGCTGAGGTCCACCATTTTCCGGTTGATCACCGGCAGACGCAGGCCGTAGGTGTATTTGTTGACCAGGATGAAATCACCGGCCAGCAGGCCCGGCATCATCGAACCCGACGGGATGCGGAACGGCTCGACCAGGAACGAACGCAGCAGGAACACGAACAGAATCACCGGAAAGAACGCGCGCGCGTATTCGACGATGAGCGGTTCGTGGCGTGCCTTGTCGACGGCTGCCTCCGGCTCGCCGGCCTTCTGCAGAGCCGCGGCGGCGCGCCCGCGTAGCGGCGCCCAGATGAAGTGGTCGGCGGCCCAGATGACGCCGGTTGCCAGCAGTGCGACAAACATGATGAGCGCGAAGTCCATGACCTACTTCTCGTCCGTACGCAACACCGCCAGGAATGCTTCCTGCGGAATTTCCACCGAACCGACCTGCTTCATGCGTTTTTTTCCTTCTTTCTGTTTCTCAAGGAGTTTGCGCTTGCGCGAGATGTCGCCGCCGTAGCACTTGGCGATGACGTTCTTGCGCAACGCCTTCACGGTTTCGCGCGCAATAATATGCGAACCGATGGCCGCCTGGATAGCGACGTCGAACATCTGGCGCGGGATCAG
>CAYHES010000280.1:0-3308 GCA_964355495.1 uncultured Acidiferrobacterales bacterium
TCGACAAGACCAAGCCGGTTCCGGAAAGGGTGACAAAATGAAGAAAGCGATCCTCATTCTGTTGTGCGCGGCGCTGCCGGGCATGAGCCTCGCTTCCGGCGGCGAGCACGTCAAGCTCGACGCCGTGAAGATTGATCTGGACGACAGGGCGTCGCTGCAACGCGGCGCGCGTACGTTCGTTAACTACTGCCTGTCCTGCCACAGCATCTCGTACATGCGTTACAACCGCATGGGCGAGGATCTTGGCCTCAGCGAGGAACTGGTCAAGCAAAACCTGATGTTTGCCGCCGACAAGACCGGCGAGCTGATGAAAGCGGCCATGACCAGGGAAGACGGCAAGAAGTGGTTCGGCACCGCGCCGCCCGACCTGTCGCTGGTGGCGCGCTCGCGTGGCCCGGAGTGGTTTTATACCTACATGCGCAGCTTCTACCGCGACGAGAAGTCGTCGACCGGTTGGAACAACACGGTATTCCCGAGCGTGGCCATGCCGCACGTGCTGCACGACGTGCAGGGCCTGCAGCGCGCCGTGTACCGCACCGAGAAGCACGAGTCCGAATCGGTGAAGGACGGCAAGAAGATCAAGAGAGTAACCGAAGAGCAGGTCCTCGACCGCCTTGAGATCGGGAAGCCCGGCAGCATGAGCCCGCAACAGTACGACGAGTCCATGCGCGACCTGACCAATTTCATGGTCTATGTCGGCGAACCGGCCAAGCTGGTCCGCTCCCGGATCGGCATCACGGTGCTCGTGTTCCTGGCCATTTTCCTCGTGGTCGCCTATCTGTTGAAGAAAGAATACTGGAAGGACGTGCATTGACAGGACGTTCCCGGTAGCCCGAAAAGGGGGTCCTGTCCGTCAGGGCCCCCTTTGCCGTTCCCGGCATAGCACAACGCAGGAGTAACCGGATATGGCCACCCTTACCACACGCAAGCACATCATGACGCTGTACGCGGGCACTACCGATCCGCACAGCCATCGCACGCGTATCGTTCTGCACGAAAAGGATGTCGAGTGCCAGGTTGTCGAGGTCGATATCCGCAAGAAGCCGCGCGAGATCGGCGAGCTCAATCCGTACAACACGGTTCCGACCATGGTCGATCGTGACCTGGTGCTGTACGAATCGCACATCATCAACGAGTACCTGGACGAGCGCCTGCCGCACCCGCCGCTCATGCCGGTCGACCCGGTGTCGCGCGCCAAGGCGCGGCTCATGCTCATGCGCTTCGACCGTGACTGGTACAGCCTGCTTCCGGAGCTGACCGGCGGCGACAAGAAGCGTACCCAGACCGCGCGCAATACGCTGCGCGACGGCCTCACGGTGATCTCGCCGGTGTTCAAGGAGCAGGCGTTCATCCTGGGCGCGGAGTTTTCGCTGGTGGATTGCGCGCTGGCACCAATACTCTGGCGCTTGCCGCTGTACGGCATCGAACTACCGCGTCAGGCCAAGCCAATTATCGATTACGCCGAACGCCTGTTCGCGCGCAAGTCGTTCAAGCTGAGTCTTACCGACGCGGAACGTGACATGCGCCCGCGCGGCAAGTAATCCGGCTATTCCTGTATAAGGATTACTTTCCCTAATCGCCGTGTCGGCCGATCGTTCCACCCGTCCCTACCTGATCCGCGCGCTGCACGAATGGGCCCTCGATAGCGGCTTCACGCCGCAGATCGCGGTCGACGCCACCGTGCCCGGCGTGCTGGTGCCGCACGCCTTCGTGAAAGACGGCCAGATCGTGCTCAATGTCCATCCGCAGTCCGTCCACCAGCTGGAACTCGGCAACGAGACCATCAGCTTTTTTGCGCGCTTCGGCGGCAAAAGCGAGCCGGTGGTCGTTCCGGTGCGCGCGGTGCTTGCGGTGTACGCACGCGAGAACGGTCGCGGCATTCAGTTCCCCGCCGAGGAAGATGGTGTCGAGCCGCCACCGACGGCACCGGAGTCGCCCACGGCCTCCGCACCCCGAAAAGGCGCGCACCTCAAGCGCGTGAAATAGCCCTTTCCACGTAGCCTGCCGAAGCGCTGCGCCTGGACTATGCTTCCCTGAGGTGTGTATTGATCGCCTCTGGGAGGTAACCATGAGACAGGACGAACGAAGTAGGGCTTCTATTCTTACGGCAAGACGAACGAAGTAGGGCTTCTATTCTTACGGCAAGACGAACGAAGTAGGGCTTCCTTTATGCGTTTTCTGGGTTTTTGCCTGTTGCTGCTCACGCCGATGGCCGCCACCGCCGGTATCGGTGTGTTCGCCGACGTGCAGGGCGACACCCGGATTCAGCGTGGCGAGGTTTATCTCGCCGCCGCGCCGGGCGTGGATGTGGAAGAGGATGACATTGTCGAGACCGGCGACAACGCCAGCGCGCAGGTCGAGATGCGGGACGGCAGCTTGCTCAAGCTCGGTGCCGCCAGCCGTCTGCTGCTGGCCGACTACAAGTTCGACAGCGGTGGAAATGTCGTCAGCGCCGGGCTGGAGGTGCTGTCCGGTTGGCTGCGTTTCGCCGTCTCCAAGCTGCGCGGCAACGAAAGCCGCTACGCCATCAGCACGCCTACCATGACGATCGGTATCCGCGGCACCGAAGGTGTGATCGAAGCGCACGGCGCGCGTGGCGGTCTGTTGCTCGAAGAGGGTGAGGTCGCCGTGCGCGCCGCCGAGGCTGGCAGCGTCCCGGTGCGCGCCGGTGAGTACATCGAGCGTGCGCCAGGCCAACCCTTCGCGCGCCCGGGGGCAGTGCCACCCGCGTTTCGCGCGCGCATGCCGGCCACGATGCAGGCGCGCATGGCACGGCGCGCGCACCTGCTCAAGCAGCGTGGCGTGCCGCCACGGCAGATCCGTCACATCCAGCGCGAGGACCGCGAGCGCTACCTGCGTCAGCACCCGCATCTGCGCCAGAAGTTCGAGCAGCGCTTCCATGGGCACGCCGGCAACGGCCCCGACTCCCGTGAGAGGCGGAAGGAACGGCGTCAGCAACCAATGCCGCAGCGCGAGCAACCTCTGCGCCGTCCCCGCCCGGATGGCGCTGCTCCGGGCCGGCCATGATGTTGGCCGGGGGCGGCATGATCCGGACATTACGGGCCGACATCACGACGCTTGCCGTGGATGCGATTGTGAACGCCGCCAATGAAAGCCTGCTGGGCGGAGGCGGCGTGGATGGCGCCATCCACCGGGCCGCCGGCCCGGAACTGCTGGCCAGTTGCCGCACCCTGCAGGGCTGTCCGGCCGGCGAGGCGAAAATAACCCCGGGCTTCAGGCTGGCCGCGAAATGGGTGATCCACACCGTCGGGCCGGTGTGGCACGGCGGGCATGCCGGCGAACCGTTG
>CAYHES010000281.1:0-3301 GCA_964355495.1 uncultured Acidiferrobacterales bacterium
TACCAGTAGCCGGGGTCGAAGACCGTGCCCTTGGCGGACAGCCCGGAGGTGATGCCCATTTCCTTCATCAGCGTACCGAAATTGCTCACGCCGAATTTGAGCTGCATCCCCTTCATCACATACATATGCAGTCCGGCGGCAATGCCGAGCGCGAGGCCCGCGATCGCCGTGCGCTTGGAGGCCATGATCATGCTCCAGTAGCCGGTGAGTTCCACCCCCAGTCCCGCGGTGGGCAAACGCGCCTCGGCGCGCTTGCGCAGATAGCCTTTGCGGTACCAGATCAGGTAGACCGCGATCAACGCCGCCGCCGCGGGCAGGACAATGCCCACCAGCACGTCGCCCACGTAGGCCGCCAGAAATGGATTGCGGATCCCCAGCCACTGGCTGAACAGCAACACCGGCTGGTCCCACACGTAGCCGGCGAGATACTGGTCTACCCAGCCGTCGCCGGCGGTGATCGCCGCCGGCAGGCCCTTGGCGACCGCCGACTGGTGCCAGGAGTACGGCACCAGGTTGTTGGCCCATCCGCTGATGTCCGCAAAGACCGCCTGCGAGACGCTGATCGACAGTATCACCAGCATGGCGGTCGAGTTGCCCTCGCCGCTCTTGTACAGCGAACCCGAGGCGCAGCCGCCGGTGAGCACCATGCCCACCCCGAAGATGAAGCCGGCGATCACCGAGTGGATCCCGTAGGGTGCGGGATGGAAGGTGCTGTTGCCGGTGGCGGTGACGAAGGCCGACACCGTGCCGAACAGCACCATGGCGATCATGATGCCCACCGCCATGCGCGGCACGCCCACGGCGAACAGGTCGCGGAACGCCGAGGAGAAGCAGAACCGGCCGTACTGCAGACACATGCCATAGACGAAACCGAACCACAGATAGGCGGCGAGATAAATGTAGTACTCGTGGATCGAGTAGGTCACTAAGGTCAGCAACGTCAAAAAACCGATGATGACGAAGGCCCACACCTGATTTCGTTTCGGAACGCTTTCCATCAGCTGTCTCCTGAATTGTGAATATTTATACTTGCGGCGCCTTCGGCGCCGGCAAGTACACCTGCACGAAGGTTCGATAACCAAAAACATTTTCCGAAGCGATGAACTCCCGGGACAGACCATAACCCTGCAGCCGCTGTCCGACGGAAGCCGGCAGGGGTTGGGCGGGATCGCTGGCGATCACCACCACGGCGCTATCCCCCGTAGCATCCATCCCGGCCGCATAGTACGCCGGGCTCCGGTGCTCCCAGGTAAACCGCAAAGACGATTCACGAAGCGCCTCCGCGGCAGGCGCGGCCACCGCATCGTGGCGAATGACTAAGCGCTTGGAAGTGAACAGATCCAGTATCGGCACCGAGACGGCCGGGTTGACGAGGGCATGGAGCTGCGGCAGGGCGATGACCTCCACCCTGTCCACCTGCAGCGAATCGAGATACTCACCGGCCTGCTTCAGGTTCGCGGCGCTCGCATTCTGCGCAAACGGCAGGAAGCCGAAAACCATGAGCACGACGGACGAGGCCACGATGCACAGGACGACAACCTTCCTGACTTGCCCGTCGCGGATCTCGCGCAGCCCATAGGAGGCCATCAGCGCCAGCATCGGGAATACCGGCAGCAGGTAACGGATACGCTTGATCTCCAGCAGCACCAGCAGCAACGGCAGCCACAGAACAATGGCGTAGCGGGCATCCCGCTGCCTGAAAGCGGCGTAGGCGGAAAACAGCGCCGCGCCGGTAATAAACGGATGAATTTGAAACAGGAAGGTCGAGGTGAAGCTCTCTTCCCAGCGCCTGAGACCGGGCGCCTGATAGTCTTGCAGCAGTTCAAGCTGCCCCAGGATGACGTCCAGGTTCGGGAACGCCACGATTCCGATCAGGATCCCGGACGCCGCGGCCAGCGCGCCGGCGCGCCGCCACACGGAGCGCGGCCCGTTCCAATGGCGCGCGAGAAAAACAACCGGCAGCACACTCAGCATCAGCCAGGTGGAATACTTGGTCCAGAAGGCGAGCGCCACCGCCACGGCCGCCAGCGCCATGATCCTGGTCCCGCCGTGCTCCAGGGCCTGGATCGTCATAAAGACCGCCAGGGTGAGAAAAAACATCGTGGGTACATCCACCAGCATGAGCGGCACCTGCGCGAGCAGGTAGGGCATGCCGAGCAGCAGCGCCCCGGCGTAAAGCCCGACGGTCGCATCCCACAGCGTTTTGCCGATGAGGTAGGTCAGCACCACGCTGCCCGAGAACAGCAGCGTGTTAAAAACCTGGATAAAAATCCGGTCCTCTCCCAGCAGGCTGAAGATCAGGCCATAAAGCAAAGGCACCAGCGGCAGATCCGTCCACGCGCCAATTTGCCCGCCCCATTGCGTGAGGAAATAGCCGACGCCGTAGAGTTCGACATGCTTGGCCTGGGTGAAATACCTGGCGGTATCCACGATGACTTCGGGCTCGGCCCACGACAGCGCGCCCGCGGCGAAGGACAAAACAAACAGCACGCTCGCGGGGCGGCGCCCGGGAAATGGAACTCTTGCCAGCGCCGCGGCCAGCAACAGCCCGACCACCAGGATGGGCGTGAGCCTGAATACATCGGCGTCGCTGAATACCCACTGCCAGCTTGTCAGCCGGTTGTCATCCTGCGCGCGCAAGACAAACAGCGTAAGGAACGCCGCCAGCGACAGGAGCATGACCGCGACGTGCGCCAAGGGGACGATCGCCACCCCGGACGTCCAGCGCGGCCGGGAAAGCGAATCCTGCAAGGTAATGGGTGCCGTTCCGTTCACTCCCCGCTCGCCTCCGCACGCTGTCGTCCATCCATCGGCATCACGCCTCACCAGGAAATGACCTTGTCGCTCGCAAAGATTTTGTCCACGAGCGCGTCATACGGAATTTCCCTTTTCCCGAGGTCGATCACCTCTATCTGGTGATCTCCGGCCAGCGCCTCGATCCATTCACTGGATGATGCGTTCGGTCCGTCATTTAATAGATAAAGTATCTTCACGACTCAATCCTTCTCTCCGGTCCGCACGCGCGACCGGCGGGCGCCGGCTACAGGACGATCACCCGGTCGGCGTTGTGATTCATCATGGCGTTGTGCAACTGGCTGCCACAGACGATCTTCGGCGGCAGGCCCTCGGCATTGACGCCACACATCTTGGTGCTGTGATCGCACACACTCAGCGACACACCCTCAAGCCCGGCCAGCGACACCAGGGCCTGGTTTTCCAGCAGCCTGGTGCCCTCGGCCATGGTGAAAATGATGACCTGATGGTTTTTGGCCAAGGCGGCTCGGGTAATTCCGGCGACGTC
>CAYHES010000282.1:0-3299 GCA_964355495.1 uncultured Acidiferrobacterales bacterium
TGGCGGCGTTTACCGGTACCCACGCGGCGTTGCCGACCTCACAACCCTGACCGACCTGCTGGTTGTTGTTCACGCAGGATACCTGCATGGCAAACACCCAGCCGGCGGCGAGCGGCGACTCGTTCAGGTTTGCGATCGGACCGGTCACCGTGCGTGGGCTCTGCGGAATAAACTTGAACATCGCGCCGCCGTCGGCGTTGAAGCCGCCGCTGCCGGGACGTTCTTCGTCGCCCGCATAGACCACGCCGCTCGGCAGCACGCCGATGCCTTCCCAGGCCAGCGTCGGCAGGGCGGAGCGTTTCACCACCTTGGTCGAAGGATAGCCGTTTGCATCCACGATGTTGCCGGCCGCGCGGCTCACCACCGTGTGGTTGCTGACGTTGAGCGGATCGATGACCTCGTAGGCGCCGCCGTCATCCGCCTCTTCGGTCACCAGCACTGTGCCCCACGGCGTGAGACGCACACCGTCCGCTCCGGACAGACCACGCAGGATGGTCTCGGCCTTGCCGGTCTTGAGGTCCACGCGCTGCAGCGACGGGGTCATCTTGGTGATACCGCTCGGCAGCGTGCCAATGGCCTTCGGGCTGAACTCTTCGATGGCCACGATCAGATGCGTCGGGTACTCGCCGTTCGGCCACAGGAACATCATGTCCGAGTTGCTGGCGGCCTCACGCGTCAGGTACTGGACCTTGAGGCCGTCTGCGACCAGCACCTGGTCGTATGCAGGTTGTGATGGTGTGCGATACGCGCCGCTGGTGGCCGGGGCCGAAGCCGTGAGCGGCTTTTCGACGCCGAACAGCTTTTCGGACCTGGACCTGAGATGTTTTTCGACAAAGCTGCCGAAGTCCATGTCGTCGTCCGCCAGGACGGCCAGCGGGCTGAGCACCGCGGCGGCCAAGGCGAGCGTCGCAATGCGGATCGGGTGTTTCGCAATCATGTGAGTCCTCCATGGGGTATGGTTCGGGAGGCATGCAGTCTGGGCGGCGCAAGTTTCAAATCGGTAACAGATGGATGAATGATTTGTGATAGCGTCGGCGTCGTGCTCGACGAAACGCGGGCCTCACGCGCAGTCCAGCAGCAGCGCCTGCGGCATGTCCCGCAGGAACTGGGTGAAGGCCTCGGCCGGGAGCGGCCGGCTCAGGCAATAGCCCTGCACGGCATCGCACTGGTGGCGGCGCAGGAAGTCGAGTTGCTCGCGGGTCTCCACGCCCTCGGCGATTGTCTTGATGCCGAGACCATGCGACATGGCGATGATGGCCTGCACGATGGCGGTATCGTCCGGGTCGGTGGCGATGTCCTGCACGAACGAGCGATCAATCTTCAGCATGTCGATTGGAAAACGCTTGAGGTAACTGAGCGATGAATAGCCGGTGCCGAAATCATCGATCGAAATCAGAACGCCCATTGCGCTCAGGGCATGCAGTGTCTGGAGCGCCACCACGGTATCCTGCATCAGGACGCCTTCGGTGAGTTCGATTTCCAGATAGCGTGAGTCGAGGCCAGTGTCCTCCAGGGTCTTGTAGATGGTTTCGAGCAGATCCAGGTGCCGGAACTGGCGCCCGGAAACATTCACGGCCACGCGCAGTGGCGCCAGCCCGGCATTCTGCCAGGCGCGGTTTTGCGCGCAGGCGGCGCGCAAAACCCATTCCCCGATCGGGACGATGAGTCCGGTCTCCTCGGCCAGCGGGATGAACTCACCCGGCGGAATCAGGCCATGTTCGGGATGTTGCCAGCGCAGCAGTGCCTCGGCGCCGAGCAAGCGGCCACTGACGAGGTCGACCTGAGGCTGGTAGTGCAGAACGAGTTCATCGCGTTCGATCGCCTTGCGCAATTGTGCTTCCAGTGACAGACGCCGCGTATCGGCGCTGCTCATCGCATCGGTGTAGAAGCGGTAGCCGTTGCCACCCTCCTCCTTGGCCTTGTACATGGCGGTATCGGCGTGCTTGAGCAGGGTTTCGGCATCCCGGCAGAGCGGGTAGAGCGCGATGCCGATGCTGGTGTTGACGGTTACCTCATAGCCATTGAGGAGAAAAGGTTGTTGCAGGGCTTCAATAATCTTCTGGGCGACGAGCGCTGCATGCTGAGTCTGGCGGATATCCTGCAGCAATAATGTGAATTCATCCCCGCCCAGACGCGCCACGGTGTCGCCGTCGCGTATACACTCGCCGATACGGCGGCCCACGGCCTGCAACAGCGCATCGCCCGCGGTGTGCCCGAAGCTGTCGTTGATCGCCTTGAAGCGGTCGAGATCCAGCAGCATGACACCCAGCAGGGTGCCGTGTCTGGCTGCTTGCGACAGTGCCTGCTGCAGGCGGTCGAAGAACAGCAGGCGATTGGGCAGGCCGGTGAGGGCATCGTAATGGGCCAGCCGGTAGAGGCTCTCCTGCTTGCGCGCGGTAATCCCGCGCATCAGGTCGTGGCCGGTGCCCATGCCGGCATAGCGCCCGTCGCGCAGGATTATAAAACCGTCATACATGTAGTGCATGTCCGACTCGATGATCGTGCGGCTCAGGTCATCGAGGTCGGTGTGCGCGTCGACGATGAGTGGTTTGGTGTCCATGAACGCTGATACCGGTTTGCGCCCGAACAGTTCACGCGTGTAGGGACGGGCGAAGCGTTCGATCAAGTGATTGCGGTTGACGAGACCGACCGGAACGCCATCCTGCACGACAGGGATGGCGATGAGCTCGGGATTGGCGGTAAAGAGATCGAGCGCCTCCATCACGCGTGTTTCCGGGGAAATCGGCGCAACCTCGCGCAGCAGGGTGCCTGCGCAACAATGAACATCAGGCGTCGGTGGCTGTTGTGTGCTGTGCATGGCCCGGACAGGTTGGCTGGGGTCGAAGTGATTACCAGAAAAAAGGCCCTCCGCAGGGAGAGCCGAATCCATTCGTGTACGACAGGTTGCGTTAAACGATTTCGCTGTGAAGCCGGTGCTTCAAAAACCAACTGAATGCATGCACCGTTATCGGACAGGGCAGGCAAAGCGAAGTGCATTGCATTATCGTCAATCCGGATTTCATCCTGATGTCAGGTAAATGAACAAATCGTGACAAAGCGCAGCGCTCCGCGGCGATACACGGTTAAGGTTTGCCGGTCGCGGTGGCGGATATGCTGCTGACCGCGCGTGCCGCCGGGAAAACACAACGGAAGGTGCTGCCTTGGCCGAGTTCACTCTCGACGACGAGATGCGCGTCGTGGCGCAGCAGGATGTGCTTGACGATGGACAGACCCAAGCCAGTACCGCCGGTATCGCGCGAACGTGCGGTGTCGATGCGATAGAAGCGTTCGGTCAGGTG
>CAYHES010000283.1:0-3284 GCA_964355495.1 uncultured Acidiferrobacterales bacterium
CGCCGGTGTGACGAGCAGTTTTTCTTCATCCTGCTACAGGTGCAACGCAACTAGCGGTATCATCCGGGGCGCGCTGTGCCACGGTTTCTTTCCGGCGCGGCTTCTACCCACTCACCGCAGGGATAAAAAACCATGACCATGCGCACCCTCCTCACGTTTTCCGTCCTTACCCTGCTCGCCCCCTGCACAGCGCTGGCCGGCGCCGCGGATACCGCCCCGGTGGTGCGTTACGCGGTGGAAGCCAAATATGAAAACGCGCGCGATGACCTCGTCAATGCCATCACCGGCCGCGGCCTGGTGATCGACCACAACTCGCACGTCGCCAAGATGCTCGACCGCACCGGCAAGGACCTCGGCACCACGAAGAAAATCTTCGGCGACGACCAGGGCCAGACGTTTTCGTTCTGCAGCGCGGTGATCTCGCGCAAGACCATGGAGGCCGACCCGCACAACATCCTGTTCTGCCCTTATACCATCGCCCTCTACACCACAGTGGCCGAACCAAAGAAGGTCTATCTCGCCTATCGCCGCCCGCAGCGCGCGGATGACAGCGCCGCCTCCAAGGCGGCGCTCAAGGAAGTCGAGGCGCTGCTGGACGGCATCGCGCGCGAGGCGCTGAACCTGCCGGCGAAGTAGGTCCGATGATACTGAAACGATGTAGGGTGCGCTTGCGCACCATCCCGCGGCGAATCGAAGCCTAACGGTGCGCCAGCGCACCCTACGAACTAGTGTAGTGTTGCACTCTTGAAGGAACATTGCTTGTTCGTCATGTAGGTCGGCCTTCAGGCCGACATGTCGGGCTAAAGCCCGACCTACAGGGGGCTCCGGGAAGTTACCGGGAAGTTATAAGTACCAAACAGAACGCAACACTACACTAGCCCGCCTTCGCCCGGACCGTTTCTTACGCCTTGCACGGACAGCGGGTATACTACGCGCAAACGATAACGAGGTTCCCATGCGCGTCTCCCGCTTCCTGTTGTCCACCGTTCGCGAAACCCCGGCCGAGGCCGAAACCATCAGCCACCAGCTCATGCTGCGCGCCGGCATGATCCGCAAGCTGGCCGCCGGCGTATACAGTTGGCTGCCGCTCGGCCTGCGCGTGCTACGCAAGGTGGAAGGCATTGTGCGCGAAGAGATGAACCACGCCGGCGCGCAGGAAGTGCTCATGCCGGCGGTGCAGCCGGCCGAGCTGTGGCAGGAATCCGGCCGCTGGGAGAAATACGGCCCGGAGCTGCTGCGCCTCAAGGACCGCCACCAACGCGAGTTCTGCATCGGCCCGACGCACGAGGAGGTCATCACCGATCTCATGCGGCGCGAGATCAAGAGCTATCGCCAGTTGCCGGCCAACTTCTACCAGATCCAGATGAAGTTCCGCGACGAAATCCGCCCGCGCTTCGGCGTGATGCGCGCGCGCGAATTCCTGATGAAGGACGCCTACTCCTTTCACGCCGACGAAGCGTCGCTGCGCGAGACGTATGACGTCATGCACGCCACCTACACGCGCATCTTCAAGCGCGTCGGCCTCGAATTCCGCCCGGTGGCGGCCGATACCGGCAGCATCGGCGGCAACGCCTCGCACGAGTTCCATGTGCTGGCCGACTCCGGCGAAGACAGCATCGCGATCTGCGACCAATGCGCCTACGCCGCCAACATCGAGCTCGCCCAGGCATTGCCGCCGGTGGGCAAACGCGCCGCCGGCACGAAACCGATGCAAACCGTGGATACCCCCGGCCAGCACTCCATTGAAGACGTCAGCCGTTTCCTCAAGGTCAATCCGCAGCAGACGCTCAAGACCCTGCTGGTGAAAGGCACCGGCGGCGTGATTGCGCTGGTGCTGCGCGGCGATCACGAGCTGAACGTCATCAAGGCCGAGAAGCTGCCGCAAGTCGCCAAGCCGCTGATGTTCGTCACGCCCGGCGAAGTTGAACTCGCCGCCGGCTGCGAACCGGGTTCGATCGGGCCGGTGGGCCTCAAGATCACCGTGATCGCCGACGAATCGGCCGCGCGCCTGAGCGATTTTGTGTGCGGCGCGAACCTGAACGGCAAGCACCTTATGAATGTGAACTGGACGCGCGACCTGCCCGAGCCGATCGTGGCCGACATTCGCAACGTGCTGGACGGCGACCCCTGCCCGAACTCGCAGGACAAGAAATGCCAGGGCCGGCTCACGCTCACGCGCGGCATCGAGGTCGGGCACATCTTCCAGCTCGGCACCCGCTACAGCGAGGCCATGCAGGCCACGGTGCTGGACGAGGCCGGCAATGCCGTCGTGATGCCCATGGGTTGCTACGGCATCGGCGTGTCGCGCGTGGTGGCCGCCGCCATCGAGCAGAACCACGACCACAACGGCATCATCTGGCCGGACGCCATTGCCCCGTTCCACATCGCGCTGGTGCCGATCGGCTACCGCAAGTCGGACAAGGTGCGCGAAACCGTCGATAAGCTCTACGGCGAACTGGTACACGCCGGCTACGACGTGCTGCTCGACGACCGCGACGAACGCCCAGGCGTGATCTTCGCCGACATGGACCTGATCGGCATCCCGCACCGCATCGTAATCGGTGACAAGGGTCTGGCCAAGGGCGTGGCCGAGTACAAGGGCCGGCGCGACACCGCCGCGCGCGAGATCGCACTGGATGACCTTGCCAACGAAATCGGGCGAGTGGTGCGTTGCTGAATCACTCCGCCCGGACACTTCGGCAGTAGCAGTTCAATGTACCTGAGGAAGCACTGAGCAAGTACACCATCGCCCTTTTCGTCATTCCGGCGAAAGCCGGAATCCAGCGGTTTCAAAGAGTTTTCTGGATGCCGGCTTTCGCCGGCATGACGACAAAAGAGGACGGCTGGAACCAGGTACGGATGAAGGGCAGCCATCACCAATATCGGCACCCCCCAAAACCCGGCACGGTAACCGTGGCCGGCAAACCGAGCAGCAACATGCCTCCTGGGACGCTGAGCGCGATACTCAAACACGCGGGATTGAAATAGGAGTTGCCTATGCGCTACGCCGTTATCATCGAAAAAGGTCCGGAGGGTTACGGTGCCTATGTACCCGACCTGCCAGGCTGCGTTGCCGCCGGTGAATCACGGGAAGAAGTCATAAGGCTTATTCAAGACGCCATCGAATTTCATATCGAGGGGCTTCGCGAAGAAGGCCGGCACGTTCCCGAACCATCCTCATCGGTTGAATTCATTGACGTTGCCGCGTAACCAACAGACCGCGACGAGCGTCCGGGCGTGATCTTCGCCGACATGGACCTGATCGGCATCCCGCACCGCATCGT
>CAYHES010000284.1:0-3249 GCA_964355495.1 uncultured Acidiferrobacterales bacterium
CGCAGGAGCAGTTTTCCGGCCATCTCGAACAAGCGATGTTCCGTCAATTGTGAAGTACTACACTGGCGAAAAAAAGCCCGCTTGCGCGACCGCGCGCTGCCGTGACCGACCATCTCCTGGCGACGACTTGCCGGGCGAGGTGATGCGGGCTCAGCGCTCGAGCAGACTGCGCAGCATCCAGGCGTTCTTTTCGTGCACCTGCATGCGCTGCGTGAGCAGGTCGGCGCTCGGTTCGTCGCTGGCGCCTTCGACCGCGGGAAAGACCGCGCGCGCGGTGCGCACCACCGCCTCCTGACCCGCGACCAGCTCGCGGATCATGTCCTCCGCCTTCGGCACGCCCTGCGCGTCCTTGATCGAACTCAGGCGCGCGAACTCGGCATAGCTGCCCGGTGCCGGGTAACCGAGCGCACGGATGCGTTCGGCGATCAGGTCCACCGCCAACGCCAGCTCGGTGTACTGCGTCTCGAACATGAGATGCAGCGTGTTGAACATCGGCCCGGTGACGTTCCAGTGGAAATTGTGCGTCTTGAGGTAGAGCGTGTAGCTGTCGGCGAGCAGGCGCGACAGACCCTCGGCGATGGCGGCGCGGTCCTTCTCGTTGATTCCGATATTGATGTCCATGCTGAGCTCCTTTGTTGCCAGGTTGATGAAATCTTTCGATGCCCGTTCAGCCCAGGGCGATGTCGAACACCAAACCTTGCCGGCGCAGCAGCGCGCCGGCAAGGCGTGCTTCCTCGACACCGCGCGCGCTCAGGCCCACGTCCGCCCAGCCGGAGAAACGGTTCTCCACGTTCCACACACTTTGCGCGTGACGCAGCAACACCAGCGTGCCGCGTCGCGGAAGCCTGGAAACCGCCATCGCGGTTGCCCCGGCCTCAGCCAAGGTCGCCGGCCAGCGCGCGGCGCACGTTTTCCGGCACGGCGCCGACGCTGTGGGTATAGACCTCGTGTTCGATGCCCATGCCGATGGCCGCACCCTGTTTCACGGCCGCGGCCATGGCCGGCGTCAGCTCGAAGCACAGGAAGTGCACGGACGAGGTCTTGTCCTCGGTGGCGCGCTCCAGGTCTTCGTCGGCGATCGCGTAGACGCGCTCCTGTCCGGCGACCTGCACCCAGACACGATGTTCAATGCCGACCATCTGCATCAACGCCACGCGCCGTTCATCGATGTCGCCGATCTCGACCATGAAGGTCGCCTTCCAGTTCGTGCCATCGGGAATCAGCGGGTTGTAGGCGGCCAGCTCGTCCTCGATACCCTCGGCCTCGAACACGCGCTCGATGCGCAGCATTTCCTGCACCTGGTACTGCATGGTCAGGCGGTCCTCGAAGTACAGCGTCGCGTACGGCCCGATCGCCACCTGGCGGTCGCGCTTGTGCGCCATCACCTCGGCGCGGAACGTCGGCCGTACGGCCACGTACTGTTCGAGGCCCATCAGATTGTCACGGGTAAGATATTGCATGTTCGTTCCTCTCATTGATCAAATTCAGGGACCGGTCGCCCGGCCCCTGTTTATATTGACGTTACTTACCGAGTGTATCCAGCGCCTTCTGGAAACGATTGGCGTGCGAGCGCTCGGCCTTGGCCAGGGTCTCGAACCAGTCGGCGATCTCCGCGAACCCCTCGTCGCGCGCGGACTTGGCCATGCCCGGGTACATGTCGGTGTACTCGTGGGTCTCGCCGGCGATCGACGCCTTCAGGTTGTCGGCGGTGGCGCCGATCGGCAGGCCGGTGGCCGGATCGCCGCACTGCTCCAGGTACTCGAGGTGGCCGTGCGCGTGGCCGGTCTCGCCTTCCGCCGTCGAGCGGAACACGGCGGACACGTCGTTGTAGCCCTCGACATCGGCCTTGTTGGCGAAGTACAGGTAACGGCGATTGGCCTGCGATTCACCGGCGAATGCGTACTTCAGACTCTCTTCGGTTTTGCTGCCTTTCAGTTGCATTGCGGTTGTCTCCAATTCAGGTTCAGGTTGGTCAGCACCGGCTCATCCGGTGTGCGTTGAATATCGCGCCTCCCGCGCGCCACGGCCAATGGATTGTCACCATGGCCTTGATAGCCGGTGGCTATCGGCGCGAACCGCTCACGCCCGGATCATCCGGCGCACGCGCGGGTGCGGGTATGCCCCGCCGAGAGCAAGCCCGATGGTGCCGAACGCGCGGGCCACGCGACGCAGGACTTGCATCGTCCGGCCGCGCGCCTATGTCACGGCCTGGAGACAGAATACGCACGCGCCGCCGGACGCGCCGCGGTCCGCCGGTCCGGAGCCAGTCGTCGTGTTCCTGACGAACCAAGGGAACCGCTGATTACCGAGGAGACCGGTAAATAGTGCGCACCGAAGTATCAATTGAGTCCCTTCTCCCTCCGGGCATAGGTATCTACACAAACCAGGTTGGGGTGAACGCGCTACCCCTTCTTGTAGGAGCGACCTCCGGTCGCGAATGAAATTAATCGCGGCCAGGAGGCCGCTCCCACGCGTAAGCGTCGATGATCCACGGCTCGGTGCGCAGAGCGCACCCTACGTTCCGGCACGGGAGCGGCGGTGCCTTCAAAATCGCAATAGGATGAATTGTGTAGATACCTGTGCCATTCCAGTGACGAGAAAAAATGCCGTGCCCGCCACCGTCAGGCGGCGGAACCATAGAGCCGCATCGCGGCCATCCGGCATGGCATCGATGTGCGCCTGAGCCTTCACGGCTGCAATACGCATCGCGGTCAGGGAAGGATGTCGAACGCCGGCACCGACGGTGATGCCGCCAGCCGGTGCTGTGCCACGCCGCCGTCATCCGGCAGGCAGCCGAAGGTGAGCACCTGTTGCCAACGTTGCTGGCCGGCCTCCGTGGCCGGGGCGTTCGGAAATACTCTTGATTCGGTTCTCATGTCTGTCGTCTCCTGTGAAGAAAAAGCGCGCGGGGGTTGCCCGCGCGCCCGTTCCTTACGCCGCCTTCACGTCTTTCACGTCGATCCCGAGGCCCTTGGCCACGCCCTCGCCGTAGGCCGGGTCGGCCTTATAGAAGTGGCGCACCTGGCGTAGCTGGATGTTGCGCGGCACGCCCTGCATGGCGCCGACCAGGTTGCCGATCAAGCGCGCCTTCTCCTCGGCGGTCATGAGCCGGTAGAGGTTGCCGGGTTGCGTCCAGTAGTCGGCGTTGCCGACCCAGTGGTCGTAGCGATCGGCGTTGCCGCTGATGCGCAGTGGTGGCTCCTTCACGCTCGGATCCTCGACCGGCCCGCCGAAGCTGTTCGGCTGGTA
>CAYHES010000285.1:0-3232 GCA_964355495.1 uncultured Acidiferrobacterales bacterium
CTCCGGCATCACCTGCACCATCACCCGCCACTTCGGGTAGTCGCCCTTCTCGATCGCGGCATGCAAATCGCGCCGGTGAATGTCCGGGTCCTCGCCGGCCAGCCTGGTGGCCTCGGCGGCGGTGAGGTTCTTGATACCCTGCAGGGTCTTGAAGTGCCACTTCACCCAGAAGCGCTCGCCCTTGGCGTTCCACAGTGAATAGGTGTGGCTCGAGTAGCCGTTCATGTTGCGATAGGTTGCGGGGATGCCGCGGTCACCGAACAGCCACGTCACCTGGTGCAGCGACTCCGGCGACAGCGACCAGAAATCCCACTGCATGGTGGCGTCGCGCATGCCGGTGTCCGGCAGGCGCTTCTGGCTGTGAATGAAGTCGGAGAACTTGAGCGGGTCGCGGATGAAGAACACCGGGGTGTTGTTGCCGACCATGTCCCAGTTGCCTTCCTCGGTGTAGAACTTGAGCGCGAAGCCGCGTGGGTCGCGCGCGGTGTCGGCACTGCCGAGTTCGCCGGCCACGGTCGAGAAACGCAGGAACACCGGCGTCTCCTTGCCGATCTTTTCGAACAGCCTGGCACGGGTGTACCTGGAGATGTCGCCGGTCACCCTGAAGCTGCCGTAGGCGCCCGCGCCCTTGGCGTGCACCACCCGCTCCGGCACCCGCTCGCGGTTGAAGTGCGCCATCTTCTCCATCAATTGATAATCGGCCAGCACCGGGCCACGCGGACCGGCGGTGAGCGAGTTCTGGTTGTCGGCCACCGGCACGCCGGCGGCGGTGGTCATAAACGGACACTGCGGTTTGTCTGTTGCCATGGTTCTGTCTCCAGTTGATGAACGTTTGCCATGCGTGACGGCATGGAAGACAGATTAGGGAGACGTGCGACACCGATCTAATTGAATGTCGCCATGGGGGTGATAGGGGGTGGCTATTGGGGCCAGAACCACAATCCCTGAAGGGGTCTAGCGCGCAAGGCAGGAAGCAGGATTCTGGACCTGCGCCGCTTTTCTCTGGCGTAAACGGATGCATGACGGCACACACCTCATCGGCTTAGAATGGCCGCACAATATTTGGGGTCAGAGTAAAAACTTGAAGCTCAGTTGTCGAGGGAGCGAGTAGTTCTTATTCTGAACCCAAATATCCGAGGATTTCGCAGGGTGGCTTCGCCCACCGTGCGGGGCGTCGTTAGACGACCGCTGGTGGGCGATGCCCACCCACAATCTTATGAAACAGTTGGCCGGGGGCAGACACCATTGCTCTGTGAATAGATGCTAGCTTGCTATATCTCATAATGAGATATACACTCGGACCGTGCATGTTATAACAAGAAAACGACTGCGGGATTTCGCAACCCGGCACAGGGATGCGGCGGAGCCGCTGGCCATCTGGTACGCCATCATGGCCAAGACGGATTTCGGCTCTTTTGCCGAACTCAAGCGTGTGTTTGGATCGGCGGACAAAACCGGGAAGTTTACAGTTCTCGATATCGGCGGTAACAAGTACCGGTTGATCGCCGCGATCCACTACAACCGTGGGAAGGTTTACATCCGGCATGTGCTGACGCATGCCGAGTACGATCGTGACCGGTGGAAGGAGTAATCATGGCAGCTTACCAGATGAAGGAAGTGGCACGGGAATACCGTCGGCTGCGGGCCGTGGTGCCGCTCGGCACGCTGCGCACGAAGAAAGACTACGCCCGTGCAACCGAGATGCTGGATGCGATCCTCGACGAGATTGGAGAGGACGAGAAACACCCGTTTGCGGAGCTGGCTGATGCGCTCGGAGTCTTTGTTGAAAAATACGAGGCGGAACATGTCCGGATTCCCGAGGCCAAGCCGGCCGCGGTACTCAAGTTTTTGATGCAGCAGCACGACCTGCGGCAGTCCGACCTGCCGGAGATTGGCAGCCAAGGGGTAGTCTCCGAGGTGTTGGCCGGCAGGCGCGAACTGAATGCGCGGCAGATCAAGCGGCTTGCGAAGCGCTTTGGGGTATCGCCCGCGGTGTTCGTCTAAGCGCGGCAGGTGAGCCGGGACACGCCAAAAGACACTTCCGGGACGTATCACGGTTTCCATTGCCTGAACGTCCTTAAATTGGCCGAATACCGGCTACCCGACCGATAATCAAACCAAACCGGCCGTGCGGTTTACGATCAGGCAGTCGGGCCGCCGAGGTAAGTCACGCAATCGAGCGCGCAGGCGCGGATCGCCTGGCGCAGTGCCTCGATCGCCTGCGGGCGCGGGAAGCTCACGCGCCAAGCGAGCGCCACGCGCCGTTGCGGCGGATTTACGAATGGGCGAATCGCGGTGAGCGTCGAGGCGTAGTGTCCGGTAGCGGAAGCGGCGGTGCATGGCAGCACGGTGACGCCCATGCCCGAGGCCACCATGTGGCGGATGGTCTCGATCGAACTGCCTTCCACCGCTTTCTGCAAACCGCCCTCGGCGGCGGGCGGGCCGACGCAACTCGGGCAGGCGGCGACTACCTGATCACGAAAGCAATGGCCGGCGCCGAGCAGCAGCACGGTTTCGGTCGAGAGGTCGTCGGTGGCGATGGTCTTGCGTTTGGCCCATGCATGTTTGGCCTGCACCATCACCATGAACGGCTCGTCGTAGAGCGGCAGCGTGACCACGCCCGGTTCCTCGAACGGCAGACAGACCAGCACGGCATCGAGTTCGCCCTGCACCAGCCGCTCGCGCAGGCGCGCGGTGTAATTCTCTTCGATGATCAGCGGCATGCGCGGCGCGCTGGCATGCAGCAGCGGCACCAGGCGCGGGAACAAATAGGGTCCGATGGTGTAGATCGCGCCGATGCGCAGCGGGCCGGCGAGCGGGTCCTGCGCCTGCTGGGCGATGCGCTTCACACCCTCCAGTTCGTCGAGCACACGCCGCGCCTGCTCGACGATGCGCTCGCCGACCGGCGTGACCGCGACCTCGGTCTTGCCGCGCTCGAACAGGGCCACGCCCAGTTCCTCCTCAAGCTTCTTCACCGCCACGCTCAGGGTCGGCTGGCTGACGAAGCAGGCCTCGGCGGCGCGGCCGAAATGATGTTCGCGCGCCAGTGCCACGATGTACCGCAGTTCAACCAGAGTCATTCAGTCCAATGCCTTCCGGCGCGATCACGATCGGCCGAGTCGCTGTTGTCCCCAGGCTTTCGGGGAGGCGTGTGCCCCATGATGGCACCTGCATTCGCTAGATCGCAAGCCGCCGGTTGCGACGCGGTTTTATTAATTCTACTGTGTTATTA
>CAYHES010000286.1:0-3228 GCA_964355495.1 uncultured Acidiferrobacterales bacterium
TGAAGGGGAGGGAATGTCACATTGAGACGGATTTACCTGAACTCGACCGCCGCATAGGTCAAACATGGATGAGTCCCCTTGGCAGAGGCGGGGCTTACCTCTGTGAGTTACTAGCGTTCCAGCTCCGCGGCACGCGCCGCGGCGGCCTGTGCGCCGGCCGCATCGCCGCGCGCGGCGCGCGCGGCGCCGATCAACCGCCAGTTGGCGGCGCGCAGCGCCCGGTCGCTGCCGGCCCAGGTATTGGAGCGCGCCGCGAGACTCTCCGCCTGGGCGTGGTCGCCTTGCGCCAGGTGCAGGCGTGCGAGTTCCTGCCACAGCCATGGATTGCGCGGTTCGAGGCGTTGCGCGCGCTCGATGGTCGCCACCGCGCTTTGCAGTTTGTTTTCCACCGTTTCGGCACGCGCCTGTTCCACCAGCGTGAGCACGGCCGGATTTTCCGAGACCGGCATCGCCCCGGGACGCAGCGCCGCGCAGGCCGAGAGCAACAGCAGGAGCACGAACGACGCGATGTGGATGGATAATTTAGACATAGGATTTCAATGAAGCCCTACTTCGTTCGTCTTGTCATAATATCTGGCCAAGGATGAATGCAGATGGAAGTGCATCACGGCTTTGAGTTAAAAACCCGCCGCAAAGACGCAAAGGACGCTAAGGGAAATGAAGCTATAAACAAGGTATTTCTTTGCGTCCTTTGCGTCTTTGCGGATGTTTTCTTAATCTGCGTTCCTCAGTGGCTGAACCAATCTTACCAAATCACTCGAACAACCGCCGGAACCAGCCCTTGAGTTTCTTCACCGGCGAGGACGCGCAGGGCGCGGACTCCTCCGGCGCCGAGCCGCGCAGAAACGGCAATTCGATCGCCCCCGCGCAGTCGCGGTCGGCGCGCAGGCCGCTGGCCGGATCGATCCACACGCGTTCGACGTCCTCAGGCAGCGGCGGCGCGAGCGGTTCGGGGTCGAGCTTGCGCATCAGCTCGCCCCACACCGGCAGGGCGCCAGCCGCGCCGGTGAGTCCGGCCGGCCGGTTGTCGTCGTAGCCCACCCACACCACCGCCAGGCGGTCACCGCTGAAACCCGCGAACCAGGAATCGCGCAGTTCGTCGGTGGTGCCGGTCTTGCCGGCGAGTTTCAGGGATGGCGGCAGGAATTCCCTGAGCCCGGCCGCCGTGCCCTCGCTCACCACATCCTGCAACGCCGACGTGAGCAGATACACCGGCGCCGCCTCAAACGCCTGCTCGACCGCCAGCGCATAGCGCTGCACCGGTTGACCGCCGGCGGTGACCACCTCGCGGATGGCGCGCAGCGGCGTGCGAAAACCGCCGCTCGCGAGCGTCTGGTACATCTGCGTGACCTCGAGCGGCGCCAGTTCCACCGCACCCAGCAGGCTCGCGGCATACGGCGGCAACTCGCGTTCCACGCCGAGGCGACGGGCGTTGTCGAGTACCTCGTTCAGGCCGAGATCGAGGCCGAGGCGGGCACTCGCCACGTTATAGGAATGCGCCAGCGCCAGGCGCAGCGGCACCTGCCCATGGAAGGTCTTGTCATAGTTCTCCGGCTGCCAGTCGGGAATGCCGCGCTCTTTCCACACCAGCGGACTGTCGTCGAGCAGCGTCGCCAGCGTGTAGTGTTTCGGCTGCATGAGCGCGCTGAGATAGATCACCGGCTTCAGCAGCGAGCCGACCGGGCGGTGTGCATCGAGCGCGCGGTTGAAGCCCTCGAAACGCGCGTCGCGTCCGCCCACCAGCGCCTGCACCTCGCCGTTCTGGACATTGGTGACCACCACCGCGCCTTCGAGACCGGTCACGCCCTTGCGCGCGCGCTCGATCTGCGCCAGGCGTTTCGCCAGTGCCTGCTCGGCACTGGTTTGCGCCACCGGGTCGAGCGTGGTGAAAATATGCAGGCCCTCGGAGCGCAAATCGTCCTCGTGGTAATCGCGCCGCAGCTGGCGCCGCACCAGATCGAGAAACGCCGGATACGGCGTGGTGCCCATGGAGGGTTTTTCAATCACCTCCAGCGGCGCGGACCGGGCGGCCGCGAGTTGCGCCGTCAACAACATTTCAAGCTTCGCCATTTCGGCGAGCACCAGGTCGCGGCGCTCGCGCGCGCGTTCCGGATGGCGGCGCGGGTCGTAGTAGCCCGGCCCCTTGACCATGCCGACCAGCAACGCCGCCTCCGGCAGCGTCAGTTCCTTGAGCGGCTTGCCGAAGTAAAACCGGCTGGCCAGGCCGACGCCGTGGATCGCGCGGTTGCCGTCCTGGCCGAGATAGATTTCATTCAGGTAGGTTTCAAGGATGTCGCGCTTGTCGTAGTGCAACTCGACCAGCAACGCCATCAGAATCTCGGTCGCCTTGCGCCGCAGCGTGCGCGCCGGCGACAAAAAGAAATTCTTCACCAGTTGCTGGGTGAGCGTGCTGCCGCCCTGCACGCCGCGCCCGCTAACCAGCGCCACGGCGGCGCGCGCCATGCCACGCGGATGAATGCCGTGGTGCTGGTAGAACTTGCGATCCTCGATGGCGATCAGTGCCTGCACCAACTGTTCCGGCACCTCATCGAGCCGCACCAGCAGCCGGTCCTCGTTGTGCGCCGGGTAGATGCCGCCGATGTAGAGCGGGTCGAGGCGCGCGAGCGTCACCGGCTGGTCGCTTTGCAGGTCGTGCACACCGCTCAGGCTGTCGCCGCGAAAGTCGAGGCGCAGTTGGCGCGCCGGCTGTGCGCCATCCCAGAACACGAACGGCCGCGCCACGATCTCGAACGAGTTGCCGTGGCGCGCAAACCGCCCGGGCTCGTCACCGGCGGGCGGTTCCTTGTAGCCGAGGCGCGCGAGTTCCTGGGTGAGCGCCTCCGGCGTGAGCTTCAGTCCAGGAAACAGCTCCAACGGGCGCGCATACAGGCGCGCCGGCAGCGCGAAGCGCCGCCCCTCGAAGGCATCGCGCACGCGAAAATCGAGATACAGGGTGAAGCCGGCGAGCAGCAGAAGCAGCGACAGGCCAATCAGGCGCAGGCGCTTCCAGGTGAGGTACTGCCGGAGAGTCGAGAGTTTCATCAATCCCTTGGCCACGGCACCAGGACCAGCGCCGTACACATTGTTTGCATCATTATATAGGAACCTTCTCCCTAACCCTCCAACCACAGGTATCTACACAGCGCAAAGAAGCCCCTGCTCCCCTCTCCTCAAATGTAAGGAGTGTGCGCGCAAGCGCGCCACGGCTCGCCCCCTTCTCCCTCCGGG
>CAYHES010000287.1:0-3205 GCA_964355495.1 uncultured Acidiferrobacterales bacterium
TGCCTCCCGCGGCACTAATGCTTCCCTGCATGTCGCGGGCGCGTTCCAGGCTGTCCTTGACGGCGAGCATTTCGAGGGCGAAGCGCTCGATGGCAAACTTGTGGGCGCTGGCCACGTCGGTCTCGGCACGGCGACGTACATTTTCGGTCTCGGCCTTGGCGCGCAGGAACTTGTCGAGGTTCTCGGCCGCCTGGGACTGCGCCGCTGCCAGTTCCGCCTTGAGGGCCTCGATCTCACCAGCGGCAGGTGCTTCCACTACCGGCGCGGTCGCCGGGCTCGGGTCTTCGGGTACTGCCGGATTCGATGAGCTCATTACCTGTATGCACCTTTCATAAAGTCATGTTCAACGACGCGCCCTGGGATGATCGAAGGCATGGGGGTCTTATAAGGAATTTTCAAGCCAATCGGTGCATCAGGAGCGTTCGGCGCTCAAGGCCCCACCCAGCAAGCGCGCGGTCACATCCACGATCGAAATCACATGTTCATAGGGCATGCGCGTCGGTCCAACCACGCCCAGCATGCCGACGATGCGGCCGTCCACCTGATAGGGCGCGGCCACGACACTGCATTCTTCCAGCGCCCGGTAACCGGACTCCTCGCCGATGAAAATCTGCACGCCATTGGAGCGCAGGCACTGGTCGAGCAGGTGCAGCAGATCACGCTTGGTGTTGAAGGTATCGAACAACAGGCGCAGCTTGCGCGCATCGCCCAGTTCCGGCATCTCCAGCAGGTTGGACTCGCCGCTCACCACCAGCCCGGGCTCGCTCTCCCCCGGATCCGTGAACATCTGGCGCGCCATGGCCATGGCGGTGCGCATGGCGCGCTGCATGGCATCGGTGTCCTGCTGCATGGCGGCCAGCAGCGCCTGTTTGACCTCGGCCAGCGGGCGGCCGGTGTAGGCGTCATTGAAGAAGTTCGCCGCCTCCACCAGTTCGGCGGGCGAGTACTGGCGGTCGGTAATGATGACGCGGTTGTGCACGCCGCCGTCGCGCGTTACCAGAATCGCGAGCACGCGATTGGCGGACAGTTGCAGGAATTCGATCTGCCGCACCGCGGTCTGTTCCTGACGCGGCACCATCACGATACCGGCCATGCGCGTAATCTGGGAAAGCAGGCTGGAGGCGGATTCCATCAGTTGCCCGGAATCGGGCGCGGCCGAGAGCCCGCCTTCCAGGCGCCGCACTTCGTTCGCATCCAGCGGGCGCACCTTGAGCAGGGTGTCCACAAAGACACGGTAACCGAGCGGCGTCGGGATGCGGCCGGCCGAGGTGTGCGGCGCGCGGATCAGGCCCAGCTCTTCGAGGTCAGCCATGACGTTGCGGATGGTCGCCGGGCTCAGCTCGTTGCCCAGCTCCTTGGCCAAGGTACGCGAACCGACCGGTTGACCGTCGCTGATGTAGCGCTCGATCAGTATCTTGAGCAGGTTTTCCGCGCGGGGATTTAACATCATGGCTGAATCAGGTAACGTTAAGGACCGGTCTGGCACTCGGCCGTGCCGAGTGCCAATCACGCTATCAATCCCCCTTCTGCCTGTCAACCGATTCCAGGGCACGGGAACGACACGGCGGCGACAAAACCGGCGCAATTGGCCGCAGGCCGCGGCGCATGTTAGCTTATTAATAATAAAGAAGAACCCAGGACCGAAGCATGTCGCCCAAGCGTAAGCCCATCCGCACCATCGGCCTGTTCGGCAAGTACGGATCGAAAGATGTGGGCCATGTCATCGAACGGCTGTGCACGTTCGTGCGTGAACGCGGCCTGCAGGTGCTGCTGGAAGACGCCACCGCCCAGTTCATGGAACGCGCGTGCGCCGACAGCCGGCCGCTCGCCAGCATCGGCCGGGACATCGATCTCGCCATGGTCGTGGGCGGCGACGGCACCATGCTGCACGTGGCGCGCAACCTGGCGCGCTTCGACGTGCCGCTGATCGGCGTGAACCTCGGGCGCCTCGGTTTTCTCACCGACATCCCCACCGAACGCATGTATGAGGAGTTGACGCGCATCCTGGATGGCGACTTCGAGACCGAGGAGCGCATCCTGCTCGAAGCCGAAGTGGTGCGCGACGGCAAGGTGCTGCATGCCGACAACGCCTTCAATGATGTGGTGATCAACAAGGGGCAACTCGCGCGCCTGATTGAATTTGAAATCTGGCTGGATGGCGAATTCGTGAACTCGACGCGCGCCGACGGCATTATCGTCGCCACACCCACCGGCTCGACGGCGTATGCGTTGTCGGCCGGTGGCCCGATCCTGCACCCGACCCTGCCGGCGATCGTGCTGGTGCCGATCTGCCCGCACACCCTGAGCGACCGGCCGCTGGCCGTGAGCAGTGACAGCCGCGTCGAAATCGTCATGATCTCGACGGCGCAGCAGAGCGCGCACGTCACGCTCGATGGCCAGACCAATTTTTCCATCCAGGACAACGACCGCGTGCGCGTACGGCGCGCCGAGCGGCCGGTGACCCTGATTCACCCGTCGCGCCGCAACCACTACGACGTGCTGCGCGCCAAGCTGCACTGGGGCGAGAAACTCTGACGTGCTGAACCATCTCTACATCCGCGATTTTGCCATCGTGCACAAGCTCGAGCTGGGCATCGAGTCGGGGCTCACCGTGCTCACCGGCGAGACCGGCGCCGGCAAGTCGGTCATGATCGACGCCCTGGCGCTGGCGCTCGGCGAGCGCGCCGAGAGCGGCGTGATCCGCCACGGTTGCGAGCGCACCGAGGTCGCGGCCGGCTTCGATCTTAAATCCGGACAGGACGCCGCCAAGTGGCTACAGGCACACGACCTGTTCGAGGACGGCGAATGCCTGCTGCGGCGCGTGGTCGAGCGCGACAAGGGCTCGAAAGCCTACATCAACGGCCGCCCGGTGCCGGTGCAGATGCTGCGCGAGCTGGGTGAGCTGCTGGTGGATGTGCACGGCCAGCACGAGCATCAGTCGCTGCTCAAGCGCGACGCACAGCGCCAGGTGCTGGACGACTACGCCGGACTGAGCGCACAAATCGATACACTCAGCGGCATCTACCACGCACTGCGCGAACTGGAAGCGCGCCGCGACGCCTTAAGCCGCGAGGGCGCGGACCGCACCGCGCGCATCGACTTCCTGCGCTTTCAGGTAAAAGAGCTGGAAGCGCTGAAACTGACGCCCGAGGAAATTCCGCAGATCGAGGACGAACACAAGCGCCTGGCCAACGGCGCCGAACTG
>CAYHES010000288.1:0-3172 GCA_964355495.1 uncultured Acidiferrobacterales bacterium
GATGTCCATAAACCGAAAGGTACAAGGTACAAGGGGAAAGGTACAAGGGGAAAGGTACAAGGGGAAAGGTACAAGGGGAAAGGTACAAGGGGAAAGGACGAAAGCGGCGAGATAGAAGACACAGCGACTTGCAGGCAGTTACTTCGCCCCTGCTGTTATCGCCCCTTGTGCCTCGTCCCTTGTCTCTTGTATCTTTGCGCGCCATGAGCGCTTACTTGCTGCCTGTTTTTGCCTATCTGCTCGGCTCAGTGTCGAGCGCGATTGTCATCGCGCGTCTGTTTGGCCTCAAGGATCCGCGCCAGGTTGGCTCCGGCAATCCCGGCGCCACCAACATCCTGCGCTACGGCGGAAAGAAGGCCGCGATCCTGACTTTGCTCGGCGATATGCTGAAAGGCGCGGTGCCGGTGTTGATTGCGCACGCCCTGGGCGTGGACAGCGTGATTCTGGCGTTGACCATGTTCGCCGCCTTTCTCGGCCATGTGTTCCCGGTATTTCACGGCTTCAAGGGCGGCAAGGGCGTGGCGACAGCGTTCGGTGCGCTCGTCGCCATGAACGGCTGGGTGGGGCTGGCGCTGGTCGGCAGCTGGCTGGTGATGGCCAGCACCACGCGCTACTCGTCTCTGTCCGCGATCACAGTGGCCGTGCTTGCGCCAGTCTATGTCTGGTGGTTTACGCATGAACCCGCATTGATCCTCGCCACCGGCGTCATGGCGTTTCTGTTGCTGTGGCGACATCGCAGCAACATCCAGAAACTGCTCGCCGGCACCGAAACAAAAATCGGCCGATAGTAAACGTAGATTCTCGCCAACTCCCCCTCTCCCGCATCAGCGGGAGAGGGCAAGGGGAGAGGGTTCCTTCTCGCCATGTAGGGTGCGCCCCGCGCACCGATCGACATAAAACGGTGCGTAGGACGCACCCTACGAGCGTCATCGTCCAGTCCTGACCAGGTTCACGGCGCTGTAAGGTCCATCAGGCTCCAGCGCGCCCGCGCACCGAACGCCAGCCCTTCTTCCTGACCCGCACGCAGACGCAGAGCACCGGCGTAGGCGATCATCGCGCCATTGTCGGTGCAGAATGCCGGGCGCGGGTAATACACGCGCACGTTGATTTTTTCACCGAGCTCCTCAAGACGCGCGCGCAGCAGCGCGTTCGCCCCCACGCCGCCGGCAATCACCAGGCGCGTGTGGCCGGTTTGCTCGAGTGCCCGCGCGCACTTGATGACGAGCGTGTCCACGGCCGCTTCCTGAAAGGCGTATGCGATGTCGCCGATGGTGCGCGCGTCGAGCGCATGTTGTTGGGTGGCGGTCAGCGCCGCGGTTTTCAGGCCCGAGAACGAAAAGTCGAGGCCCGGGCGGTCGGTCATCGGACGCGGGAACCGAAAGCGTCCGGGCGTGCCGTGGGCAGCAGCAGCGGCGATTGCCGGGCCGCCGGGATAGCCCAGGCCCAGGAGCTTCGCGGTCTTGTCGAACGCCTCGCCCACGGCATCGTCGACCGACTCGCCGAGCAGGCGGTAGTCGCCGATGGCGCGTACATCGGTGAGCAGGGTATGGCCGCCGGACACGAGCAAGGCGAGGAACGGAAACGCCGGGGCGTCCGCTTCGAGCATCGGGGCAAGCAAATGCCCTTCCATATGATGTACTCCCACCGCCGGGATGCCCCAGGCATAGGCGAGGCTGCGGCCGATGGAAGCGCCCACCAACAACGCCCCGGCCAGCCCCGGGCCCATGGTGTAGGCCACGCCATCGAGCTCGCCGGGTGCGATTGCGGCTTCGCCGATCGGACCGAGGCGAGGGCCGCGCGCCAGGGATGGCGCGATTGCGGCTTCGGCCAGCACCTCCCGCACCAGTGGCAGGAGCTTGCGGATATGGTCGCGCGAGGCCAGTTCCGGCACCACGCCGCCGTATTCGGCGTGCATCTGGCTCTGGGAGTAGAGCTTGTGGGCCAGCAGCCCACGCTCGGTATCGAATACCGCAACCCCGGTATCGTCGCAGGAGGTTTCAAGGCCAAGAACACGCATTTGGTCATTGTCGGGGGCGGGGGAGGCCCAGGCAAGCCCAGCGGTATACAAAAACCCCCGGAATCTATAGAATTCCCGCCTTTCCTGAACCGGCCCCTTGGCCGGGAAGCCAAATTCATTGAGGTAGGTATTGCATGCCGTCGATTCGTCTCAAAGACAACGAGCCCTTTGAAGTAGCCCTGCGTCGCTTCCGTCGCGCCTGTGAGAAGGCCGGTGTGTTCGCGGAAGTGCGCGAGCGCGAGTTCTACGAGAAGCCGACCACCGTGCGCAAGCGCAAGGCCGCTGCCGCGCGCAAGCGCGAACTCAAGAAGCTCGCGCGCCTCAGCCTGCATTCCACGCGTTTGTACTAAGTTCACGTTCCTGCTGCGCGGGCCTGCGCCATGAGCCTGAGAGACCGGATCAACCAGGACATGAAGGCCGCGATGCGCAGCAGGGACGAGGCGCGTCTCAGCGCCATTCGCATGCTCTGGGCCGCGATCCAGCGGCGCGAAGTGGATGAGCGCATTACCCTCGACGACACCCAGGTGCTCTCGGTCGTCGAGAAAACGGTGCGCCAATCGCGCGATGCCGTCGAGCAATTCCTCAAGGGCAACCGCCCGGACCTGGCCGACAAGGAAAACCGCGACATCGCCTTCTGGGAGGTGTATCTCCCGGCGCAGGCCAGCGACGAAGAGGTTGCCAAGCTCGTGCGTGAAGCCATCGCCGCTACCGGCGCCGCGTCCATCAAGGACATGGGCAAGGTGGTGGGCGTACTGAAGCCAAAGCTTCAGGGGCGTGCCGACATGGGCAAGGTGAGTGCCCTGGTCAAGGCGCAACTCGCCGGTTAAATCAATGTAGGTCGCCCTTTAGGGCGACATGTCGGCCTGGCCGCTCCTGGGCATCCATGCCCTCGCGGCATTCGCACATCCTGTACAGCAAAGGCCGACCTACCTTCACCACCTCGCGTCCGACCCCGGGCGAGCTAGAATAGCCCCATGCCGGGCAAGATCCCCAAGAAGTTCATTGATGACCTGCTGTCGCGCGTCGATATCATCGATGTGATCGATGCGCGCGTGCCGCTCAAGAAAGCCGGCAAGGATTACAAGGCGTGCTGCCCGTTCCATGAGGAAAAGACCCCGTCGTTTACGGTGAGCCAGGACAAGCAGTTCTATCACT
>CAYHES010000289.1:0-3141 GCA_964355495.1 uncultured Acidiferrobacterales bacterium
CAGTTGCAGTTGTCCCAGGTGGAACTGTCCCAGATGCAGGTTGAGCTGGCCGGTGGTGGTGACGCACCACCCCCGCCTCCGCCGTTGCAGGCGGTGAGGGCAAGCACGAAGCAAAACGTAATGCCGCGGATGAGTTGTCGTGGTGAGCGCAAAGTGGTCATGACGGTGTTCTCCTCACGGGCGGTTACGGAAGATAACGGGCAATGGCAAAGTGGAAGGCCCCGTTGTCGTTGTTGTACGCCGATCCCGCCGCGACGATCTTGCCGTCAAGCGGCTGAACAGCGAGTGCGTAGGAAAAATCTTCGTCGTTCAGGAAATCTGTTTGGACCATGCCCGTGCCGCCGTTGCCGAAACTCACATCGAGCGCTCCGTCGACGGTGTAGCGGGCCACGAAGAAGTCTTCATAATTCGCGCTGTTGTTAACGGTTCCAGCCGCCACGATCTTGCCGTCGGCCTGCAGAACGATGTTGGCCAATCCCCAGAGGCCAGGAACGGTCGTAGTGACTCTGCCGGTGTCTGCGGGCCCGAAAGTGGTATCGAGCGTACCGTTAGTGTTGTAGCGCTCCAGGGCAATGCGGGTACCTGCCGATCCCCCGACCAGTATCTTGCCGTCGGCCTGGACGACCACCGTTGCGTACTGAACATCAGCGCCAGTGCCGAAATCGGTGGCCAAGGTGCCGCAGTCGGGCAGATCGAAGGAACAGGTAAACCGTGGATTAAAGCTGGTATCGAGCGTTCCATTGGTGTTGTAACGTGCCAACCCAACGTAGGAATGCGTGCCATCGTGGGTGTAACCGGCCACCAGGATTTTGCCGTCGGTCTGAATGGCGATCGCCCGGGCATAGTCAGTGCCACCGATGAAAATGTCGGTGAACGCCATTCCGGCGGAACCGAAACCGGTATCGAGCGTACCGTTCTGGTTAAGACGCAGCAGCGCGAAGTCGGATTGCGTACCGTTTTGCGCGCCTCCCGCCGCCAGGATCTTTCCATCGGATTGAACGGCTACAGCCGCGGCGCTGTCATCGCCGGCCCGCAGGCTGACCCATTTTCCCTGGCAGGGAAGATTCGCCGCGCAGAGCGATGGTGTGTTGTTAAAGCTGGTATCGAGCGAACCGTCAACGTTGTAGCGCGCCAATGCAAAGTCGGATTGCGTGCCGTTTTGTGCGTATCCGGCCGCAATAATCCTGCCGTCATTTTGGATGGCGATACTGGAGATCCCGTCATACATGCCACTGAAAAATGGGGTGGTTGTTACCCCAGACGACCCAAAGCCCGTGTCCAGCGAGCCGTCCGTGTTGTATCGCGCCAGTGCGAAGTCGATGTCTGTCGTACTGCCCGCGTATCCGGCCACAACGATCTTGCCATCACTCGGCTGAATGGCGACAGCATGAACCTCGCTGCGCAGACCGGTGAACTCGGTCACGACCTTGCCGCCGTTACCGAAGCTGGTATCGAGGTTGCTGGGTGGCGCGGCGGCCGGACCGCCCCCGCCGCCGCAGGCGGCGAGGACGAGGGACAGATACAACAGCGCCATCGTTGCGAGATTACGTTGCATTGATTTCATGGGTCGGTTCCTTTCGCAGTTCGCTATCTATCCTGACAGCGGGGGCGGCCTGGGCGCTGCCTTATCGGCGCCTATTGGTAGCGGTTGGCCCAGATGTTGTAGCGCGTGCCGTCGTACTGTTGCCACACCGCGATGGCGTTGCCGCTGGCGTCGACGGCGATCTGGGGTTCTAGCGCGTCCCCGGCGTTGTCGGTCTCGATGAGCGCCGCCGTGCCCCAGGTGCCGGTCGTGGCGGTGTAGCGGTTGGCGTAGATGGAGCGCGCGCCGTCGAATTGACTCCACACCGCGATGGCGTTGCCGCCGGCGTCGAAGGCGATCTGGGGATTACTCGCAACCCCGGCGTTGTCGGTCTCGATGAGCGCCGCCGTGCCCCAGCCGGTGCCGGCGGTGTAGCGGTTGGCGTAGATGTTGGAGCGCGTGCCGTCGAATTGACTCCACACCGCGATGGCGTTGCCGCTGGCGTCGACGGCGATCTGGGGTTCTAGCGCGTCCCCGGCGTTGTCGGTCTCGATGAGCGCCGCCGTGCCCCAGGTGCCGGTCGTGGCGGTGTAGCGGTTGGCGTAGATGGAGCGCGCGCCGTCGAATTGACTCCACACCGCGATGGCGTTGCCGCCGGCGTCGAAGGCGATCTGGGGATTACTCGCAACCCCGGCGTTGTCGGTCTCGATGAGCGCCGCCGTGCCCCAGCCGGTGCCGGCGGTGTAGCGGTTGGCGTAGATGTTGGAGCGCGTGCCGTCGAATTGACTCCACACCGCGATGGCGTTGCCGCTGGCGTCGAAGGCAATCTGGGGGGAGTACGCATTCCCGGTGTTGTCGGTCTCGATGAGCGTCGGCGCACTCCAGCCGGTACCCGGCACATAGCGAACGGCGTAAATGCTAAGAGTTGCATTATCACCGCGACTCCACACCGCGATGGCGTTGCCGCTGGCATCGATGGCGAGTTGGGGAGCGTCCCTGGAAGAGCCATTTGTTAGGTCGATGTCGATGCCAGCGGCCGTACCCCAACCGCTGCCCCGCCCGCTGCCCGGCACGTAGCGGTTGGCCCACATACTGTAGAGAGTGCCGTTTAAATGGAGCCACACCGCGATGGCGTTGCCGCTGGCGTCGATGGCGACCTGGGGTTCTATCGCCGTCCCGGTGTTGTCGGTCTCGATGAGCGCCGCCGTGCCCCAGCCGGTGCCGGCAGTGTAGCGGTTGGCCCAGATGTTGTAGCGCGTGCCGTCGTACTGTTGCCACACCGCGATGGCGTTGCCGCTGGCGTCGACGGCGATCTGGGGGGGGTACGCATTCCCGGTGTTGTCGGTCTCGATGAGCGCCGCCGTGCCCCAGGCCGGGGGGTCGGTTACTGTAGGAGGAGGGTTATCCTTATCGCCGCAGGCGGTAAGGACGAGGAACGCACCGAACATCAATAGACTGCGGATCAGCGTTTTCATGGTATCTCCTTTGGTTTTCATCGTTGTCCTCCAATCACCGTGGACTAATGTTTCCTTTACAGCCCTGAGTCGAAGCCAGGACGAAAACGGTTCACTGCACGACATGGCTTTCCTCGCTCATCACGGGGAAAACCATAACCCCGG
>CAYHES010000290.1:0-3113 GCA_964355495.1 uncultured Acidiferrobacterales bacterium
TTGCGGTTCAGGTCGCGCACCTCATCCGGGCTGCGCACGGTCATGATGTTCATGCCGTAGGTGCCGGCGTCGGCTTTTACGATCACGAACGGTTCCTCGCTGATACCGTACTCGCGGTACTTGGCGCCGATTTCGCTCAGCACTTCCTCCACGTAGTACGTCAGGCAGTCCTCGCCTTCGCGTTTCTGAAAGTCGATTTTTCCACACTTGCGGAACACCGGATCGATGAACCATGGGTCAATGTCGGCAATGGCCGCGAATTCCCCGGCGGCTTTCTGGTACTGGGCAAAGTGCTGCGACTTGCGGCGCGTCACCCAGCCCAGGGCGAGCGGCGGCACCACCGGTTGTTCGAGGCCCTGCAAGACCTCGGGCACACCGCCCGACAGATCGTTGTTGAGCAGCACGAAACAGGGGGTATGGCCGCCGACCTTGACCTTGTTGCCGTCCCGCGTCAGGGGATGGAGCGTGATCTGTCGCCCGGAGGGCAGGGGAATTGTTTGCGGCGAGGTCACTTCCGGCAGCAGAGAGCCCACTTTTACCTGGAAACCGGCCAATTCCAGAAGGTGGACGAAGTTTGCCAGGTTCTCCAAATAATAGATGTTGCGGGTATGGCTCTCCGGTACCACCAGGATGCCGCAGGCCTTGGGGCAGAAGCGTTCGACGGCCGCCTGGATGGCCTGAATACAAAGCGGCTGGAAGGCTGGATTGAGATTGTTGAAGCCGGCCGGAAACAGGTTGGTGTCCACGGGCGCGAGCTTGAAACCGCTGTTGCGCAGGTCCACCGAGGCATAAAACGGTGGCGGCGTGGCCAGCCATTGGGCACGGAACCATTGCTCGATTTCGGTCTGGCGGGCGAGCAGGTGGCCCTCGACCATCTGCAGCGGGCCGCGCTGGGCAGTGGTGAGGTGTGGAACGGTTTGCAGGTGCTCAATCGCCACGTGTTTTCTCCCCGGACTTCGCCCAATGGTAACGCATCCTTGGCAGGTCTAGAATGCAACTAAAGCTATCGGCATTTTCTTCTGGCATGATTCATGCAAACCACTTGAACAGCTTTTTCGGGACGGAACACCGGGCAGGATGCGCAGGCCATTCCCGGCCCAGGGTGCTTCTCAACTGGTCAATGCCGGTTTGGCGAGATTTAGCGGGCGGTCTGCATGGATTTTACTGGCATTTTATGCTAATAAATCATTATTCTAGGGAAGAATTTCAAGAAACTACATTTAAAATCCTTTCCGGAAATGACCCTGACCGGCGGGCGAGCATCTAAGATTCAGTAATGAACACAAAGTCCAGCCGAAAATCGCGGGGTGGAGATTGAGCATCAAGGTGATGGTAATCGATGACAGCAACACCATCCGCCGGACGGCGGAGGCGCTGCTGAAGAAGGCCGGGTACGACGTACTGACCGCGTCGGACGGGTTCGAGGCGATGTCGCTGATCACCGACAACCGTCCGGATATCATTTTCGTGGACATCATGATGCCGCGTCTGGACGGCTACCAGACCTGTCAACTGATCAAGAACAACAAGAAGTTCCGGGATACGCCGGTGATCATGTTGTCGAGCAAGGATGGTTTGTTTGACCGGGCGCGCGGCCGGATCGCGGGCTCCGAAGAGCACGTCAACAAACCGTTCACGCAGGAAGAGTTGATTGAAGTGATTACGAAATACGTGCACTGACAGTTGTCGGTGCTCCGGAGGCAGCGGGACAAACTGTAAGTCAAGGTAGTTGAGACAATACGAACAACGAGGCTTAAGGACATGGCAATCAAGAATGTGATGGTAGTGGATGACTCGCCGACCGAGGTGCATTTACTACGCGAAATGTTGACCAAGAACGGTTTCACGGTTTCCGTCGCCAGCAGTGGTGAAGAAGCGATCACCCGCGCCGCCTCGGAAAAGCCCGACCTTATCCTTATGGACGTGGTGATGCCGGGGATGAGCGGCTTTGAGGCAACCCGCGCCATCACCAAGAGCCCGGCTTCGGCGAACATTCCGGTCATCATCTGCACGACCAAGGGGCAGGAGACCGACAAGGCTTGGGGACTGCGCCAGGGCGCCAAGGATTATATTGTTAAGCCGGTCACCGAGAAGTTACTCATGGAGAAGATCAAGTCACTCTGACATGGCCACGCCACGCATCGATCCCCTTGCCCTCCTGCAACAGATGCAGGAGCACAGCCGTCGCACCGCGCCCGGTTTGCCGGAACAGGTGCAGGCGGCGCCGCTCTGGTCGGGACTCGGTTTCCGCGTTGCCGACCTGCAGCTGGTGACGCCGCTGGATCATGTCTCCGAGGTGCTGCCCTGCCCGCCGGTTACGTTGGTGCCAGGAACGAAGCGCTGGCTCAAGGGTATCGCCAATGTGCGCGGCACGCTCGTCACCATCGTCGATCTGCCGGAGTTTTTCGGCAAGGATCCGGTGCGGCTGGACGACCGGTCGCGGTTGCTGATTTTGAATATTCCGGGCCTGAGCACGGCGTTGCTGGTCAACGAAGTGGTCGGCCTGCGGCATTTCGACGAAGAACGGGAGAAACGGGATATCTCCGGTCTGGACGATCCGGCGCTGGTGCACATCAGCGCGGCGTTCCTGCGGGAGAATGTGTTGTGGGGGGTGTTCGATATGAATTCGCTCGCCGCGAGTGAAGCGTTTCGGCACGTGGCGGTATGAAGACCGGCGGACCGCGCCGGTTACGGACCGGATCGGGTCGGAAACACCGGGTGCTTGTTTATAATGAAGCAGGAATCGCTAGCCAGATGAGGTGCAGTCCATGGCAATCTTAGGTTTTCTCAGGAAGGGCAAGTCCGGGTCGATGGCCGGCGAGGCCGATATCGACCTCGGCGAGGGCTATATCGAGCTGCAAACCAAACAGCCGCGCATGGTCATCAACAAGGACCTGCTCAAGTTCATGACCGGCATGCCATTCCTGCTCCTGGGTCTGGTGCTGTCGCTGCTCGCGCTGTACTTCCTGGTGACGCGCGACGTTGCCCAGGCGGAACGCGATACCAAGTACATCGAGCAGTCTTCCCAGCTGCTCATGTTGTCGCAGCGTCTCGCCAAGGATGCGCGCGAGGCGGTGTACGGCCAGGAGGGCGCATTCCCGACGCTCAAGTCG
>CAYHES010000291.1:0-3097 GCA_964355495.1 uncultured Acidiferrobacterales bacterium
ATCTTCAGCTTCTTGATGCGGTGCCACAGGCTGCGCTCGGAGATGCCGAGGCGGCGCGCTGCCTGCGCCTGCACGCCCTGGTTCTGATCGAGCGCCTGCAGGATCGCGCGGCGTTCGACGCCTTCGAGCCAGGCATCGAGGTCGCTGCCGCCCATGTTGTCGAGAAGGGAATCAGCGGCCGGCGCCGCGCCGGTGCTGCGCAGGATGGTGTGCGGCAGGTCCCGTGCGTCGATGGTGTTGCCCTTGCACGACAGCAGCGAGCGTTCGATGGCGTTGTGCAGTTCGCGAATGTTGCCCGGCCAGTTGTAGCGCGTCAGCACCTGCATCGCTTCCGGGCTGATGGCGTGCACCGGTTTGTCGGTGTCGGTGGCGAGTTCGTGCAGGAACGCCTGTGCCAGCAGCGGCACGTCTTCGCGCCGCTCGCGCAGCGGCGGCGCCACGATGCTGTATACATCCAGGCGGTAGAACAGGTCCTCGCGGAACTTGCCTTCGCGCACCATCTCCTTCAGGTCGCGGTTGGTGGCGGCCATGATGCGCACGTCCACCTTGCGCACCTGATCGCTGCCGACCGGTGAGAATTCGCGCTCCTGCAGCACCCGCAGCATCTTGGTCTGGAGCGCCAGATCGAGGTCGCCGATTTCGTCCAGGAACAGGGTGCCGCTCTGCGCCTGTTCGAGACGCCCGAGGCGCGTTTGCGCGGCGCCGGTGAACGCGCCCTTCACATAACCGAACAGCTCGCTCTCCATCAGGTCGCGCGGAATCGCCGAGCAGTTGATCGCCACCCACGGCCGCTCGCGGCGCGGCCCGAGGTTATGGATGGTGCGCGCCACCAGTTCCTTGCCGGTGCCGGACTCGCCCGTGATCAGCACATTGGTCTTGTATGGCGCGACTTTTTGGATCTCTTCGATCAGATGGCGGGTCGCGGGACTCTCGCCGAGCAGTTGTTTGCCGGCGAGCGCCTGGCTGATGGTTGCCTTGAGGCGCTGGTTCTCGCGCAGGATGTCGCGCAGGTTGATGGCGTTGCGCACCGCGATCTCGAGCTCTTCCGGCTCGAACGGCTTGGTGAGATAGTCGGCGGCGCCGGCCGCCACGCTTTTTACCGCCGACTTGATGGTGCCGTGCGCCGTGACCACGATCACCGGCAGGTCCGGGCGATCGGCACGGCAGCGCGCCAGCAGTCCCTCGCCGCCCATGCCCGGCATTTTCATGTCCGACAGCACCACGTCCAGATTCGGATCCTGGATGTGCTTCAAGGCCTCCTCGCCACTGCTGGCGGTGATCACCACATGTCCCACGTCCTCAAGAATCATGCGCATGACCGTCTGCATGTTCTGTTCGTCGTCGACCACCAGCACGGTGCGCTTCATGACTCGGCCCTCTCCTCCTGTACCGGGAACCACATCGCAAACCGCGCGCCGCCGCGTTCCGGTGTCTGCACTTCAAGGCGCCCGCCATTCGCATCGGTAAGCGAGTTGGCGATGGATAAACCGAGACCCGTGCCCTCGTCCTTGGTGGTGAAGAACGGCTCGAACAGGCGCGGCATAATGTCGGGCGGAATACCCGGGCCGCTGTCTTCGACGGCCAACGAGATCATGCCGTGCTCGAGGCGCGTCTCGACGCGCAAGGCGCCACCTTTCTCACCCATGGCCTGGATGGCATTGGTGAAGATGTTTCCCCAGGCCTGCTGCAGAAGGCCGGGGTCGGCCATTATGTGCGCACCGTCGTGTTGCAGCGATTTCTCGACCCGCACGTTGTCCCGGCCGGCCAGCGCCGTTACCAGGGCGCGCTCCATGGGCACGGCCGGATCGATGAGCGCGAACTTCGGTTTGCGGTAGCGGCTGATCTGCAGGAAGTCCTGCACCAGGTGGCTGACGCGCGCGCTTTCCTCGCGGATCATGCGTATCAACTCGGCCTGTTTCTCCGGCGTCTGATCGGATTTATCGAGCAGCGCGGCCGAAGCATTGATAACACCGATCGGATTACGAATCTCGTGCGCCAGTGCCGCCGACAGTTCGCCGAGCGCAACCAGTTTGTCCTTCTGGAAACTCTGCTGCTGCGCGTCGCGCGCGTCGCGCAGGCGCACGGCCATGGCATTGAACGCCTTGGCCAGATCGCCCACTTCGTCATCACTGATCACCGGCACCGCGGCGTTGAAATTCTGCGCGGACAGCTGCATGACACCGTTGCGCAGGAGTTCCACCGGGCGTACGACCAGCCGCGAGAGGAAAATGCCAACCGCCGCGCTGATCGCCACGCCCAGCAAGGTGATGGAGGCGAACAGCAGCAGGCGATTGGTCAGCAGCTCTTCGAATCCGCGCCGTTCCAGGCCGCTGAACAAGACCGCCTCGACGCGCCCCGCGGAATCGACCACCGGTGTGTACACGCCCCGGAAGTGGTTGCCTTCGGCGTGCGGGCTGTAATAGGGCTTCTTGTCCTTCACCATGCGGCGCATGGCCTCTTTCGACAGCTCCTTCAGTTCTGTCACCTGTCCGGGGCGGGTAAACACGTCAAAAAAGCGCGCGCCTTCACGGTAGTACAGGCGTGACTTCAAACCGGTGAGCTGATCGAGTTCGCTGATGAAATCGTTGTTCAGCAACCCGCCCAGTACCAGGTAATAGCGCGGCTTGCCCTGGCGCGGTACCGGCGTGATGCCCACCGCCGCGAGCAGGTCCTTTTTCTTCTGCACCACCTTCATCACTGCCTGGGTCTGACCCAGTTCCCACAGGACGTTCAGGCGAATTGGCATCGAGGTGTAGAGCAGGATCTGCTGCGCGCTGTAGACCTGCATGATGCTGACATTCAGCTCCTTGGCGATCCGGGCCACCGGCTGCTTCATCGTGCCCATGTGGGCGCCGCGGTCGAGATCGGCGACGAAATCCGGGTCATCGGCCAGCACCCGGCCCAGCATGACGGCGTCATTCTGATAGGCGCGCAGCCAAGTCTCGCCGGCGGGCGACGAATCCTCAATCCAGCGCTGCAGACGCTCCTCAAAGTTTGACGACACCCACTCGGAGGCAAGCATTCCGGCCACCAGCATGGGCACCACCACCATCACCAGGATGGTGTTCACCACTTTGCGTTGCAGGCGGTTGAGGGG
>CAYHES010000292.1:0-3047 GCA_964355495.1 uncultured Acidiferrobacterales bacterium
ATGGCGTTGTCCACCCACGGCTGGAGCGCGGCCTGCATGTCGAGGTGCATGAAAGGTGAGACCTCTGCGGCGGTCACGAACGCCGGTGTGAGCGGTGCCTGCGCGCCGTTGAGTTCGCGGTACAAGCGGTGGGCATAATCGCTCACGGCATGCTCGCTCAGGCTGCCATCCGCCTCGCGCACCCGCCGCTTGTACTCGAAGCGGTACACCGGCTCGAGCCCGCTGGACACGTTGTTGGCGAGCAGTGAAATGGTGCCGGTGGGCGCAATCGCCGTGAGGTGCGAATTGCGGATGCCATGGCGCGCAATGCCATCACGAATGGTCTGCGGCAAATGACTGATGAATTTACCCTGAAGATACTTGTCTTTGTCGAGTCTGGTGAACGCACCCTTCTCGCGCGCCAACTCAATGGAGGTCTGATAGGCCGATTCGCACAGTCGCTGCATCACCTCGCCCGCGACGCGCGCCGCCGCCGGCGTGCCATACGGAATGCCCAACATGATGAGCGCATCGCCGAGGCCGGTCAGGCCGAGACCGAGGCGACGTGTGCTGTGTGCCACTTCTTTCTGCTTATCGAGCGGGAAGCGCGACAGGTCGGTTACGTTGTCCAGCATGCGCACCGCGATAGCGGCGGTGCCGGCGATACCCTCCAGGTCGAGTACTGCCTTCGCGCTGAACGGTGCCTGCACGAACTGCGTGAGGTTGATCGAACCGAGATCGCAGGCACCATACGGGGGCAGCGGAATTTCACCGCAGGGATTGGTGGCACTGATCTGTTCGGCATACCAGAGATTGTTGAGCGCATTCACCCGGTCCACGAAGATCACGCCCGGCTCGGCATAGTCGTAAGTCGCCTGCATGACCTGGTCCCAGAGCTGGCGCGCGCGCAGCGTGCGCACCACGCGGCAGCGCACCGGTAGCATCGAACCCGACCAGACACGCTCCACGGTGTTTTCGGCCGCGGCGAGGTCGCGCGCACCCAGCGGAAACACCAGCGGCCAGTCGGCATCGGCCTGCACCGCCTGCATGAAGGCATCGCTCACCAGCACCGACAGATTGAAGTGCCGCAGCTTCGCGGCATCCTGCTTGATGCGGATGAATTCCTCGATGTCCGGGTGGTCGCAGCGCAGCGTCGCCATCATCGCGCCACGGCGCGCGCCGGTGGACAGGATGGTGGCGCACATCGCGTCCCAGATCTGCATGAACGACACCGGGCCGGAGGCGGTGACGCCGACGCTCACCGCCGGTGTGCCGCCCGGCCGCAGGGTGGAGAAGTCGTAGCCGACACCGCCACCCTGCTGCATGGTCAGCGCGCCCTCCTTGAGGGCATCGAAGATGGCGTCGAGCGAGTCCTCGATCGTGCCCATGACAAAGCAGTTGAACAGCGTGACGCGGTGGCCGGTGCCGGCACCGGCCTGGATGCGTCCGCCGGGCAGGAACTTGAAGCCTTCGAGGACGCTATAGAAGCGCTGCTCCCATTCCACGCGGCCGGACTTCTCCACGCTCGCGAGCGCGCGCGCCACGCGCCGCCACGTGTCCTCGACGCTCTGGTCGCGAATCTCGCCGAGTTCGCGGAAGCGGTATTTGGTGTCCCAGATGCGCCGCGAAATGTCGGCGTGGAAGTAATCCCTGTTCATGGCCATAGGCTAACACTACTGCCTTGGGCCGGGTATCGGCGCCGGAATTATTTCCCGCCGGCACGGGAATATTGCCAGCACCCGGGTGTTTACCTCCCTGACAAGGTGCGTTGGCGAGGATTCCGGACAAATTGAACGATTCCGGCAGCGGCTCGCCCCTGCCACGAATTACCCCCCCCTACCAACTAAGGAGAGAAGAATGGCACCGCCCGTAATAATCCACCCCGCCGCAAGCGGCGGGGAATCGAACCCGGAGAGATTTAACGAATGAAAATGAAACATTCAGCATTAGTCATACTCGCCTCGCTGGCCGTGGTCACCGCGTTCAGCGTCCTGGCCGCGGACTCCAGGATTGCGCCCGCGCCGAACGGTATCGCCCTGCCCGAGGCCTACAAGGACTGGCGCTTGATCGCACCGGCGTATCGCAGCGACAAGAAGCACGTGCGCGCGATACTGGGCAACGACATTGCCATCGCGGCAGCGCGCGCCGGCAAGACCAATCCGTGGCCGGATGGTGCAATCCTCGGCAAGCTGGTGTGGAAGGAAAAGACCGACGCCGTCTGGCCGACCGCGTTCGTGCCGGACGCGTTCGTGCACGCCGAGTTCATGGTGAAGGATGCAAAAAAATATGCCTCAACCGGCGGCTGGGGTTATGCACGCTGGACCGGCATGGACCAGAAGCCGCATGGCAAGGACGCCGGCTTCGTGCAGGAATGCGTGGCCTGCCACACGCCGGTGAAAAGCAACGACTGGGTGTTTACGCATCCGGCGGTACTGCCGTAATGGCGGCGCCTTCTCCCGCTTGCGGGAGAAGGCGTACCGCAGCACAAACTACGATCACCAACAGTTCGGCCGCACCCGCTGGCCGATGCCGAAGACCTTCTACCGGCGGACGCGACCCGCCACGCCCGTCCCGACCAGCACGATGGCGGCCAGGATCAGCAATGCCAGCATGAAGTTGGGCACATAGAAGGTGGTGTAGACCTCCCAGCCGAGCAGCCGGAAAAGCTGCGACACCGCCGACGGACTACCGGAGAGGTGCCCGCCGAGCGTGCCGGTCACAGTCAACAGGATGCCGCCGAGCGCGCCGAGTCCCAGCATGATCCAGCGGCGTGTGCCATCCCAAACCTTTTCTTTCAGGCGCCAGCTGGTCACCAGAATCAGCGTCCAGTAGGCCAGCGTCCAGGTGGCGGCCGTCAGGTGGTTGCGCCCCAGTGGCGAGGACGTCAGCGCCTCCAGCGAAAACACGGACAAGCCGATCGCGTAGGCGATGAGCCCGCTGAGCACGCCGAGCGCCAGCAGTGGCGTCAACACCTTCGCTCCGGCTTTGGCTACGGGGCCGACGGAGAACGAGCGCAGCAGGATCACCAGCACCGCGGTGGTCCAGAGCGCGATCGGGAAATGCACCAG
>CAYHES010000293.1:0-3035 GCA_964355495.1 uncultured Acidiferrobacterales bacterium
CGCGCTCAACAAAGCGGGTTTGCTGAGCGCAAAGCGATGATCGATCGCACCCACCAGCTGCCGGTCACCCGCCAGGCCGAACTCCTCAACGTGAGCCGCGGCTCGGTGTATTACCTGCCAAAGCCCGTGAGCGAAGCCGACCTCAACCTGATGCGAAGGATTGACGAACTGCACCTTGAGCATCCGTTCGCAGGTAGCCGTATGCTGCGCGACCTGCTGCGCCAGGATGGGCTCAACGTCGGACGCAAGCATGTGGCCACCCTGATGCGCAAAATGGGCATCGAGGCGCTGTACCGTCGGCCCAACACCAGCCGCAAGCATCCCGCGCATCCGGTCTATCCGTACCTGCTGCGGCATCTGGCCGTGACACGCCCCAATCAAGTCTGGGCCATGGACATCACCTACATCCCGATGGCGCGCGGCAACGTGTATCTGGCCGCCGTGGTCGACTGGTACTCCCGCCGGGTGTTGTCGTGGCGTGTGTCCATCACGATGGAGACCGACTTCTGCATCGAGGCGGTCGAGGAAGCCATGCAGCGCCACGGCACACCCGACATCTTCAACACCGACCAGGGCAGCCAGTTCACGAGCGAGGCGTTCACCGGCAAGCTCTTGAACAACAACATCCGCATCAGCATGGACGGCAAGGGTGCCTGGCGCGACAACGTGTTCGTCGAGCGGTTGTGGAAGAGCGTCAAGTACGAGGAGGTCTATCTCAAGGCGTACAACACGGCCTCGGAGGCCAGAACCTCGATCGGGAAGTACTTCGAGTTCTACAACCGCCGCCGGCCGCACTCGAGTCTTGACCGGATGACCCCCGAGCAGTTCTACTTCAACCAGCGGCCTCAGCCCAAGGCCGCTTAACCAGAACAACAGGGATCCACTTATCGGACCGGGCTTGGTTGTTCAGAGGAGTGGGGCCAGCTCTGATGCTTGGCTGATAGCAGCTCACAAGATTTCCTTATGGTGCCGCTTTTCCCGACGTTGGATCGGCCCCATAAGGCAATAATTTTTTTCACGGTTACTCTCCCTAAATTGCATAACGGTTGAGGTGTGCCGCGCCGGCCACCAAAGTATCAGGAAACATGGCGCGCTGTCTCCGGCGTCGGCACGAGCGAATGGTTAGGGCTCGGTTTCGCCATACGCTTTATATAGAGCGATTTCGCTGAGTAGGATAAGACCAGCTATGGGTGCGCCCACTAGAGGAAACACCAACCAGGGATTGCCACTAAGCCATGAGCCCACGCTACTGACTGAGATGGATATTACCGCCAACACTGCTGCACCAAGCATATATACGGCAAGGAAATACTTTAAAGCAGTACTTCTCTCAATGATTTCTATCGGTGTTGGTGCTCCCTCTGGGCGGGGAGGTTTCATGGTTTTGTCGATGACAAAGACGACAGGTAACGAAAGCAAAAAGAACAGCCTTATATTCTCGCGGCCACTGAACAAAAAGAGTACTATCACGGCAAGCATTCCAGTGAGCCAATACCGAACAAGAGCTTTCTGTTGCAGCGTCATGATTGAGAGCCCTAACGTTCCGGGTGTGCGGCGCCGGCCACAAAAGTATCAGGAAACACGGCGCGCTGTCCCCGGCGTCCGCACGAGCCGGTTGTTATGCGCAGAACACGCCGAACACAAGGGAACCTTGTCATTTGGTTCTTCCAGCATGAGACCTGCGATACCCAGCCATCTCTGCCTCCGCTCTGGAATTAAAGCAGACACGATTGTCTATTTTCTTGGCTTTATTTTCTTCAAGCATCTGACCATAGTTTCGGTCTCCCGGCAGATGGTAGATGCGTGTGGTTGAGTTTCCGACCACCGGACATTCATTTTGCGGGGTGTATTGCCCGGTTCCTTGCCGTTCAGACTGGCTGGCTTTTGGCTCTTCAGTTTTTCCGCACGCAATGAGGTTGATGCAAAGTGGCAGAACTAGAATTGCCTTCCTCAATTGCACTTTCATTCGTTTCTCATGTGCGCATAACGCCGCGTTGAGCCGCGCGGGGCACGAACACAACAAGAAACGGTACACTGTCTCACCGCGTCGGTCTCGAACGCGAAGTTAGGGGCGTTTCATTGCCTGGCTAAAAACGAGAACAGGTAGGGCCGCCTTTGCCCGCGAGAACACCCTTGATATCTGGGTGCTTCTGTAGCTTGTTCAGTATTTCGCTGTAGAGAGCGTCAGGTGTATTGCGCGCAAAGGTTATATCGAGAAAACCACTATCTCGAATGTCATAGCTTGCAAATTCGTCTGCGTCATGATCAAAAAGAATATTGGTGACGGCGGCGCTCGTTTTAGACAGGGCGTCCTCCGCAAGAACGGGGCCGGTACCAGCGATACCGCATGTCATTAACACCGCAAATAAGTAAGGCCCGAATTTCCAACGCATTGTGACACCTCGTTTGTGAATTAGTTTTGATGCCCCTAACGGCCGAGCTCACCTGCGAGCGGTGCGCCAGCACCGCGAGTCAGGTGGAGCGAGTTGTTGGGCCTGACTAGCGACAATTGGTGTCCTTTTCCTCGAATTTTGCGGCTCTCCAGCTCGGGTTTCGTTCCACATGACCACAATACTCACTCCAGGTATCGCGGGTGTATTGCGCCCTGTAAACAGGGCCATAGAAATCCCAGACGTCATCGATGATTTTGCGCATCAAAACTTTCTTGTTTTCGACTATTTCAAGCTCGCCTTGTAATACTGCAATTTGGAACGCGCGCCCTTCAATAGTGCAGCTTGTTCGCACAGTTTCGCCGTACCGCTTCGAGAAATAAAAGATAGTTGTATCGCCATCCTTTGACTTCCCTTTCCGCTGTGCCTCGGAATACTTTGCGGCTTCCTCATTCCAGGCAATAAACGGTTCAACTGTGAGAGAAGAAGCGCTGCACGTTATTGAAAGGAATCTTTCGCCCACGTCCGCATAGCTAGCGGTAGCGTACCCAAGAAGCAATATTGTAAGTAGTGCTCGTTTCATAAGGCCCAACGTGATATAGCTGGACTAAGTTCCACCTTTAAAAGCGGAATGGAAGCCCAGAA
>CAYHES010000294.1:0-2994 GCA_964355495.1 uncultured Acidiferrobacterales bacterium
GCCATGCGCCAGCGGATGGCGGGCAGATCGGCGGCCCGGGCCGAGGTAAAGGCACCGGCCAACAGCCCGGCACCGGCACCCTTGATGAGGTCACGTCGCTTCATGATTTATTCTCCTGGTGGCGTATAACGAGACCGCATTGTGCCGAATACGGCGGGTAACGCCAACTGGAGCGACGAACAAGAGGGGATGTGGCCTTACGGCCCGGCGTGGCCTGAGATCGTTGCGGTTGCGGGGCCTAACGCACCGCAGCCGCGCGCCGTTCGGCCGCACCGCGGCTACTGCCCTTGGCGGCCGCGCGCCGTTCGGCCACCACGCGGTTGCGGCCGCTGGCCTTGGCCGCCGTCAGCGCCTTGTCGACGCGCGCGAGGAAGCGCTCCAGGTCTTCGCCCTTGAGGAAATTACTGACGCCGATACTGACCGTGACCGGAATTTTTTTGCCGTTGAGTTCGCAGTCGACATTCTCCACGCCGTCGCGGATACGCTCGGCGATGCTGGTGGCGTTCTTGAGCGTGGTGTTGGGCAGGATTACCAGAAACTCCTCGTCGCCGTAGCGCCCGGCATGATCCGGCATGCGCAGGGTGTCGGTGAACACCGCCGCCACGGCCTGTAAGGCCTTGTCGCCGGCCTTGCGCCCCATCTCGCGGTTGATGCTGGCCAGCATGTCGAGATCGACCAGCGCCACCGACAGTGGGTGGCTGTAACGGTTGGCGTAGGACATGGAATCCAGCAGGCTGGCGGTAATGCCGCGCTGGTTGGGCACGCGGGTGAGTGCGTCCAGGGTGCTGGACGTCGTGGCGCGCGGCTTGGCCTTGAGCTGCGCCTCGTAGTCGCGCGCCAGCGGCGTGATAATCAGGGCATGGGCGAGCACCGCGGTCAGTATCGCCATGAGTACCGCGGTCAGCCAAACCCCGCTGCCGACGGCGCTCGCAATAAACGCGCCCGCGAGCGCCAGCAGCAGCTGCAGCGCGAAGCTGCGTCCCGCCGACAGACCACCCTGGGCATCCTTGAGCCAGCCCACCAATCCCTTTCTGGCCGACCCGGCCTCACTGCCCTGCTCCGATTTCACATCTCCCTCCGTTTCAAGCTCCAGCAATCTACTGGTGTTCCTTACTATAGTTTATGGAAGGACGAACGGAGTAGGCCTTCATTGAAATCATTCCAGATAGGCCAACCGGCATTACACCGGCTGCAGGTTGGCGTAGGCCAACACCAGCCACTTGGCGCCGGCGCCGTTGAAGTTCACCTGCACGCGCGCGTGCTCGCCCTGGCCCTCGATACCCAGCACCACGCCCTCGCCGAACTTGGCGTGGCGCACGCGCGTTCCCAGCCGCACGCCCGCCGCACTGCCGGACGCGCCAGTATGCGACGAACTGTCCGCCGATGCATCCGCCCCGCGCCACGCCGGGCGCGTGACTACCGCCTGAGCACGCACTTCTTCGATCAACTCCGGGGGGATTTCGCCCAAAAAGCGTGATGGGCTGGTGTAATGCTCTGATCCATAGATACGGCGGACTTCCGCGTAAGTAAGCACTAGCTCTTTCCTGGCCCTGGTCATGCCCACGTAGCACAGCCGGCGCTCTTCCTCGAGCCGGCCGGGCTCCTCGATCGAGCGCTGGTGCGGGAACAGGCCCTCTTCCAGGCCCGTCAGGAACACCAGCGGAAACTCCAGCCCCTTGGCGGAGTGCAGCGACATCAGCTGCACGCAGTCCTCCCACGCCTCGGCCTCGGCCTCGCCCGCCTCGAGCGCGGCATGCGCCAGGAACGATGACAGCGGGTCGAGACCCTCGGCCGGATCATGTTCATAGTTGCGCACCGCGTTCACCAGTTCTTCCAGGTTCTCGAGCCGGGCCTCGCTCTTTTCGCTCTTGTCGTTGCGGTGGAAATCGAGCAGGCCGCTGCCGTGCAGCACCTGCTCGGCCTGCTCGCCGAGGCTGAGGCCGGCGCTGTCGGCGGCCAGACGTTCGATGAGATCAAGAAATCCTTTCAGGGCATTGGCGGCACGCGCGGCGAGCGTCTGTTCGCCGAGCAGCGACTGCGCCGCTTCCCACAGCGACAGGCCCTTGGCGCGCGCATGCAGGCGCAGCGTATCGAGTGTGCGGTCGCCGAGCCCGCGCGTCGGCACATTGCACACGCGCTCGAACGACGGGTCGTCGTGGCGGCTCGCTACCAGTCTTAAGTAAGCCAGCGCGTCCTTGATTTCGGCACGCTCGAAAAAACGCAGGCCGCCATACACACGGTACGGCGTGCCAGCCTGCACCAGCAGCTCTTCGAACACGCGCGACTGGGCATTGGAGCGATACAGGATCGCGACCTCGGCGCGCTTGTGGCCGGCCGCCTCCCAGGCCTGGATGCGGTCGAGTACGAAGCGCGCCTCGTCGATCTCGTTGAATGCGGTGTACAGCTCGATGCGCTTGCCGTCTTCGTCGTCGGTCCACAGTTCCTTGCCGAGCCGTCCCGCGTTGTGCGCGATTACCGCATTTGCGGCCTTCAGGATGTTGCCGGTCGAGCGGTAGTTCTGTTCGAGGCGAATGACCTTGGTGCCGGGATGATCCTTCTCGAACTTGAGAATGTTGTCCACCAGCGCGCCGCGCCAGCCGTAGATCGACTGGTCGTCGTCGCCGACCACGAACAGGTTGTTGGGTCCCCCGGCAAAAAGTTTGAGCCAGTTGTACTGGATCGCGTTGGTATCCTGAAACTCGTCCACCAGCACCTGGCGGAAGCGGCTTTGGTAATGCGCGCGCATCGCGGCATTGTCGCGCAGCAGTTCGAAGGCGCGCAGCAGCAGCTCGGCAAAATCCACCAGCCCGGAGCGTTTGCAGCTGTCCTCGTATTCGCGGTAGATGCGGATCCACTGGCGGGTCTGCGGATCCTGACCCTCGCCCAGCTGCGCCGGGCGGCGGCCGGCGTCCTTGTGGCCGTTGATGAACCACTGCGCCTGGCGCGGCGGCCAGTAGGCCTCGTCCAGTTCCAGCGCCTTGAGCAGGCGCTTGA
>CAYHES010000295.1:0-2980 GCA_964355495.1 uncultured Acidiferrobacterales bacterium
TGGGTGCAGGCGGCTTATGCGGAATACGCCAAGCGCCTGCCACACGAGTGCCGCCTCACGCTGCACGAGATTCCCGCCGGCAAACGCGGCAAGGGCGCCGATCTCGCGCGCCTGACCCGCGACGAGGGCGCGCGTCAGCTTGCCGCCATCCCGGCCGGCAGCCGGGTGGTGGCGCTCGACCGCAACGGCCGGGAACTGGATACAGAGGCGCTGGCCGGGCGCATTGAAAAACAGCTTGGCGCCGGCTGCGACCTTGCGCTGCTGGTCGGCGGTCCGGAGGGCCTGGCGCCGGAATGCCTGGCCGCCGCCCACGAACGCTGGTCGCTGTCCAAGCTGACCCTCGCCCATCCGGTGGTGCGCGTGGTGCTGGCCGAACAGCTGTATCGCGCCTGGAGCATCCTGAAAAACCTGCCCTATCATCGATAAACTCAGATACAAGGGAAAAGATACAAGGGGTTGGGTATGATTACATCGATTGGGGCGGAAATTCGTTTCTGACATTCACGAAGGCGGGACCGGAAGAGCGGGCGGTGAGCGAACGCTTTTCGTTCTTTTCTTGTATCTTGAACCTTGTATCTTGTATCTGACGTTATGATCTACCTCGCTTCCGCCAGTCCGCGCCGTCAGGAACTTCTGCGCCAGGCGGGGCTGACTTTTGAAGCGCTGCCCTCGAACATTCTCGAGCAGCAATGGGCGAGTGAGGCAGCGGTGGATTACGTGCGGCGCGTGGCCGCCGACAAGGCGCGGCATGTCGCGCGTCTGGTGGCCGAGCGCGGGTTGCCGGCGCACCCGGTGTTGGGCGCCGACACCGAAGTGGTGGTGGCGGGAAAGCTGCTCCTGCGTTTCCCGCACTTCCGCCATCCATGGCGGTCGGAGGACGAAGTTCTCGGCAAGCCGCGCGACCGCGCGCACGCCGCCGGCATGCTGCGACGCCTGTCCGGACGCACGCACACGGTGCTGACGGCGATCTGCCTGCTGACACCGGCGGGCGAGTACAGTGCGCTGTGCGCGAGCCGCGTGACCTTCGCGGCACTCCCGGATGCCGCGATCGCGCGTTACCTCGAAACCGGCGAGGCCGATGACAAGGCCGGCGCCTATGCCATCCAGGGGCGCGCCGCCGGATTCATTGTACGCCTCGAAGGCAGCTACTCGGGCGTCATGGGTCTGCCGCTGTATGAACTGTTTGAAACCCTGAAGCGTGCCAGTGTGGAGCCGACATGAGCGAAGAAATCATGATCAACGTCACCCCACAAGAGACGCGCGTCGCCGTGGTCGAAAACGGCGTGCTGCAGGAGGTGCACATCGAGCGCGCCAGCGCGCGCGGCATCGTCGGCAACATCTACAAGGGCAAGGTGACGCGCATCCTGCCCGGCATGCAGGCGGCGTTCGTGGACATTGGCATGGACCGCGCCGCCTTCCTGCATGCGTCTGACATACAGGGCCGTATTCAGGTCGCGGCAGGCATGACTCCGGCCGGCGGTCGCGCTAGCGGGGAACCGGGCAATCCCGCGCCCGGTATCGGCGAGTTGCTGCACGACGGCCAGGAGGTGGTGGTGCAGGTGGTGAAGGATCCGCTCGGCACCAAGGGCGCGCGCGTTACCACGCACATCACCCTGCCGGCGCGCTATCTGGTGTATATGCCGTACAGCAAGCACATCGGCATTTCGCAGAAGATCGAGGACGACGCCGAGCGCGAACGGCTGCGCACCATTCTCAAGGCGGCGATCGATGACAACGAGCCGGGTGGCTACATCCTGCGCACGGTCGCGGGCGCGGTGAGCGAAGACGAGCTGAGCACCGATATCCGCTATCTCAAGCGCCTGTGGAAGGTGGTGCAGGGGCGCATGCAGACGGCCGCGGCGTGCACCCTGGTGCACGAGGACCTGACGCTGGCGCTGCGTACCATGCGCGACCTGGTGCGCGAGAACGTCGAGAAGGTGCGCATCGACTCGCGCGAGACGTTCGTGAAGGCGCGCGACTTCGCCATCGAATTCATTCCCGAGGTGGCGGAACGTATCGAGGTTTACCCGGGCGAACGCCCGATCTTCGACCTGTACGCGGTCGAAGACGAGATCCAGAAGGCGCTGGAGCGCAAGGTGTTGTTGAAGAGCGGCGGGTACCTGGTCATCGATCAGACCGAGGCCATGACCACCATCGACGTCAACACCGGCGCCTATGTCGGTCGCAGCAACCAGGAAGAGACGCTGTTCAAGACCAACCTCGAGGCCACACAGGCCATCGCCCGCCAGCTGCGGTTGCGCAACCTGGGCGGCATGATCATCGTGGATTTCATCGACATGACCGAACCGGAGCACCGCCGCCAGGTGCTGCGTGCGCTCGAGAAGGCGCTGGCGCGCGACCGCGCCAAATCCTATGTGACGGAGATGTCGACGCTCGGGCTGGTCGAGATCACGCGCAAGCGCACGCGCGAGAGTCTTGAGCACGTGCTGTGCGAACCGTGCCCGGCGTGCAAGGGCCGCGGCGTGATGAAAACGCCGCAGACCGTGTGCTACGAAATATTCCGCGAGATCCTGCGCGAGGCGCGGCAGTTCGGTCCCGACAAGTATCTGGTGATGGCCTCGCAGGTCGTGATCGACCTGTTGCTCGACGAAGAGGCGACCGGACTGCTCAATCTTCAGGAGTTCATCGGCAAGCCCATCCATCTGCAGGTGGACGGGCTCTACAACCAGGAACAGTTCGATGTCGTCCTGATGTGACGGTGTTGCACGCAGCCAGGTGACCATCAGCAGGAAAGGGAATGCACAAGCCAGTACGCAAATCGCCATCACGCCTCGCCCGGTTCAGGCACACCGCGCAGACCGCGCGCGCTGCCGTCCGGTCGTTGCGCCAGCGCCTGCCGGCGCCGGTGAAGCGCGCCTTGCGGCGCGCCACGCACTGGACGCTGCATTCCACGCTCGGTATCGCGATCTCGATCGTGCTGATCTTCGTGGCGGCGCACCTGTGGCTGCCGACGCTGGCC
>CAYHES010000296.1:0-2968 GCA_964355495.1 uncultured Acidiferrobacterales bacterium
TGTGCAAGCTTGCCATCACTTCTTATGGTTATTTTTGTGCAAGCTTGCCATCACTTCTTATGGTTATTTTTGTGCAAGCTTGCCATCACTAAATGGTTTACCATTCTAACGTCCGTGGCCGTAAAATGCAGCCACGCGGGCGTCGTATAATGGTATTACCCTAGCTTCCCAAGCTAGAGACGTGGGTTCGATTCCCATCGCCCGCTCCATCCTTCCTCCACGGAGGCGCAGTGAAAAAGACCTTGAAGATTCTGGGGCTGACCCTGGCCGTGCTGTTCGGCCTGCTGATCGCCGCCGCCGTCATCCTGCCGTTCGTGTTCGATCCCAACCAGTACAAGGGCGAGATCATTCGCCTGGTGAAGGATAAAACCGGGCGCGACCTGAAAATCGACAAGAAGATCGGCTGGTCGTTTTTTCCGCGCCTCGGGGTCGAGGCCGGCGGCCTGGAACTCTCCAACGCGGCTGGTTTCGGCAAGGAACCGTTCGCTAAAATCGATGCCGCCGGCGTGCACGTTCAGTTTCTGCCGCTGTTCCGCGGCCAAATCGCCGTGGACGCGGTGTTCCTGCATGGCCTCAACCTGAACCTCGCCAAAAACGCCGCCGGCCGGAACAACTGGGAAGACATGCTGGCCAAGGGCGCCAAGCCTGCGCCACCGGAAGCCGAGAAACCGGCGCCCGGCAAACCGCCGGTCGAGGCCCTGAGCATTGGCCGCCTCGACATCAAGCGCGCCAACATCACATGGCGCGACGATGCCGCCGCCAGCCTGCTCGCCGTGCGCAACCTGGAGCTTTCCACCGGCCGGTTCGTCTCCGGTGAGCCGCTCGATCTGCGCCTCGGTTTCGAACTGGCGCGCGACAAGGCCGCGCCGATCAAGGCCGCGCTCCAGAGCCGGCTGACCGCTTCCCCGGACATGCTCAAGCTTGCGAAGCTTGATCTCAAGGTGGACGACAGCCGCCTGACCGGTTCGGTGGAACTCCATAACTTCGCCAGCCCAGCGGTGCACTTCGATCTTGTCCTCGACAAGGTCGATCTCGACCGCTATCTCGACGCGGAGAAACCGGCGGGCAAGCCGGCCGCAGGCGCGAAGCGCGCGCCGGGAGCGGTTGCCGAGCAACCGGTGGAACTGCCGCTCTCGGCGCTGCGCAACCTGGACGTGAAAGGCAAATTCCGCATTCAGGAAATGAAGGCGCTCGGCCTGCGCTCGAAAGACGCGCACATTCAGCTCAACGCGAAGAACGGCCTCATTGCCTTCGGCCCCAACCAAGCGAAGCTGTACGGCGGCAACTACCGCGGCGAAACCGTGCTGGACGTGCGCGGCAAGACGCCGCAACTGAAAATGGACGAAAGGCTGGAGCAGGTGCAGGTCGGCCCGCTGCTCAAGGACATGCAACGCTTCGATCACTACACCGGTACCGGCAATATCGGCCTCAAGCTGACTGCCCAGGGTTTTGACGCAGACCAGATCAAGAAAAGCCTGAACGGCACGGCCGCGATCGCGTTCCGCGACGGCAAGATCGAGGGCGTGGACCTGGTCAAGCTCATCGGGCAGGCGCGCGCCCTGCGCGACGCGGCGCGCGGCAAGCCGGTGGCCGTAAAGGCCAGCGAGAACGACGCCACGGTGTTCAAGTCGCTCACCGCCAGCGTGCGCGTGGTGAACGGCGTCGCGCAGAACGACGATCTCGCGCTGGACGGCCCGAACCTGCGCGCCACCGGGCGCGGCACGGCCGACCTGGTGCACGAAAAACTGGACTACCGTCTCAAGGTCACGGTCGCCGAAGGCGCGGAGCGCCGCGGCAGCACCGTGCCGGTGATCGTCGCCGGCACCTTTACCAATCCCAGCTTCAACGTCGACCTCGGCGAGTTGCTCAAGAAGGAGGCGGAGAAGCAGATCGAGAAAAAATTGCAGAAGGGCCTGGACCAACTGCTGCAACCGAAGAAGCGCAAGTAGCACATGGCGCCGCGGGCGGCGAGCGACGCGCGCGCACTGCGCCGCCGGCTGCTCGCCTGGCATGACCGCCACGGCCGCAAGGACCTGCCCTGGCAGCGCTCACGCGATCCATACCGCATCTGGGTATCGGAGATCATGCTCCAGCAGACCCAGGTGCGCACGGTCATTCCTTACTATGAGCGCTTCCTGAAACGCTTCCCGGATGTGCAGACGCTGGCGCGCGCCAGGCTCGACAGCGTGCTGCACCACTGGACCGGGCTCGGCTACTACGCCCGCGCGCGCAACCTGAAGCGCGCCGCCGAGGCCATCGTCAAGCAGCACGGCGGAAACTTCCCGCGCGATATTGAAGCGGTCTCAAGCCTGCCCGGCATCGGCCGCTCCACCGCCGGCGCGATCCTGGCGTTCGCCTTCCAGCAGCGCCACCCGATTCTCGATGGCAACGTCAAGCGCGTGCTCACGCGTCTGCACGCGATCGACACGCCGGTCTTGCAGCGCGCCACCGAGAAAACGCTCTGGACGTTCGCCGAACACTACACGCCCAAGACGCGCGTCGCCGACTACACCCAGGCAATCATGGACCTGGGCGCGACGCTCTGCCGGACACGCAAACCGGACTGCCCGGCCTGTCCGTTGCAACAGGATTGCGCCGCCCATGCACAGGGGCAGCCAGAAGGATTTCCGGTGCGCACGGCGCGCAAGACACTGGCGGTGCGCAAGGTCGCGATGCTGATGATCCGCGATGCCCGCGGCCACGTGCTGCTCGCGCAGCGTCCGCCAGTGGGCGTGTGGGGCGGGCTGTGGGGTTTCCCGGAATGCGCATCGGATGCCTCGCCGAGCGATTACTGCCGCGATGCGTTCGGCCTGCGGATCAAAACCGAATCGCCCTGGCCGGTGCGGCGCCACGGCTTCAGTCACTTCCAGTTGCACATCACGCCGATACCCGCACGCCTGACGGGGACAAGCCTGCACAAAGTCCATTGCGCCAATCCAGGCGCCGTTATTGGCGCAGTGGACTTTAA
>CAYHES010000297.1:0-2945 GCA_964355495.1 uncultured Acidiferrobacterales bacterium
CAGGGAGAGGGATGGGGAGAGGGTGGGTTGTTCCCCGTGCACCACCTCAGATTTTCATCACCCCCCTCCCGCTTCCCTCATCCCCGTCCCTTCTCCCGGTGGGCGGACCCTCCTCTCCCGCTAAGGCGGGAGAGGAGGAGTTGGTGAAAATCCCCCATCCGGTCGAGGCGAGCCGTGGCGCGCTTGCGCGCGCTCATTCACCTTGGGAGAGGAATTGGGGTGAGGGCATCTTCCGTGATCGTCAGGTAAGGCAGGCTGGGTTCATTGGCGGGGTTAGGCACGAACGCCTCTTCGCAGGCCACGATGTTCTGGAGCGGATAGAGCGTGAGCAGCCCGCCGGCCAGCACCGAGCCGCTGGCCGCGCGCCCGACGCTCACGGCCTCCTCGGCAGCCGGCGCGCGCGCCGGATCCGCCGGCATGGCCCTCAACACCAGCACATGCGCCGGCAAGTCGATGTCGCCATCCGGGCGGCGCGCGAACAGATTGGCATACAGCCTATTACCACTCGGCATGGCACGCGGGTGGGCCGCGATGCCGACCAGATAGGTCCAGGCATCCGCAAGATTCTCCATCGGCTGGGTGTAATAGTGGGTGGTGTGCTCGAAGATCGACAAACCATCGATCGGCGGTCTGGTCATCGCGTAGCGGCCCAGCCGCTGCCACTGCACCGTGCCGGCCACCAGCACCCCGTTCGGGTAACGAACGGCGAGCTGGCGCCACAGGGCATCGAGCGGGGTGCCGGCCTTTACACGCAAGCTGTCGCGCGCCCGTGTTGCCGGCGGGACATACACCAGATGACTGGTCTGGAAGAAGCGCTCGCTCACGGTGGCCTGAATGTCCCCGGCATCGCGCCGCGTGGAACTCACGAAGGCCCGGCCCGAGACCACCAGCGCATCGCCCAGACCTTCCCAGCCGCCCACCGCGGCGGTGCCCAGCCCGATGCCGATGCGCGCGGCGTCAAGCTGCACAGCGCGCAGTGCCGCGGGGACGCGCGCCGCCAGGCGCGCCCGCACATCGCCCACCACGCAGGCGCCGGGCAACGGCTGGGGCTTGAGCAGGTTGAGCAGGAGCAGGAAGCCGGCGAAGGCGAGCGTTACCCAGAACGCGCGTGCCGCCGCCAGTTGTCGAATCCTTGACCTCATGCCGTTGAGTCTAGTCCATGCATGGACGAGGTAGGCCGCGCCGGAGACCCACAGGGATGTGGGGAGGTAGGGCCGCGTCGGAAACAGCGGCCGAGAGCAAGGCAAGGAGCAATTGCCGGGAACAAGCGGTCGAGTAGCTGCTGCATCCGCCATGCGCCGCTCAGCAAGGGAGCAGTGCGCCCAGTATCGGACCCAGCAGCTCGGCGCGCCAGCCGCGCAACACGCTGGCCGGTTCGGCGCCGCGCACCAGCTTCTCGACATCGCGACGCGTGGCCAGCACCGCCGGGGCGAGTTCGTGTTGCTGCGCCACGCTGCGCACCAGTTCCATGAGGCGCTTGCCGAGCGCGTTCTGCTCGGGGGTGGGTGGCGCCTGCCGCTCCCAGAGGAGCAGCGGTTCGGCGCGCCGGCCCTGCTCGATGCTGGCGAGAATGGCGTCGCCCCAGCGGTCGCGTGCGCCGTCTTCGAGTCCGCGGATCGAAATCAGCTCGGCGTGTGTCTGCGGTGCGTGGCGCGCGAGCTCGAACAGCACCTCATCACGCAGCACCCAGCCGCGCGGCAGGTTGCGTGCCTGCGCGGTCTGTTCGCGCAAGGCGGCGAGCGCGCGCAGCGTCTGCTGGTTCGCCGCCGGCAGCTCGGCGCCGCCCCGCAGCCGCCGCCACGCCTCGGCCGGATCGTTGGCGTACAGCGCCGGTTCGGTGAGGCGCGCGCAGTCGTCCGCCACCCATGCGAGCCGGCCGGCGGCGGCCAGCCGTTCGTGCAGCGCCTCGTACACCGGCATCAGGTAGCGCACATCGTCCTCGGCGTACTGGTGTTGCGCGGCGCTCAAGGGTCGCTTCGACCAGTCGGTGCGGGTGTGGGTCTTGTCGAGGGTCACGCCGGTAATCGCCGTGACCAGCGCGGCGTAGCCGATCTGGTCGTCGTAGCCGAGGTAGGCGGCGGCGATCTGGGTGTCGAACAGCGGCGCGGGCACGACCCGGCGCAGGTCGTTGAAGACTTCCAGGTCCTGACGCGCGGCATGCAGCACTTTGCGCAGTTTCGGGTTCTCGAGCAGGGCGTGCAGCGGCGCAAGCTGTTCGAGCGCAAGCGGGTCGATGCAGGCCACGATCCCGGGTGCGCCCACCTGAATGAGGCACAGGCGCGCGTAATAGGTGCGCTCGCGCAAAAACTCGGTATCCAGTGCGATCCACGCGCTACCTTCGAGTGCGCGGCACAGGTCGGCGAGCGCCGTGTCGGTGGCAATCAGATCGCTGCTCATGACGGTAGTTTATGGAAAGCAGGCTTGCACAAGAATAGCCATACTATCAGAGCCGGTTGCTGGTCGTTGGCCTGGCATGGCGTGATATCATTAATAAATGGATGCAGGCAGGCAGGGTGTGGCCCGATGCGCCGGCCGGTTGCTGGTCGGGCTGTTGTGCGGCATCGCGGCCGCTGCCTGCGATTTCCGGCCGAGCGCGCCGGAGAGCCGCGCCGAATACTTCGTCGAGAAGTTGATCCGCGAACCGCAGGCCGTGGATGATCTGCGCAGCATGGCGCGGCTCGCGGAAGGCGAAAGCCCCGACGCACTCGCCAACGATTTGCCAACGCGCACCACGCTGGCCTACCTGCGCGCCCGTCAGCGCCTCGGCGCCAAGTTCGGGCTGCACGTCGCCGGCACCCAACGACCCGCAGCCGATAGCCGGGTGGTGAGCGTGGTGGTCAGTGAGGGCACGGCGGTGCTCAACGAGAATGCGGCGGTGCGCTTTCAGGTCGAGTTGCAGAAACAGGAAGACGCCTGGCTGGTCACGCGTCTGCGTTCCGACTGAT
>CAYHES010000298.1:0-2934 GCA_964355495.1 uncultured Acidiferrobacterales bacterium
CATCCATGCAGTCGTACCTCCTCCATCCATGCAGTCGTACCTCCTCCATCCATGCAGTCGTACCTCCTCCATCCATGCAGTCGTACCTCCTCCATCCATGGAGTCGTGCATCCATGCAGTCGTCAAAGGCGCTGGGTAAAACCGTGAGCCGCCTGAGTCCGCCATCGCGCCATCCTTGGCGCGCGGCCCTCGCCTCGGTCCGATCGCCGAAGTCGGCACTCATCACACCTTCCCCCTTTCAGGGGGAAGGTGGGGATGGGGGTGCTACGCATGCGCACGGACACGCGCCTCAGCGCTGCACCCCCACCCTCGCCCTCCAGTGAATGAAGCCCCATTCACTAGGGGGAGGGAAAGAATCTCGACTGCGGTAACGGTCAAACCATTGTGGGTCCCCCGGCGGAGCCGGGGGTTTACCTCAAGCTGAATTAACACGCGCCGCGATCTGAACCTGGTGCGCGTATCCTAAAAACCTCTGAAGAATCCCCTCTCACCTTATTAATTCGGGGAAGAGCATTAGAGTGAGGGTGATAGTTCCTGCCACTTCTTCGTGGCTCCCTGACTGACCTGTTGCTGTCATACGTGCAGCGCAAACAGCGCCCGCGCCAGGCGTGGGTGCGCGGCAAAGAGCGTGGCGAAGTCACTCTCGCGCCGGCCGCCCTTGGCGCGCACGATGCGCGCGACGGCGCGCCGGTCCGCGGCGCTCCAGCGCGGCAGGCCGGGAAGCGCCAGCAGGAACGGGCTCCAGCGCCGCCAGGCCAGTCGCTCGTTCGGGGTGAAGCCGCGCAGCGACCGCATGCCAGCGAGACGCATCATCGCGCGACTCGCCTCAGTAAGCGCGCCGGCACGATCAGCCGCCGGATATCTTGCGAGCTGCGCCGCCACGCGTTCGCCGAGGGCCGCGACCGGCGGCAGGCCGCGCGGGTGCGCGGACTCGAGTTCGAAGAACAGGTGTCCCTCGGCGAGCTTGCGCAGCGTGGCGGGCGACGAGCGGTGGCGCGGATTCACCTTGATGCGCCCGAGTTCCGCGCGCGCGATGCGGCGCGGTGCCGCGGCGCGCGGCCGGAAGCCCAGCTTGTAATAGAACCACCAGGCCCCGGTTGCGATGCCCTCGTCGTTGCCCTGGCCAAGCTGATACGGCTCGATGCTGAACGCGCTCGCATCGAAAACGAAGCGCATGGCCGCCAGCAGGCGCGCAAAGGTGTGCGCCGTCTCGCCCCCGCGGAAGGTCGGGAAGGTGTTGAACGAAACCGCCGCGCAGCCGGCGATCACATCGACCTGTGCATAGCCGATCGGCACACCGTTTTGCAGGGAGAGAATACCGTAGACCGCCGGCAAAGCCGTGCGGCGCTCGGGCAGCATGCCGACCAGCACGAACGCGAGGCCGTCGCCGTCGTCCACGATGCGCACGTCGCGCGCATCGCCGTAGGCGAACGCATCGAGGTCGCGCTGGCGTGTGATCATCGCGCCGCGCGCAAGCTCAACGAGCCGCGCGCCCGCGCGGGGCGGGAGTGCGCGCACCGCCCGCGGCGGCCGGTTCATTTCCGCGCGCAGATCGGGCCGGCGGCGGCGCAATGGCGCGCTGCGGAAAAACACCGGCGCGGCGGCGTAGCGCTCGCGCGTGCGGCTCGGCGTGTCACGCCCCGGGTGCAGTTCACAACTCGGGTCGAGGCGATCGAAAAACGACTCGCGGGTAAACGAATCTCCCGGCAGGGACTCGACGGCGCGCGCCAGAAACGTCGCGTCCGCCGTGCGCCCGCGCAACACATCGAGTGCGTCGTAGCCCGCCGGATCGCGCTCGCGCAGCCACTGTGCCTCGGCGGGCGTGACCAGCCGTGGCAGCGCGGCGGCGATGTTGTCTTGCGCTTCGCCGTCGTTGCGATCGAGGCGAAACTCGCCGGGCCAGCGTTGCGCGAGCCAGCGCGCGGTCGGCCAGAAGAAGCGGTAGCGGATGGTCGTGCCGGCAATGCCCGAGCTGGCCAGTGCGTCGCGGTGCGTCTTGAGGTCGGCGCGGCGGGCGAAGCGCACCAGCATCCGTTCCACCTGCCCGGCCACGCGCGCGTCGTCCGGATAGGCGCGCAGGAAGCACAACGCCTCGTGCAGGCGTTCCACCTGACCCGCCGTGCGCAGCCGCGCGCGATCGAGGGCGCGCAGCAGTGCAAGTTTGCGCAGCGTGTCGGCACCGCCGTAGTTGTCTTTGATCCGCTCGATGTTCGCGAGCGCGCGCGGGATCGGTTTGGTCACGGCTTCACCCGTTCTCGGCAAAAGGGGTTTACGAAGAATAGCTGCCCTGTACCGCGGAAACCACTGTACGTTGCCCACGTGTGTTCCGGGCCAGGACGCGTGGGCACAAACAACGTGCCACCCTGCAACTGGATGATTGCGCTTGCACCGCCGTCGCCGGGACGGCAAGATCGCAGAAAAATCCGGACTGCACGCCGCCATGGCTGAACACAAATCCCGCACCACCGTCTCGCCCGGCTTCACGCTGCTGGTGTCGCTGTCCACACTGCTGGTGTTCGTGGTGGTGGCGCTGAGCGCCTATATCCGCCTCGGCGATGCCGGCCTCGGCTGCGCCGACTGGCCGGCGTGTTTCGGCCAGATCGGCGTGCACGACAACCGCTCGCTGGCCGAGGGCGGCGCGCTGCTGCCGCCGAACGCGGCGCGCACATTCCATCGCGTGGCCGCCACCCTGTTCGGATTCTTCGTGCTCGGTATCGCCTTCCTCGCCGTCCGTAACCGCCGGCGCGGCGGCCCGGGTATCACCCTGCCGCTGATCGTGCTCGCACTGACAATATTTCTGTCGGTGCTCGGCGTGGTCACGCCCTCGCCGCTCATTCCGGCCGTCACCACCGGCAATGTGCTCGGCGGCATGACGATGCTGGCACTGCTGTGGTGGGTAGGCCTGCGCATCCAGCCGCAGGCCGCACCGGACAG
>CAYHES010000299.1:0-2930 GCA_964355495.1 uncultured Acidiferrobacterales bacterium
GAACCTTGCCCGCTCAGGGAGGGTAAGCGGGCAGGACCAACAACACGTCCTGTAACCTGTGACTTCACACCCGGCATAAAAGTTCCGCGGGGGAATTCCAGAAAATTCTGCCGATAAATCCGGTTGGGTCAATCCCATTAAATTCGCATGGGGATATGATTAATCCTAACGGCGTTCAGCCGTGGGTGACTGACACACCACGGAGTAACGATTTGTCGTACCCACCCTCTCCCCAACCCTCTCCCCGCTTGCGGGGAGAGGGCCAGGGAGAGGGGGAAGCTGTTACCCAGTCAGGTAACCCTCAATACTGCAAATGCATCATGCTATTGATGCACTGAGGCCATTCATCCTTTTGGCGGACCGGCGAATACAGGCAGCGCATTGAATAACCATGATTATCTGCGTTCATCTGTGGCTGACTGCTTTTTCCAGGATTAAATATCCGCGTTCATCTGCGACGAACCGCTTTTCCAGGCTAATGCGCTTCATCCCAGTTTTCGCCCACACCCACGTCCACCACCAACGGCACCGCCAACTCGGCTACGCCAGTCATGTGTTCCTGGATGCCGGCCTTGGCTTTTTCAAGGCTGTCTGGATGCACTTCAAACACCAGCTCATCGTGCACCTGCATGATCATGGTCACGGCCAAGCCGGATTCGCGGATCCAGCGGTCCACGGCCAGCATCGCGAGCTTGATCAGGTCGGCGGCCGTGCCCTGCATGGGCGCATTGATGGCGGTGCGTTCCGCATATTGCCGGCGTGCCTGGTTGCTGGCGTTGATCTCGGGCAAATACAGGCGCCGCCCGAACACGGTTTCGACGTAGCCCTGCTCATGCGCCTGGGCGCGGGTGCGGTCCATGAACGCCTTCACCCCCGGGTAGCGCGCAAAATAGAGATCGATGTACTTTTGCGCGGCGCCGCGCTCGATCTTGAGCTGCTGCGCCAGCCCGAAGGCCGACATGCCGTAGATCAACCCGAAGTTGATGGCCTTGGCGGAGCGCCGCAGGTCGTCGGAAACCAGTTCCGGGGCCACGCCGAACACCTCGGCGGCGGTGGCGCGGTGGATGTCGCTGCCGGCGGCGAACGCCTTGAGCAGGCCGTCGTCCTGCGACAGGTGCGCCATGATGCGCAGCTCGATCTGCGAGTAGTCGGCCGACACCATTTTATAGCCCGGCTCGGGCACGAACGCCTGGCGGATGCGCCGGCCCTCTTCGGTGCGCACCGGGATGTTCTGCAGGTTGGGATCGCTGGATGACAGCCGCCCGGTCGCGGCCACTGCCTGGTGATACGAGGTGTGCACGCGCCCGGTCTTGGGGTGGATCATCTCCGGCAGCTTGTCGGCGTAGGTGCTCTTGAGCTTGGCGATGCCGCGGTGTTCGAGCAGCACGCGCGGCAGCGGGTAGTCGAGCGCCAGCTCGGTCAGCACCTCTTCCGCCGTGGACGGCTGGCCCTTCGGGGTTTTTTTCAGCACCGGCAGTTGCAGTTTGCCGAACAGGATTTCCTGGATCTGCATGGGCGAGGCGAGATTGAACGCCTGGCCGGCGAGCTCGTGCGCCTCGCGTTCCAGTTCGAGCATGCGCTTGGCAAGCTCGGTGCTCTGCTTGCGCAGCATGGCCGCGTCGATCCTTACCCCGTGGCGTTCGATGCGCGCCAGCACCGGCACCAGCGGCAGTTCGATTTCCTGATAGAGCTTGACCAGCGCCGGGGTTTCATTGAGGCGCGGCCACATGTGCTGGTGCAGGCGCAGGGTGATGTCCGCGTCTTCGGCCGCGTATTGCACCGCCTGCTCGACCGGCACCTCGCGGAAGTTGATCTGGCCCTTGCCCTTGCCGGCGACATCCTCGTACTTGATGGTCTTGTGGCCGAGATACTTGAGCGCCAGCGAATCCATGTCGTGGCGCGAGGCGGTCGAATCCAGAATGTACGATTCGAGCATGGTGTCGTGCGCAATGCCGTTCAGCGTAATGCCGTGGTTGGCGAGCACACCCAGATCGTATTTCAGGTTCTGACCGACCTTGCGCGGGCGCGGGTCTTCGAGCAGCGGTTTCAGCTTTTGCAGTGTCGCTTCGCGGTTAAGTTGCACCGGTGCATCCGGATACTCGTGCGCCAGCGGCAGGTACGCGCCCTCGCCGGCGCGGTCGGTGAACGACACGCCGACAATTTCGGCGCTCATCACGTCCAGGCTGGTGGTCTCGGTATCCACCGCGTACAGCTCGGCCTTTTCCAGGCGCGCGATCCAGACGTCGAGTTCGGCCTCGGTGAAAATCGCCTGGTAGTTGTTGTGGCTGACCGTGGGCTCCGCACCAAAAAGCGATTCCTGTGACTTCTGCATTCCAAACTTTGCCGGGGCCGGAGCGTTCACACCGCCCAAATCGGCCAGCCAGGTTCTGAATTCAAGTTCGTGGAAAAGTTCGCGCAGGCGCGCCGTGTCCGGTGTCTCGCGTTTCAGATCGGCCGGGCGGAATTCAAGCGGCACATCGCACTTTATCGTAGCGAGCTGCCGCGCCATCGGCAGCTGCTCGAGCACGGCGCGCAGGTTCTCGCCAACCTTACCCTTTATGTCGGCGGCATGCGCGATCAGGTTGTCCAGCGAGCCGTATTCGGTCAGCCACTTGACCGCGGTCTTGGGGCCGACGCCGGGCACGCCCGGGATGTTGTCCGAGGTGTCGCCGATGAGCGCGAGGTATTCGACGATGCGTTCCGGCGGCACGCCGAAGCGTTCTTGCACACCGGTGCGGTCGTAACGCGCGTCCTTCATGGTATCGACCAGTTCGACGTGCCCGTCGACCAGTTGTGCCATGTCCTTGTCGCCGGTGGAGATGAGCGTGTCGCGGCCCTCGGCCGCGGCCTGGCGCGCGAGCGTGCCGATCACGTCGTCCGCCTCCACGCCTTCCACCATCAGCAGCGGCAGGCCCATGGCGCGCACGATC
>CAYHES010000300.1:0-2910 GCA_964355495.1 uncultured Acidiferrobacterales bacterium
ACGCCGTCGCCCAGCCAGTGCCGCTGGCCTTTACCACCTGCGCCACCCGGGAAATTGGCTGCCGCCGTGATCTGCTCATCGCGCACGGTGCCGTCGCCGTTGTCGCAGGTCCAGCCACCGCCCTCCCACAAACCATCGCAGTTAGGATTTTGCCCGTCTGAAGTTTTCCACTCGGGGCAGTTGTAGGTCGTGGACCAGGGAAGCGTCACGACCGCTTGCGCGGCCGGCGCGAACGACATGCTCCATCCGAGAACGAGAACAATGAAAATGGAATGTCGAAACTTGCGCATGTCTCCTCCTATTGCACCGTGAGGTTCGTGGGCGCGGCCGGCGCGAGGGTGTCGGCCGGGCCGATGGGGCCGATCGGGCCGGTGGTGCTGATTACCAGATCGTCGAGCTGAAGCGCTGTCCAGCTCGTCATGAACCACGGGCTGTCGGAGCAGTTGCCCATCCCGAAGCCCGAATAGATTTCCGTGAGCGTATCCGTCGGGCTCATGCCGAAGTCGGCGTCGCGCTTCTCGAACACTTTGACGCCATCGAGCCAGTACTCGACCACGCCGTCGTACGGCGGACTCGTGGCATCGTTGATCTTGAGGTACAGCTCGTGGGCGTGCCAGCGGTCGTCCTGGTGTTGCACGTTCGGCAGGACATCGAGGATGGTCGAGCTACGCAAGATGACGCTGATCGCGCCGGTCGCGATGGTGGATCCCGCGTACTGATTCAACTGAAGGTATACGGCGTTGGCGCCGGTGCTGAGGTAGCGCCACAGCTTGCAGCCGGCATTGGTCGCTTTGTCGAACGTGGGTGGTATGCGCATGTACCAGCGCGTGTAAAGCTCGCGGGCCGCGAAGTTAGTGCTGCTGGACAGGTGGCTTCTGTACTCCCAGTTGCTGGAAAGGACGCTCGACTTCCAGGCGTAAAGGGCGTTGCCGCCGTTGTGGCCCGGGCCCACGGTCAGCTCGTAGCCGAAGCCCGGCGTATACCCGCAGCCGATTCCGCCGGGATACACCTGCGACCAGCCGGGCGGCGTGCCGCCCGTGCCGCAATTCCAATCGGCAGGCAGTCTCTCGAAGTCCTCTTGAAATAAAACCTGCGCCCGCGCCGCGGCCGGAAGGCCGGCGAGCCAACCGGCAAGCAACAACTGCCAACCGACGTTTCGCCACAACCGCATCGTGGATCGCATGAGCGTCTCCTATTGCACCGTGAGGTTCGTGGGCGCGGCGGGGGCGAGGGTGTCGGCCGGGCCCACAGGGCCGATCGGGCCGGTGGTGCGGATCGCGAGGTCGTCGAAATCCACGGCCATGCACCGGCCGTTGACCGGCTCGAAACCGTTTTCACCGATGGCGATGTCGTCCCAGCCGCGCGCGCCGAAATTGGCGTTGGTGACATGCACTCTCTGGATTCCGTCAATCCACATCTCGGCGATGCCGTCGGCGCCGTTGGTGTCTGCCTTGATGTGGACCTCGTAGCGGTGCCATAGTCCATCCGAGGTCTTGTTGCCGCGGGCATCCATTCCGCCGGCGGCCATGACGGTGTTCCAGCCGCCGCCGGGGCCCGAGCCGTAGTACCCGCCATAGTCCCTCGACACCACGCGCGTTTCGTCCGACCAGGCATATTGCGCGATGACCGCATTGGGCCCGGCGGCGTTGATGTAGAGGATTTTCTGGTTGTTCAGGGCGAGCCAGGTGAATCCGCCCTCATAGCGCATGTACCAGCGAATCCAGAGCTCGGGTTCGAGGGAGGTCAGCGAGATGCGCATGCCGCCGCTTATGTTGTTGATCCCATCGCCCAGCCAGTGCCGCTGGCCCTTGCCGCCGCCACCGCCCGGATAATTCGCCAGCACGGTGATGTGCTCCTCGCGCACGGTGCCGTCGCCGTTGTCGCAGGTCCAGCCGCCTTCTCCGGTGAGGCCATCACATTGCACCACGCCGTTGAGCCCGTCGGATTGGGTCCAGTCGGGGCAGTTGTAGGTCGTGGACCAGGGCAGCGGTACGGCGGCATCGGCGGCTGGCGCAAACAACACGTTCCAGCCGAGTACGAGAACGATGAAGATGGAAGGTAAAAACTTGCGCATGTCTCCTCCCTATTGCACCGTGAGGTTCGTGGGCGCCGCGGGGGCGAGGGTGTCGGCCGGGCCGACGGGCCCGATCGGGCCGGTGGTGCGGACGGCGAAGTCGTCGAAGTCCACGGCCATACAGCGCGTCGTCGTCGGGTAGCGATTGTTCGACCCGATCCCGATAACCGACCAACCCGTTTTGCCGCTCTGGCTGCCGAAGTCGATGTCGGAGCGCGACATCCGCTGCACGCCGTCGATCCATACCTCGCCGATCCCGTTGGCTCCGTTGGTGTCCAACTTGATGTGGACTTCATAGAGGTGCCAACGACCATCGCCGGTCTTGTTGCCGCGTGCGTCGTTGCTGCCCGCGGACATGACGGTGTTCCAACCGTTGCCGGTGCCCGAGTAGTAGGGATTGCCGTAGACGTTGAATCCCGTCTCATCCGACCAGAAGTGGCCGAAGATCACGAACCAGGGCATGAGCACATCGATGTAGAGCACCTTGTCGTTATTGAGCGGGTTCCATTCGAACCCCTGCTCGTAACGCATGTACCAGCGAATCCACAGTTCCGGCTGCGGGGAGACGAAGTCGATCTTGGTTCCCCCGCTGACGTTGTTCGTTCCGTCGCCCTTCCAGTGCCGCTGCCCTTTGCCGCCTCCGCCAGAAGGGTAATTTGCCACGGCCGTGATCTGCTCCTCTTCGTCCGTTCCGTCGCCGTTGTGACACGCCTCACCGCCGATACCCGTCATGCCGTCGCAGATATTCATGTACAGGCCGTCCGATTGCTTCCAGTCGGCACAGTTGTAGGTCGTGGACCAGGGGAGATTCACTACCGCGGTCGCCGTCTGCGGTG
>CAYHES010000301.1:0-2908 GCA_964355495.1 uncultured Acidiferrobacterales bacterium
CTAGACACGGCCGTAGACCTTGTCGAGGATGGTGCGCGCACCGCGCGTCAGCAGCTCGTTGGCCAGATCGACGCCAAGCGCCTCGGCGCGCGCGGCATCGCCTTCAATCTCACCGCGGATCAGATGACTGCCATCCGGTTCGCCGACCAGCGCGCGCAGGTGCAGTACATCCTCATCCAGTTCGGCATAGGCGGCGATCGGCACCTGGCAGCCGCCCTCGAGGCGTGCGTTGAGCGCGCGCTCGGCGGCGACGCGTGTCGCCGTGGGCCGGTGATGCAGCGGCGCGATGAGCCGCTCGCTGGCCACATCACCCACGCGGCATTCGATGCAGATCGCGCCCTGGCCGACGGCGGGCAGCAGGATTTCCGGTGCCAGCTCGGCGCGGATGCGCTCGCCCAGGCCCAGGCGCTTGAGGCCGGCACAGGCGAGAATGATGGCGTCGAACTCGCCGCCATCGAGCTTGGTGAGGCGCGAATTGACGTTACCGCGCAGGCTCACGATCTCGAGTTGCGGATAGAGCGCACGCAGCTGACAGGTGCGACGCAGGCTGGAGGTGCCGACGCGCGCGCCCTTCGGCAGGGCGGCCAGCGCATCGAACTTGTTCGAGACCAAGGCATCGCGCGGATCCTCGCGCTCGCCGATCACCGGGATATGCAGCCCGTCGGGCAAGGTGACGGTCACATCCTTGAGGGAGTGCACGGCGATGTCCGCGCGTCCGTCGAGCAGCGCCTGCTCCAGCTCCTTGACGAACAGCCCCTTGCCGCCGACCTTGGCGAGCGGTGCATCCAGGATCCGGTCGCCCTCGGTGCTCATTTTCACCAGCTCGACCTCAAGGCCGGGGTGCGTCGCCATGAGGCGCGCCCGCACGTGTTCGGCCTGCCACAGGGCGAGCGGGCTCTTGCGGGTGCTGATGCGCAGGCGATTCATGGATGGGTCAGGGGTTCGGCTGGGTGGGTGGCGAGATGGGTTGCGGTATAATCCAGAGAAACCCGGCTGCGTTCGTTTTGTCATTATTCTAGGCGAAAGCGCTCATCGAATCATCCCGCGCGGATTTTCAGTCCATGGCCCGATCGTGTCTCCCGAAATTGCTGTTCGTTGTGCTGGCCCCGATCCTGTCCGGTTGCAGCGAAGTCCGCGATACCTTGCCGGCGGCGGTGGACCTGCGTGCCGACGCGCAGCGGGCGCGCGCGCAGCGCCTGCCGATCGTGCTGTTTTTCCATTCCACGACCTGCCCCTATTGCCGCGAGGTGGAGGATCTCTATCTGGCGCGGCTGCAAAAGGAGAATGAACGCGTGCCGCAGTTTCTGCTGCGTACCGTCGAGGTCAGCCAGACGCAAGCGCTCGTGACATTTGACGGAACCAGGACGGATCAGCGCGCGTTTGCAAAACGGCAGGGGGTGACGCTGGTGCCGCACCTGCGCTTCCTCGGGCCGGATGGCGAAGCGCTTGCGCCCGATCTCGTCGGCCTGGCGTCGCGTGATTTTTATGGCGGCTATCTGGAGGGCTCGATCAGCAATGCCGGCGAGAAGCTGCGCCAGCGCGCCATACAGTGAGTTCCGGTAGTAACGCAGAGAACGCAGAGGCGCAAAGAACGCAAAGGATTTACCGTAAAAGCTCTGCGTACTCTGCGCCTCTGCGTACTCTGCGGATTATGCCAGGCGATCGGGCTAGGCGCAGTTAACGGCGCGCCCAGCGCCGCACGGCGGCGGCGTGCCGGCGGCTCACGTCCAGTTTTTTCTCCAGACCCGTGAGCGCCACCTGCCAGTTGCCGGTCGTGCTTTTCTCGATGCCCTTGATGTAGTCGGTGGCGACCAGCGCGTTGCGGTGGATGCGCAGGAATACCTTTTCGCCGAATTCCTTCTCCAGGTTGACCAGCGAATCCTCGATCAGGTGTTCCTCGCCCGCGGTGCGCACCGTGACGTACTTGCTGTCGGCCATGAAGTACAGGATGTCCTGCACCGGCACCAGGCGGATGTTGCCGCGCAGGTGCACGCTGATGTGGGTGCGTGCCTGCGGCGATTCCTGGGCCTGATTGATTTCCTGCAACTGTTGCAGGGTGAGTTTCTTGGCCTTGTCGAGCGCCGCCGCCAGCCGGTCCTTGCGGATCGGCTTGAGCAGGTAGTCCACCGCGTTCACCTCGAAGGCGTGCAAGGCATGCTGGTCATAGGCGGTGGTGAAAATGACCATCGGCGGGTTCTCCATGCCCATGAGGTGCATGGCCGCTTCCAGTCCGTCCATGCCGGGCATGCGGATATCCATCAGCACCACGTCCGGGTTGAGCTCGGCGGCTTTCTCCACCGCCTCGTTGCCGTTCATGCCCTCGCCGACCACGACGTGCCCGCCGATCTCGTTGAGCAGTTCGCGCAGACGGTCGCGCGCCAGTTTTTCATCGTCCACGATCAATACTCTCATGGGTTTCCTCCGCGAATTGGAATTTCTACCGCCACGCTGAAGCGTTCCGGTTCCTGCGTAATCTCGAAGCGCGCCGCATCGCCATAGTGGCTCTCAAGGCGCAGGCGCAGGTTGTCCAGGGTATGTTCGCTGGGCAGTGGCGTCACCGCCGTCTTGGACCGCAAGCGCGGCAGCGGGTTCGTGACCAGAATATGAATAACGTCGTTTTCTTCCCACAACCGCACGCTGATCGCGCCGCCGGTCGGGATCGGCTCGATGCCATGTTGGATGGCGTTTTCCAGCAACGGCTGCAGGACCAGTACCGGCATCACCGCCTTGCGCGGGAACTTGCCGACATTCCAGTCCACGCGCAGGCGGTTGTCGAGGCGCAGCGCCTCGATGTCGAGGTATTTCTTGGCAATCGCGATCTCGTTGCTCACCGGCACCAGGTTCTCGCTGTCGCCGAGCATGGTGCGAAACAGGTCGGCCATGTCCACCACCGCGGTCTCGGCCTTGT
>CAYHES010000302.1:0-2902 GCA_964355495.1 uncultured Acidiferrobacterales bacterium
CGCCTGCCGCGCCTCGGCGCCTACACGCGCACCGTGGCGTTCGACGAGCGCGGCTACGTATGGACCAACTACGCCTCGTTCCCGAATCCGCACACGCGCGGCGCCAACCAGCCGCTCGGCATCGACAACGGCATGGTGGTGCGGCTCAAACCGCGCTGAGCGCATCCGCCGGAATCAGCGGCGTGCGGTTTGGAGTGACCGGTACGTTTCTCGCCCTGCGGCCAGTGCCGCTCCGCCAGAACCTGCGGCTGCCATCCCACCGCCGACCTGTCGGCGGTGGCGGTTATCAGCTGGCGGATGTAATGACAGCGCGCCCGGTGCGCTGAAACCGGGTCACTGAATCCCGCCGGCGCGGCTCAGCCGGCGAGTTTCTTCTTGAGCAGGTCGTTGACCTGCGCCGGGTTGGCCTTGCCCTGCGTGGCCTTCATCACCGCGCCGACGAAGAAGCCGAACAGCGCCTCCTTGCCGGCGCGGTATTGTTCGAGCTGCTTGGGATTGCTGGCGATCACCTCGTCCACCGCCTTCTCGATCGCACCGCTGTCGGTGATCTGTTTCAGGCCCTTCTTCGCGATCACCGTGTCGGCGTCACCCTCGCCGGCCCACATCGCCGCGAGCACGTCCTTGGCGATCTTGCCGGAGATGGTGTTGTCGGCCAGGCGCTTGAGCAGGCCGGCCATCAGCGGCGCCGAGACCGGCGAGGCGCCGATTTCCTTATTCTCGCTGTTCAGCAGGCCGGACAGCTCCACGGCAACCCAGTTGGCGGCGATCTTGGGATCGGCGCCGGAGTCGCGCACCACCTGTTCGTAGTAGTCGGCCATGGCGCGCGTGGCGGTGAGCACACCGGCGTCGTAGGCCGAGAGCTTGTACTGCTGCTGGAAGCGCTCGGCCTTGGCGTCCGGCAGCTCCGGCAGGGTCTTGCGGGTTTCTTCGATGAAGCTCGCCTCGATCACCAGCGGCAACAGGTCGGGGTCGGGGAAATAGCGGTAGTCGTGCGCCTCTTCCTTGCCGCGCATGGAACGGGTTTCGTTCTTTACCGAATCGTACAGGCGCGTTTCCTGCACCACCTTGCCGCCGCCTTCAAGCAGCTCGATCTGGCGCTCGACCTCGAACTCGATGGCCTTCTCGACGAAGCGGAACGAGTTCACGTTCTTGATCTCGGCGCGCGTGCCGAATTCTTTCTGGCCTTTCGGACGTACCGATACATTGGCATCGCAGCGGAACGAGCCTTCCTGCATGTTGCCATCGCAGATTTCGAGATAGGTCACGAGCGAATGCAGTTTCTTGAGATAGGCGACCGCTTCCTTCGACGAACGCATGTCCGGCTCGGACACGATTTCGAGCAGCGGCGTACCGGCGCGGTTGAGATCGATGCCGGTGAGGCCATGGAAGTCCTCGTGCAGCGACTTACCGGCATCCTCTTCCAGGTGCGCGCGCGTGACGCCGACAATCTTCTCTTGGCCATCAACCTCGATCCTGAGCGTGCCCTTCTGCACCACCGGCAACTCGTACTGCGAGATCTGGTAGCCCTTGGGCAGGTCGGGATAGAAATAATTCTTGCGCGCGAACACCGAGCGCGGACTCACAACAGCGCCGATCGCCAGACCGAGCTTGGTGGCCATGCGCACCGCCTCGCGGTTCATCACCGGCAACACGCCGGGCAGCGCCAGATCCACCGCGCACGCCTGGGTATTCGGCTCGGCGCCGTATTGCGCGGCCGCGCCCGAGAACAGCTTGCTCTGGGTAAGCAGCTGCACGTGCACTTCCAGACCGATGACTGTTTCCCATTCCATCATCGGGTTCCAACCAATGTTCTGTAATAATCGAATCGATTCACTGAACCAGACCTGCTTTTAAGGGTTTTTGAGATATATAGAAGCGATTATTTCTTTTGCTTTCTCACTTGGACTGGGGAAAGTATGAAACGCTCCGTTCCTAAAATTCCCTGATGCAATCAGTTGATCTGTCTTATTGTCGAAAAAACTTATCTCCAAAGATAATAGGTACATTGTTATATCCCACCGCCACCGATCTACATAGGTTACATAAAAGTCTACGTCTTTCGGTTTATTCTCCAGCGGCCCAGTTGTCGCTGTCACCCCGTGCTCGGCCAAAGCTGGCTGAATATAAGTAGCTATGCTGGTACCCGAATATATATTTTTTCCTGAGCTCACGACATATGCAGTTTTCAATACTGCAAGGTCATAGCCTTTGCTAACCACTGCTGGACTGATGGTTGAGCAACCAGCGAACAGCATTAGTGCGGTTAATATCAATATGCGCATCATCGTCGTTCTCCTCTTGGATCGTGTTGGCTCAAAACCTGCTGACCTGATCAGCCCTGCGTAGCCCGCGTAGGGCGCAATAGCGAAGCGTATTGCGCCGCATGGAATACACCTCTCCAATCTTATTTCAACACCTACATCTCGATCGGTGGGTTACGCCGCTGCGCGGCTCACCCACCCTACTCTGTATTATTCAAAACCCTTTGGTGAACGCTTGTGCCAGTCGGTCGCCTGCTGGTACTGGTGCGCAGCGTTGAGCAGCCGCGCCTCGTCGAAATATTTTCCGATCAACTGCAAACCGACCGGCCGATTGTCGGCACCGAAGCCGGCCGGGATGGACATGCCCGGCAGGCCGGCGAGGTTCACCGAGATGGTGTAGATGTCGGAGAGATACATCGCCACCGGGTCGTCGGTCTTGGCGCCGAGGTTAAACGCCGTGGTCGGCGTGGTCGGGCCCATGATCACATCGCATTTTTCGAATGCGCGGTTGAAGTCGTCGGTAATCAGGCGGCGCAGCCGTTGTGCCTGCAAGTAGTAGGCATCGTAATAACCGGCCGAGAGCACATAGGTGCCGATCAGGATGCGGCGCTTGACCTCGGCGCCGAAACCCTGGGCGCGGG
>CAYHES010000303.1:0-2885 GCA_964355495.1 uncultured Acidiferrobacterales bacterium
TGATGCGCAGTGGCAAGAAGTCCACGGCGGAAAAGATCGTCTATGGCGCGCTCACGCTGATTGCCGAGCGCAGCAAGACCGATCCGCTTGAAGTCTATAAGACGGCCATTGAAAACGTCCGCCCGCTGGTCGAGGTGAAGAGCCGCCGCGTGGGTGGCGCCACCTACCAGGTGCCGATCGAAGTGCGCCCGGCGCGCCAGGCCGCCTTGGCCATGCGCTGGGTGACCGAGGCGGCGCGCGCGCGCGGCGAGAAGTCCATGGGCGCGCGGCTGGCCGCTGAATTAATGGAAGCCGCCGAACGGCGTGGTACCGCCATGAAGAAGCGCGATGACGTGCATCGCATGGCCGAGGCCAACAAGGCCTTTTCGCATTACCGTTTCTAAAGACCGTATTCGAGGAATAGAGTCGTGGCCCGTTCAACACCCATCAACCGCTATCGCAACATCGGCATCATGGCGCATATCGATGCGGGCAAGACCACGACCTCCGAACGCATCCTGTTTTACACCGGGGTGTCGCACAAAATCGGCGAAGTCCACGAAGGCACGGCCGTCATGGACTGGATGGAGCAGGAACAGGAGCGCGGCATCACCATTACCTCCGCCGCCACGACCTGCTTCTGGAAAGGCATGGACGGCACGCTGCCGGAACACCGCTTCAACATCATCGATACCCCGGGCCACGTCGACTTCACCATTGAAGTGGAGCGCTCGCTGCGCGTGCTCGACGGCGCCATGTTCGTGCTGTGCGCCGTGGGCGGCGTGCAGCCGCAGTCCGAGACCGTGTGGCGCCAGGCCAACCGTTACGGCGTGCCGCGCATTGCCTTCGTCAACAAGATGGATCGCGCCGGCGCCAACTTCCTGAACGTTGTCAGCCAGCTTAAAGAACGTCTCGGCGCAAATGCCGTGCCCCTGCAGTTGCCGATCGGCGCCGAGGAGAAATTCCTGGGCGTGGTCGACCTGATCAAGATGAAGGCCATCTACTGGGACGATTCCACCCAGGGCATGAAGTTCGAGGAAAAGGAAATCCCGGCCGACATGCTGGCGCAGTGCAAGGAATACCACGACAAGATGGTCGAGGCGGCCGCCGAGGCCAACGACACCCTCTCGGAGAAGTATCTGGCCGGTGAAGCGCTGACCACGGCGGAAATCAAACTGGGCCTGCGTGAACGCAACCTGAAGCTGGAAATCGTGCCGGTACTGTGCGGCAGCGCCTTCAAGAACAAGGGCGTGCAGGCGGCGCTCGACGCCGTGATCGACCTGCTGCCCGCGCCGAATGAACGTCCGGCCATCAAGGGTCACCTGGACGACGCCGCCGGCAGCGAAGGCGAGCGCCATGCCACCGACGAAGAGCCGTTCTCGGCGCTCGCGTTCAAGATTGCCACCGATCCGTTTGTCGGTGCCTTGACCTTTATTCGTGTCTACTCGGGTGTGCTGGCCTCGGGCGACACCGTTTATAACCCGGTCAAGGGCAAGAAAGAGCGCATCGGGCGCCTCTTGCAGATGCACGCCAATGAGCGCCAGGAAATCAAGGAAGTGCGCGCCGGTGACATCGCCGCGTGCGTCGGTCTCAAGGAAGTCACCACCGGTGAAACCCTGTGCGATCCCAACAAGATCATCACCCTGGAACGCATGGTGTTCCCGGAGCCGGTGATCTCGCAGGCCGTCGAACCCAAGACCAAGGCCGACCAGGAAAAGATGGGCATGGCGCTGAACCGCCTCGCCCAGGAAGACCCATCGTTCCGCGTGCACACCGACGAGGAATCCGGCCAGACCATCATCTCCGGCATGGGCGAGCTGCATCTCGAAATTATCGTCGACCGCATGAAGCGCGAATTCAGCGTCGAGGCGAATGTCGGCAAGCCGCAGGTGGCGTATCGCGAAACCATCCGCAAGCCGATCGACCAGGAATACCGCTTCGTCAAGCAGTCCGGTGGGCGCGGCCAGTATGGCCATGTGTACATCAAATTCGAGCCGCAGACCGAAGAAGGCAAGGGCTTCGAGTTCGTGGACGCCATCAAGGGCGGCGTGATCCCGCGCGAGTTCATTCCGGCGGTGAAGAAGGGCGTCGATGAGGCCATGGCGCGCGGCATCAAGTTCGGTTATCCGGTGGTGGACGTGAAGGCGACCCTGCACTTCGGCTCCTACCACGATGTCGACTCGAACGAAAACGCCTTCAAGATGGCGGCCATCATGTGCTGGAAGGAAGCCGGTGTGAAGGCCGACCCGATCCTGCTGGAGCCGATCATGGACGTGGAAGTGACCTCGCCGCCCGATTATCTGGGCAACGTCATGGGCGACCTGAATTCGCGGCGCGGCATTATCATGAGCCAGGAAGACGGCCATGGCGGCGTGAAGCTGGTGCGTGCCGAGGTGCCGCTGGCCAACATGTTTGGTTACTCCACATCGCTGCGTTCCGCGAGCCAGGGGCGCGCGACCTACACCATGGAATTCAAGAAGTACGCGCCGGTGCCGGCAAGTGTCGCCGAATCCGTGCTGAAGAAGGCCGGCTGATCACTTTTATTTATTCTCTGAGCTAGACGAGGCAGACGATGTCCAAGGGAAAATTCGAACGCACCAAGCCCCACCTGAACGTGGGCACCATCGGCCACGTCGACCACGGCAAGACCACGCTGACCGCGGCCCTGACCAAGGTGCTGTCCACCAAGTTCGGCGGCGAGTTCAAGGCCTACGACCAGATCGACAACGCCCCGGAAGAAAAGGCGCGCGGCATCACCATCGCGACCAGCCACGTTGAGTATGAAACCGCCAACCGCCACTACGCGCATGTCGACTGCCCGGGCCATGCCGACTACGTGAAGAACATGATCACCGGTGCCGCCCAGATGGACGGTGCCGTGCTGGTGGTGTCCGCGGCCGACGGCC
>CAYHES010000304.1:0-2855 GCA_964355495.1 uncultured Acidiferrobacterales bacterium
TCTTCGCCGCCGCGATCGGTCTGCCGGTGTTCTATGTGAAGCGCACGACCCGCAACCTGTTCCTGCGGCGCGTGCTGGCGAAGACCCAGCGCACGCGTCCGAGCAAGCGCCACACCGGTTACTTCAAGGTGTACATGGATGATTACCGCAATGCCCTGCAGCGCCTGCTGTTAGAAGACGGGGCACTGGCCGAGACCGGTGCCGGAACACTCGCCGATCTGGACGCGCGCCTCGCGGCACCGTCGGAGCGCGGCGTTTCCGGGCGCCTGACCAGCGCGATTCTTGCCGATCTGGGTGTGAAGAATCCGATGGACGTGGACGCCGCCACGTTCAACCAGGCCGCGGAGCAGCATTACCGGGGACGCCTGCGTCAGCAGTACCTGGAAGAGGGTCTCGATTCGGCCGGGCAGAGCATCCGGCAGATGGCGCAGCGCATGCCGCACGATCCGGCGCTGCGGCGCGCGCTCGCCGCGCTCACCGGCGGACGCGATGCAGAAGCATTTTTCAGCGAAGCGGCACATGACGTGCGTGCCGGCACGGCCGCGCCGGACACGCTGCGCCGGCTGATCGGCCTGCTGCTCCTGAACGTGGAGCAGGAAGAGCGCCGTTACGCCGGAGCGATTTAACGAGATTCACATGCACAACATCGCACACCAGTACATCGAACGCAGCTCTGGCCGGATTGAGACCGAGCGCCTGTATCAGGATCGCCTAGTGCTGTTTTTCTACGGCCGGGTGCGCGAGAGCATGCCAGCAGTATTCCGCATGCTCACCAGCCGCCACTCGACGCGGCTGCTTGGCTATCTCAATTACGACACTGGCTGGGGCTCGGGCGCCTGCCGCCGTTTCCTGCGCGACCATCAGGTTGATCTCGGTGAGTGCCTGGACGACCCGGCGGGGTTTGACAGCGCGCGTCAGGCATTCGAACGAAAGATCCGCTACTGGGATTGCCGGCCGATGCCGGAGGACGCGCGCGCGGTGGCATCGCCGTGCGATGCGCGCTTGCTGGTCGGATCGTTCCGCGAGCAGGCGTCGCTGTTCGTCAAGGACAAGTTCTTCAACTATGAAGAGCTGCTCGGCGGCGGGCGGCACAACTGGCTGGCGGCATTTGCCAGCGGCGACTACGCGATCTTCCGCCTCACCCCCGAGAAGTATCACTACAACCACACGCCGGTCGCCGGGCGGGTGCTGGACTATTACACTGTCGAGGGCGATTACCATTCCTGCAATCCCGGTGCCGCGGTGCTGGTGGCAACGCCGTATTCCAAGAACCGGCGTGTGGTGACGGTGATCGATACCGATGTCGAGGGCGGTACGCAGATCGGCAAGGTGGCGATGATCGAAGTGGTGGCGCTCATGATCGGCGACATCGTGCAGTGCTACAGCGACTCGCGGTATGACGATCCGCGGCCGGTCGTGCCCGGGATGTTCCTCAGGTGCGGGCAACCGAAGAGCCTGTTCCGTCCGGGCAGCTCGACCACGGTGCTGGTGTTTGAAAAGAGCCGCGTGCGTTTCGCCGCCGATCTGCTCGCCAACCAGGCCACGCCCAAGGCGTTCAGCCGTTACTCGCTCGCCTTCGGACAGCCATTGATTGAAACCGACGTGCGCGTACGTTCGCCGATTGCGCATGCCGTGAGCGGCAAACGTGTCACGCGATCCAGTGTGGAGAATTAACGATGTGGAATGAACTGTTTGTGGGCGCGCTCGGCGCGCTGTTCTTTGCCTATCTCGCCTGGGGGTTCCGCCGGCTGCCGGAGGAGAAGTGGCAGATCTTCGCCACCCTGCCGCAGCGTCAGGATGCCGCCGGTTACTGGCAGGGCCTGAACTTCACCTACTACGGCTTGCTCTCCTCAGCCGCGCAGTTCGTGTCGGTGGCGATCATATTCCTGCTGTTCGGGGCAGTCGGCGTATCGCGCGCCGAAATCGTGTTGCTCGGCATTGTGATGCTGGGCGCGTGCATTCCCGGATCGAAGATCGTGGCCCTGATGGTGGAGAAGAAATCAGCGGTGTTCAGCGTCGGCGGCGCCGCGTTCATCGGCATTCTGCTGGCGCCGTGGGTGGTGCTGTTCAGCAACGCCACGCTCGGCCGGCTGCTGGGCAGCGAGGCACCGGTATTGCCGGTGCTGGCCGCCATCAGCGTCGGTTATGCCTTCGGCGAAGGATTGGGGCGGCTGGCCTGCATCAGCTTCGGCTGCTGCTATGGCAAGCCGCTGCATGCCTCACACCCGCTGGTGCAGAAGCTGTTCGCGCGCTGGCACTTCGTGTTTCGTGGCGAGACCAAGAAGATTGCCTATGCTGGCAATCTGGCCGGCGAGAAAGTGGTGCCGATTCAGGCGCTGACCGCGACCTTATATACAGGAGTCGGACTGGCAGGGATGCTGCTCTTCCTGCACGGCGCGTATGTCACCGCGCTGCTGCTGACACTCGCCGTCACCCAGTTGTGGCGCGCGTTCTCCGAAACCCTGCGCGCCGACTGGCGCGGCACCGGCCGGTTCTCCGTCTACCAGGTGCTTGCCCTGCTCTCGGTGCTTTACACCGCGGCGGTGCTTAACTTTTTGCCGGCGCAGACGCCGGTATCGGCATCGCTGCTGCGCGGGCTCGAGACCCTGTGGCACCCGGGCATGGTGCTGTTCCTGCTCGGCTTCTGGGTTGCGACATTTGTGTATTACGGCCGCAGTCTCGTGACCGGCTCGCGCCTGTCGTTATACGTCTGTCACGACCGCATCTAAACATAGCAACACAAACCATGTCGGGCCTGTAGGGTGGGCATCGCCCACCAGGTGTGCCGGTCGAAGCCGCATGTGGTGGGCGATGCCCACCCTTGTATGATCGAAACAGTTCCAATTTTAGTTGGT
>CAYHES010000305.1:0-2843 GCA_964355495.1 uncultured Acidiferrobacterales bacterium
CCGGGAATGTTGCACGTCACCCACGGTTTCGGAATTCCCGGCTGGCCACGCACCTTGTCGGCGAAATACTTCGCGTCCTGCTGGGTATCGAAGTTGCTCACGCGCAGGCGGTGAAAGGTGCGGTCCTTGAGCTGCACGCTGGTGAACTCCACCGGAACACCGGCAGCGCGCAGGCGTTTCTCGATCTTGCGTGCCGCCGCTTCCGTGTTGTGTGACCCAAGCTGCACAATCCAGCCACCACCCTGCAGGATCACGCCGCGGCCGAGATCGAGCTCGGTTTCGGCCGACCACTGCTTGAGCTTCTCCGGATCGACCGGCCCGACCGGTTGCGGCTCGCCATCGCGCGGCGCGACGAAGAACGACAGCGGCTGATCCATGCTGAACTCGCCGCGCGCCGGGTGTTTCAGCGTGATCTTGCCCTCGATCAGGCAGACGGTGGCGCCACCATCCTTGCTCCGGCCCCACACGTCCGTGCCGCGGATGCCAAGCGTGGTGCCCGCAATGTTCACCTGGATGTCGCGCCGCAGCATGCGTCCGAGCGTGCCGGCGGTGTAACGGAACGCGCCCTTCACGACGTTCAGCAACCCGGTCAACGCGCCCTGCGGGCCGTCCTCCTCGCGCAACGACACCAGCGCGAGGCGCGCCTCCTCGCCCAGCTTTACATAGCTGCCATCGGCAAGCTGGATAATCAACCGGCCGCCCTTGCCGGTTTCGACGACATCCGCTTCCGCCAGCGCCATGCCGGCGCGTGCCGGCAGGCGTTCGCCGGCACGCTCCACCCACGCCGGCATCTGCAGGCCATCGACCTGCGCGGCAAGACTGGCGAACGCGGGAAGCAGAAAAGCGGCGGCAACAGCGAGCAGCAGAATCGCACGGCGCATGAGAAGCTCCCGTTTTTCTGTTGTTCGCAACTGTGTACCGCAAAGACGCGGCCTGTGCAAGCAACCCGCTTACATCCGGGGAAACGCGCCATCCGTACACAACGGGCTCCGTAACCCGACAAGGTCCGGTATCGCCGGGCCTTGTCATGCGCTCTTCTTTAATATCGATCCGTTGTTGACCAGCTCAACGATCGCCTCGGCCACACCCCTGGCCGACGCCGGGTTTTGCCCGGTCACCAGCTGCCCGTCGATGGCAACCTTGGCCTGCCAAACCGGTGCGCTCTGGTACAAGCCGCCGGCGCGCTTGAGCTCATCCTCAAGAAGAAACGGCATGACCTGGCTCAACTGCGCGGCGTGCTCTTCAGCGTTGCTGAAGCCCGCCACGCGCTTCCCCTGAATCAGGAAACCGCCGTCCGGATTTTTCAGGCGGACCAGCGCCGCCGGACCATGACAAACGGCGGCGAGCGCCTTGCCCTGCGAATACGCGAGCGGCAAGATGCGCTGCAGATCGGCGTTCCCGGGAAGATCCCACATGGTGCCGTGCCCGCCGACCACGAAGAACGCATCGAATTTCTCCGGCCGGATCTGATTCAACGGCAGCGTGTTCCGGGTGTATTGCACATAAGGCTGCAATTCATCGGACAGGCTCTTCGGATCGACCGGTGCGTCGCCGCCCTGCGGCGAGGCCACGGTGATCCCGAACCCGGCCTGTGAAAATACTTCATACGGATGGGCGAACTCGGAAAGATACAAACCGGTCTGCCGGCCGGTGTCGCCCAGTTGGGCATGGCTCGTGACGATCAACAGGACATTCTTGGACATTGCGTTTCTCCATGGGAAGCAGGGGTTTCATTAATCATTCAACGCCTGCATTCTATGAACCTGCCACGGGTTACAATAATCATTCGTCGCTATGCTCCCGATCACGAATCGCAATATGAAAATTCCCGATCTGCGCCACGTCCGCAGCTTCATTGCCGTCGTTCAATCCGGCAGTTTTTCAAAAGCCGCTGAAACCCTGTTCATGACCCAACCCGGGGTGACGGCGCATGTGGGGAAACTGGAAAAGACCTTGGGCGTAAAGCTGCTGGAACGCTATCCGCGCACGAACGTCCTCACCGCACCCGGCCAGCAGTTTTATGCATATGCGTTGAACCTGTTCGATGAAATGACCGACGCACTGGAAGCCATGCGCGAGGAGACGCAACAGATCGGCGGCTGGTTGCGCGTGGCGGCGCCCGGGAGCTTCGCCGGCTATCTGCTGCAACACCTGGCCAGGTTACAGGCGCAACATCCGGACCTGCGCCTGGCGGTGAATTACCAACCCAACGAGGTGATCCTGCGGGAGCTGGGCGCGGGCCGGCTGGACGTCGGTTTCGTTACCCACCGACCGGACGACACGAATTTTCTGACCGAGGCGATTTTTCAGGATCAGGTGGTCATCGTGCGCCGGAAAAAGGCCGGGCGGGCGGAAAAAATCCGCACCGAGGCCGAGCTCCAGCGACTTGCGTTGATCGATTACCCCGATCGCCCGCACCTGCTCGATGCCTGGATCACGCATCATTTCGGCAAGCGTCACCCGCGCTCCAACGCGCTGGATTACCGCTACTTCGTGAACAATCTGGAGGCCGTTATCCAGCTCGCCGCCAAGGGGCATGGCTGCGCCATCCTGCCGATGAGCGCCATCGCGGCGCATCCGCTCAAATCCAGGCTGGAGGTCGTCGCCGGGTCAAATCCCGCCGCACTCAAGCAGACGATCTATTGGACACTGCGCTCCAACTCATACCTGTCGAAGCGCATAAAACTTCTCAAACAGACCTTGTCTGCCGAGCTTCCGGCCAAACCATGATGGCGGGAGACACGGGCTCAACCCTCTTCTGGGCCAGTGTAGTGCCTCACCAATACCAGCGCATGGCCTGATCCGATTGTAGGTCGGCCTTCAGGCCGACACGTCGGGCTAAA
>CAYHES010000306.1:0-2812 GCA_964355495.1 uncultured Acidiferrobacterales bacterium
CTGAAATTTCCGGAACTTATGTCTCTGTGGCTGGTATAATCCCGGTGGGAGTCGGCTAGACAGTCGCTGCGCGCAAGCGTGGAGGAAAGTCCGGGCTCCATAGGGCAGGGTGCCAGGTAACGCCTGGGCGGCGCGAGCCGACGGAAAGTGCCACAGAAAATATACCGCCGATGGCCGGGCAACCGGATCAGGTAAGGTTGAAATGGTGCGGTAAGAGCGCACCGCGCCCCTGGCAACAGGGGTGGCAGGGCAAACCCCACCCGGAGCAAGACCAAATAGGGGAGCTATGGTGCGGCCCGCACCGTTCCCGGGTTGGTTGCTCGAGGCGTCTGGCGACAGACGTCCCAGAGGAATGACTGTCCACGACAGAACCCGGCTTACCGGCCGGCTCCCACTTTTCTACTTTAAGTGTTATTCGTAATTTACTGTTTTATCAGAGTTTATATCATCGTTTTTTCGCAGTTTCCGCCCCCCAAAACAGCTCATTCAGGCCGCACACAGCGGATGTGCCCTTGGCGCCCGTCTGCGTCAGCTAACTCTATGTACGATAAAGGAGAAATCCCGTGCCAGCGATCACTTATCTCTTGACAGGGTGGGATTTCGCTATCTATAGTGTTGCCAAGTGGGAGAAAGTGGTAAACGGTGGAATACAGCGGGAGAAAGAGGGAATAAATGTTCCGCGGTGTCAACGCACTCAATCTGGACAACAAAGGCCGGCTGGCGATTCCGACGCGCTACCGGGACGAGCTCGTGCGCCTGGCCAATGGTCAGATGGTGATCACGGTCGATCGCGACCACTCGCTGCTGCTCTATCCATTGCCCGAGTGGGAAGAGATTGAACGCAAGCTCGTGAAGCTGCCGAGTTTCAATGTGCAGGCGCGTCGCCTGCAGCGCCTGCTGATCGGTCATGCGACCGAGGTGGAGCTCGACGGCAACGGCCGCATTCTGTTGCCGCCGCTGCTGCGTGAGTTCGCCAGTCTCGACAAGGCCGTGGTGATGATCGGCCAGGGCAACAAATTCGAAATCTGGGACGAGGCGAAGTGGAATGCGCGTCGTGCCGAGTGGCTGACCGCAGCCGAAGGCGATGGCGAGCTGCCGGACGAGCTCGGTTCGCTGTCGCTGTAGGCGCGCGTGTGACGGAGCGTGAGCATGAACCGGTTCTGCGAAACGAAGCGGTGGCGGCGCTGAACGTCAGGCCGGATGGAATTTATGTGGACGCCACCTTCGGGCGCGGCGGGCATGCGCGGGCCATCCTCGAACAGTTGGGACCGGATGGCCGGCTGCTCGCGCTGGACCGCGATCCGCAGGCGGTGGCTTCAGCAAAACAGCAGTTTGCCGAAGAGGTGCGCGTGACGATCGTGCATGGGCCATTCTCGATGCTGGCAAGCGCCGTTGATGAACGCGGCTGGCGCGGGCGTGTGAATGGCATTCTCTTCGACCTCGGTGTTTCCTCCCCGCAACTCGACGATCCCGCACGCGGGTTCAGTTTCCGCACCGAAGGCCCGCTCGATATGCGCATGGATACCACGCGCGGCGAATCCGCCGCGGACTGGTTGAATCGCGCCGCGGAGCAGGAGATTGCCGATGTCCTGTACCAGTTGGGCGAGGAGCGTTATGCGCGCCGCATTGCGCGCGCCATTCTGCGCAGCCGCGCGGAAAACCCGATTACCACCACGAAACAGCTTGCTGAGATTGTGGCCGGCGCCGTGCCGACGCGCGAGCGCAGCAAGGATCCCGCCACCCGCAGCTTCCAGGCGATTCGCCTGCACATCAATCGCGAGCTCGACGAACTGCGCGCGGCCTTGCCGCAGGCGCTGGATGTGCTGGCCCCGCATGGACGGCTGGCGGTGGTCAGCTTCCATTCGCTCGAAGACCGCATCGTCAAGCAGTTCATGCGCACGCAGGAAAAGGGCAAGGAGCTGCCGCCGGATCTGCCGGTGCGGCATGTCGAAATCCAGTCGCGCCTGAAGGTGATCGGCAAGCCAGTGCGTGCCGGCGAAGACGAGGTGCGGCGCAACCCGCGGGCGCGCAGCGCCGTGTTGCGTATTGCCGAGATACCGGAGGCCGCGCATGCGTAAACAGCTCGCGCTCCTGACCGTTGCAATGGTGGCGTGCGCGCTGACGGTCATCGAACTGCGTCACCGCAACCGCCTGCTGTTTGCCGAGCTGCAGACCGTGACGCATGAGCGTGATGCCCTCAACACCGAGTGGGGCCAGTTGCTGCTCGAACAGGGCGCATGGTCCGAGCAGCGGCGCGTGGAGGAAACCGCGCGCGCCCGCCTCGGCATGGCGCTGCCTGCGGGTGAACAGGTGGTGGTCGTGCGTACCGACAAAGGCGCGCCCAGGGTGAAGCCATGAGCCGCAGCATTCGCCATACTGGTTACCCGGTGCGCACCGCCGTGGTGCTCGGTTTTCTGTTTGGCGGCATGGCGCTGCTCGCGGCGCGCGCCCTGTGGCTGCAAGTGGTCACGTCGGACTATCTGCAGGAGCAGGGCAATGCCCGCCACCTGCGCGTGATCCAGGACAACTCGCATCGCGGCATGATCTTCGATCGGCACGGCGAGCCGCTGGCCATCAGCACGCCGGTCGATTCGGTGTGGGCCGAGCCGGGCGAACTCGACGAGGCGCGCACCCAGTGGCCGGCGCTCGCCAGGGTTCTTGGCATGCCGGTGCGCGAAATCGCCCAGGCCGTGCGTCACTACCAGGGCCGTGAGTTCATGTATCTCAAGCGGCACGTGACGCCCGAGCAGGCCGAGCAGGTCAAGACGCTCAACATTGCCGGTGTCGGGCTGACACGCGAGTATCGCCGTTA
>CAYHES010000307.1:0-2810 GCA_964355495.1 uncultured Acidiferrobacterales bacterium
TACAGGGGGCTCCGGGAAGTTATAAGTACCAAACAGAACGCAACACTACACTAGCGGCGGAACGGGTTCTTCGGCAGTTGCGGCCCGGAATCCTCGGGCTGAGGCTGGGTGTAAAGATTCTGGCGCGCGGCCGACTGCATTAACGCCCGCGGCGGAATGTCGCCACCCTTGCGCCGGTTGTCGACCATGGCGACGGGGCCCTTGCGGTACTTGTCTTTATCGGGCGAGAACCCTTCCTGCAGCCGCGTCTCGAAGCTCTCCTTGAGCGGCGAGATGGCGCTGATCTTCTTCAGGCGGAACGGCCGCCAGAACGGCGGTGGCCGGCCGGAGGACGAATAACCGCGGGTCTGGAAGGCGTCCATCACCAGCTCGCCGCTTTCGTGGGTATAGATGGCGTGCGGCTCGACCACGCGCACATGGCGCTGATCGTGGTAGCGGATGGCGACGCAGCGCTTCTCCCGGATCGCGGTCGTCAGCAGTTGCAGGATGTTCGGTATCATGGTGTCTTTGCGGGCCTTCCGTTTTCCCTTCTTCTTGGCCTTCTTCATGTTCAAATTTAACGCCATTCGCAGCCGGACGGAAATGTCGGCCTGACGAGCGGTCTGTTTCCAGCCCCGCCCGGCATCTCCACCGGTCAACGACGGGGCCTGCGGCCCGCCAGGCCATCAAAGCAGGAACAGCGTCGCCAGCCCGAGGAAGATGAAAAACCCGCCGCTGTCGGTGATGGCGGTGATCAGCACACTCGAGCCGAGTGCCGGATCGCGCCCGAGCTTGTGGCGGAAGTAAGGTACTCCGACCCCGGCGACGGAAGCGAGCAGCAGGTTGAGCGCCATGGCAGCGGTCATGACGAGTGCCAGTGGCAGATTGTGATAGAGCAGCCAGGCGATCGCGCCGAGCAGGCCGCCCCACATCAGGCCGTTGATGAGCGCCACGCCAATCTCCTTGGCGAACAGCTTGCGCATGTTTTCCGGGTTGAGCCGGCCAAGGGCGAGCGCGCGCACAATCATGGTGATGGTCTGGTTGCCGGAGTTGCCGCCGATGCCGGCCACGATCGGCATGAGCGCCGCCAGCGCCACGAGCTTCTCGATCGACGATTCGAACACGCCGATGACGCGCGAGGCGATGAGCGCCGTCACCAGGTTGAGCGCCAGCCAGGTCCAGCGGTTGCGCACGCTCTGCCAGACCGACGCGAACAGGTCTTCCTCTTCGCGCAGACCGGCGAGGTTCAGTATCTCGCGGTCGGCCTCTTCGCGGATCACGTCCACCACGTCGTCCACGGTGATGCGCCCGAGCAGCCGGCCGTTCTCGTCCACCACCGGCGCGGTGATCAGGTTGTAGCGCTCGAATGCCTCGGCCACTTCCTTGTCCGGGGTGAGGGCGCCGAACTTGATCAGGTCGTGTTCCGTGACCTGCGACACGCGCGCCGCCGGGCTCGCGGTAAGCAGTCGCGACAGCGAAAGAATACCGAGCAGGCGGTCGCTGCGGTCCACGACAAACAGGCTGTTGGTATGCTCCGGCAGTTCGCCGCGCTGGCGCAGGTAGCGGTTCACGACCTCGATGGTGATGTTCTCGCGCACCGTGACCGTGTCCACGTTCATCAGGCCGCCGGCGGCGTCTTCCGGGTAGGACAGCACTGCGTCCAGGCGCTGACGGTCCTGTTTGTCGAGCGCGAACAGGATCGCAGCAATGATCTCGTCCGACAGATCGGGGATGAGATCGGCGATGTCGTCGATATCGAGCGAGCGCGCCGCGATCACCAGCTGCGCGCTGTCCATCTCGCGGATGAGGTCGAGGCGCACCGCCTCGGACACTTCGAGCAGCACCTCGCCCGCAACCTCCGGGTCGACCATGGCCCAGACCGGGTGGCGCTGCTCGGGCGGAATGCTTTCGAGCAGCCGAGCGATATCGGCCGGGTGCAGGAGCGTGAGGATCTCGCGCACGCGGTCGGTGCGCTCTTCCTCGAGGGCGGCCAGGACAAGCTGGGCGTTGTCCGGCTGGATTTTCTTCTTGCGTGCCCTGGTTGCCACGGTGCTGATCCCGGCTGGCCGCGGCCGGCAGGGTGCGCCGCGGAACACTGTCCAGTGTAGAGGCAGAGTGTGAAATCGAAAAGCACCCGGCTAAATAATTTTAGCCGCCGGCCGGCGGTCAGCTGCCAGCGAGGGTCATGGATTCGATCAGGATCGAGCCGGTGCGGATGTTGCCGTTGCGGTCCACGTCGTTGCCGACCGCCGCCAGGCCGCGGAATATGTCCTTGAGGTTGTGCATGGTCGGTTCCCTCCGCGCGTGTCTATCGGCGCTTCTTTTTCAGTATCTTCAGAAACTCAGCGGCCGTGATGATGCGCGTGGTGCCGACCCGCTTGAGTGACAGCAACCCACGCCGGTCGCCGGTAACGAGGTAGTCGGCCTCTCCGGTGATGGCCATCGCGAGCACGGGGTTGTCGTGCGGGTCGCGGGACAGGTCCACGTCTGGCAGTTCGGTCAACACCGTTGCGTGGCGCTTGAGACCGTTGACGAGGTTTCCGGCCTCGGTAGGCGTGAGGAACTTCTTAACCCTTTCGTAACGGCTCGCCCGGCGGAATTCCCCGAGTTGCCACACCGAGGTGACAAGCGTGAAGCGCTTCTTTCGCCATGCCTGGTAGACCTGATCCGGCGATGTGTCGGCGGTGATCAAGGCCGCGATCAAGATGCCGGTATCGAGGACGACCCGCATCGGTTATCAGTGCGCGCCGATGGCCTCTTCGATCGCCTCCAGGATTGAGTGTGATCAGCTAATTTGATGGTCTGATGTTCACGTTCGGTGATGGCAGTAT
>CAYHES010000308.1:0-2804 GCA_964355495.1 uncultured Acidiferrobacterales bacterium
TTGCCCGTGTAGCTGGCGGGCGTGAGGGCCAGCAGCCGCGCCTTGGCGTCCTCGGGGATAGCCAGCTTCTGGATGAAGGCCTGCAGGGATTCGCGCGTGACACCGCTTTTGCCGCGCGTCAGCTCCTTGAGTTTCTCGTACGGATTTTCGATCCCATAGCGCCGCATCACCGTCTGGATCGGTTCGGCCAGCACTTCCCAGTTGTGGTCGAGATCGGCATTCAGGCGCGCGCTGTCCACTTCGAGCTTGCCGATGCCACGCAGGCACGAGTCGTAGGCGAGCAGCGAGTAGCCGAACGCCACGCCCAGATTGCGCAGTACCGTGGAGTCGGTGAGGTCGCGCTGGAAGCGCGACACCGGCAGCTTGGCGGCGAGATGTTCAAACAGCGCGTTGGCGAGCCCGAGATTGCCTTCGCTGTTCTCGAAGTCGATCGGGTTCACCTTGTGCGGCATGGTTGACGAGCCGACCTCGCCGTCTTTCACCTTCTGCCGGAAGTAGCCGAGCGAGATATAGCTCCACAGGTCGCGATTGAAATCGAGCAGGATGGTGTTGAAGCGGGACAGCGCGTGGAACAGTTCGGCCATGCCATCGTGCGGTTCGATCTGCGTGGTGTACGGGTTCCACGCGAGACCCAGCCCGGTGACGAAGTCGCGCGCGCAGCCCTCCCAGTCGAGCTCCGGATAGGCGGCGAGATGCGCATTGTAGTTGCCGACCGCGCCATTCATTTTGCCGAGCACGGTCACGGCCGCCGCCTGCGCGCGCTGGCGCGTGAGCCGGTAGCCGAGGTTCGCCAGCTCCTTGCCGAGCGTGGTGGGCGAGGCCGGCTGGCCGTGGGTGCGCGCCAGCATCGGCTGATCGGCAAACTTCACCGCCAGGGATTCGATCGCCGCAATCAACATGTCCATGACCGGCAACAGGATGTCGTCACGCCCATGCCGGAGCATCAGCCCGTGCGACAGGTTGTTGATGTCCTCGGAGGTGCAGGCGAAATGGAAGAATTCACCGACCTTGGCGACCTCGGCGTTGGTGAGGGTTTTCTCTTTCAGAAAATACTCCACCGCCTTCACATCATGATTGGTGGTGGCCTCGATCTCCTTCACGCGCCGCGCGTCGGCCTCGCTGAAGCTGTCCACAATCGCTTCCAGCGCCGACCGCGTCATCGGCGAGAACGTCGGCACTTCGTGCAGCGCCGTCCAGTTCGAGAGCGCCAGCAGCCAGCGGATTTCAACCTGTACGCGGAAGCGGATCAGCCCATATTCGCTGAACAGCGCGCGCAGCGGCGCGATTTTCTTCTCGTAGCGGCCGTCGAGCGGCGACAGGGCGGTGAGCGGGGAGAGGACCAGGCTATCGGGCGTCTTGTTCATGTTGTACCGGACGCAGAATGTTGTAAGGCTGCCGAGATCAGGCCGGTATTCTACCAGACATGGCATCGCTATTCAGGCGCCGGTCGATAACACCGCCGCCGAGACAGGCCGCGCCGTCGTAAAAGACCACGGATTGGCCGGGGGTGACGGCGCGCTGCGGCGCGGCGAAAGTGACCTGCGTCGTCCCGGACGCAATTTGCCCGATGGTGCAGGCCTGGTCGGTCTGGCGATAGCGCACCTTGGCGGTGCAGGCGTGCGGCAGGGATGGCGGTGCGCCCGCTACCCAGTGCAATTGGCTGGCGAGCAGGGCCGGGTTGTAGAGCGCCGGGTGATGTTCGCCCTGTTCGACGTACAGGATGTTCTGCTCGATATCCTTGTCCACGACATACCAGGCCTCGCCGGCGCCGCCGATGCCGAGCCCCTGGCGCTGGCCGATGGTGTAGTACAGGGCGCCCTCGTGCCGGCCTTTGTCCACACCGGCGAGCGTGCGCATCGCGCCCGGTTGCGCCGGCAGGTAGCGTTTCAGGAAATCGCGGAAGTCACGCTCACCGATGAAGCAGATGCCGGTCGAATCCTTGCGATCATGGTTCGGCAACCCGGCGGCGCGCGCCAGTTCGCGCACTGCTGGCTTGGCCAGATGACCGATCGGAAAGAGCGTCCGGGAAAGTTCGGCCTGGCCGAGCGTGTAGAGAAAATAGGTCTGGTCCTTGGCGGTGTCGGCGCCCTTGAGCAGCTGATACCGGCCCTGCGTTTCGCGCGCCTGCGCGTAGTGACCGGTGGCGATCCGGTCGGCACCGAGTGTCAGGGCATGATCGAGGAACGCCTTGAACTTGATTTCCTTGTTGCACAGCACGTCCGGGTTGGGTGTGCGCCCGGCCTTGTGCTCGTCGAGAAAATACTGGAACACCCGGTCCCAGTATTCGCTGGAAAAGTTCACGGTCTGGAACGGAATGCCGAGCACCGCGCACACCGCGCGTACCTCCTTCAGGTCTTCCTCGGCGGTGCAGTGCGTGGCGCTGTCGTCCTCTTCCCAGTTTTTCATGAACAGGCCGGTAACGTCGTGGCCGGCACGCTTGAGCAGCAGCGCCGCAACCGCCGAATCCACGCCGCCGGACAGACCGACCACCACGCGCGCCATGGTCAGCGCGCCGCAGCGGGCGCGTACTCCTTGAGCAGATCGAGCGGATAGCAGGTGCCGGCCAGGTAGTCGTCGAGACAGCGCTCCACCTGCGGGCTGCGCAGGCGGGCGCGGTTGGCGTGGATTTCCTCTGGCGTCAGCCACAGCGCGCGCAGGCAACCGTGGTCGAGCACGCGCCCGCGTTCTTCGCGCAGCGCACTGGCAATGAAGGCAAAGCGCAGGTAGGTCACGGGTTGGGTCGGGTGCGGCCAGCGGTACACACCAAGCAGCGCCTGAGGTTCAATATGCCAGGCGGTTTCCTC
>CAYHES010000309.1:0-1627 GCA_964355495.1 uncultured Acidiferrobacterales bacterium
CGAAGCTCTCGCACAGCGAACGCACCAGCGCCGCGCCGCGACCGCTGTGGCTGGTGTTGTCTGCGAGATTTTGTGTTTTCTCCCGGTGGTCGAAGCCCGGGCCGCTGTCCACGACATGGATGGCGAGGCGCCCGCCCGATCCTTCCGGCCGGTGCTCGAACTCCACGCGAATCAGGCCGTCGTGCAGCGCGGCCAGCGCGGCGGCGCGCTCGAAGTAGTACTGCGCGAAACCCTGCGGGTCTTTCTTCAGGCGCGAATCGAGGCGCAGCAGGCCGTGGTCCAGGGCATTCGACAGCAGTTCGCCGAGAATGATGTACAGGCGTTCCTTGTGCGCATGCAGGCCCTGCACGTCGGTGACGAGCTGCAGCAGCAACGGCAGCGGATCCATCTCGCGCCACACCTGCACGCCGAGCTCGAACTGCATGCGCCAGGTGGCCGGGGTGCGCTGGCCGGCGCTGGCCTCCTGCTCCGGCAGCAGTGCCGCGATCGCCGCGCAGTCGATTTCGGCGAACGTCAGGTCGTCGCTGCGCTCTGCGTCCTGCCGGAAGGCAGCGACGGCGGCGGTGATTTCGTCATACCGGCTCGTTGTGCCGCCGCCGTTATCCACGATCTCCCTGAAGCGCTGCTCACCGAAACGCTCGCCCGCCGGATCGATCGCGTCGAGCAGGCCATCGGTATACAGCAGCACGCGGCTTGCGGGCGGCAACGGCAGAATTTCGACCGCCGGGTCGAAGCGGCTGTCGTCCAGCACGCCCAGCGGCAGGTGGCGCGAAGCAAGGCGCCGCGTTCCGCCCGCGGCGCACAACAGGGCGTCCGGCAGACCGCCGTTCCAGACGCTGAGCGAGCCGCGCGCCGGGTCGATATCGATGAAGCTGGCGGCCAGGAACATCCCGGTCGGCAGCGTGAGCTTCATCTTGCGGTTGATCTCGATGACGATGTCGGAAATGGCGTAACCCTTCGAGGTCATCACGTAAAAGACCTCGGCCGCCGGCATCGCCCCGACCGCCGCCGACAGGCCGTGGCCGGCGAAGTCGCCGAGCATCACACGCAGGCCGCCGGACGGGCGGCGCGCGGCCAGCAGCAGGTCGCCGTTGAAGATCGACATCGGCGACAGCAGGTAGCGGATGCCGGGCGAGTCCAGGCAGCCGCGGTGCGTGACCTTGGCCAGCACCGTCTCCGCGGCCTCGTGTTCCTGGCGCAGGCGGTTGTGGTGGTGGGTGATCTCGGCGTTGCGCAGTTGCAGGTCGGCGTGCAGGTCGCGGATGCGCATGAGCGCGCCGATCTTGGAACGCAGGATCACGCGGTTGTACGGCTTGGTGAGGAAGTCGTCGCCGCCCGCCTCGACGCACAGGGCCAGGGCATGCTCGTCGGTCAGGGCGGTGAGAAAGATCACCGGCACGAAACGCTCGCCGCACCCGGCCTTGATGCGGCGCGTGGCCTCATAGCCGTCCATGACCGGCATCATCACGTCCATGAGCACCACGTCCGGCGACTCGGCCTGGAAACGCTCGACCGCTTCCTGGCCGTTGTCGGCGGTCAGCACGCGGTGGCCGTCGTGCTCGAGGATCGCCTGGAGCACCATCAGGTTGACGCGCTCGTCGTCCACGATCAGGAAGGTGAGCGGCCG
>CAYHES010000309.1:1727-2799 GCA_964355495.1 uncultured Acidiferrobacterales bacterium
GTGTCAGTCGATCTTGAACAGGCGGTCGAAGTTGGAAACGGCGAAAATCTTCCGGATCTCGGGACTGCAGTGGGTAATCTCGATGGCCGCCCGGTCGCCGCCGGCGCGCTCGCGCAGCAGCAGCAGCATGCCGAGCGCCGAGCTGTCCATGTACTCGGTGCCGCCCAGGTCGATGACGTAGCGGGCCGCATCCATCTGCGGCGCACGCTGATAGGCCTCGCGGAACTCCTTGTAGATGCTGAAATTGAACTGGCCGGTGATGTGGATGTTCACCTGCCTGCCGTCACTGGATAAAAGGGATGTCAGCGGCATGATTGTCTCCTTGTCATAGTCGTGAGTCGAGAGTCTTAAAAGCAGTCGCGAGTCGGGAGTCGAGAATTGGGACTCTCGACTCTCGACTCGGGACTCGCGACTCGCGACTCTCGACTCGGGACTCGGGACTCCCGACTCGCGACTAGAATAATTGCACCTCGCCGGCCTGCATCGATTGCTGCAGGGTCGGCTTGTGGCGCGACGCGAGCCACTGCTCGCGGTAGGCGCCGAGATCGGTGCGCAGCCGCGCCAGCTCGGCGCTGAACAGGGCGACATCCTCCACCGCGCCGGGATGTGCCAGTGTCGCGGGAGGCGGGACACCGGGAGCGGCGGCCGCGAGCGCGCGCGCATAGCGCTCGCCGTACTCGTGCAGGCGCGTGAGTTGCACGCTCGCGTAGTCGGTCAGTTGGCGCACGATGTCCTCGAACTGCAGCGCGCGCACCGCCACGCCCACCCCGGTGTCGATGTCGCGCGTGGTCGCCGAGACCTGTTGCAGCTGCTCGCCCATGAACACGTTCATTCCCGCCACCTGTTGCAGCATCGCATCCACGCGCTCCTTGGAGGTGATCGCCTGTGTCATGTCGCGGCCGGCCGCCACGTCGGCGGCGATCCGGCGCAGCTTGTCGACCGTCTCCTTGGTCTTGTGCACTTGCTGGCGGATCTGGTCGCTGAAGCGGTTCGAGTGCTGCGACAGCTTGCGCACCTCGTCCGCCACCACCGCGAAGCCGCGCCCGGCCTCGCCGGCGCGCGCCGCCTCGAT
>CAYHES010000310.1:0-2784 GCA_964355495.1 uncultured Acidiferrobacterales bacterium
TCTGGAAGTCCTCGGCCACCGCCTCGGTGATCGGGAACACGGTGCTGGAACCGTCTACCTTGATGAGCGCATTGGCCATCGCGGGCGCGGGAACGGCGCCGAGCGCGCTGGCCACCAGGGCAGCGACGCCGAACGCCGAGAATGTCTGCTTGAGTTGCATGAAAACCTCCGGATGTGGATATGGGAAAACGGGGCGTACTATTACAACCCAATATGACAGGCTGATGAAATCGGCGTGACATTCCAATGAAGCCGGTGTGCCCCAGACCAGACGCTAGTGTAGTGTTGCGTTCTGTTTGGTACTTATAACTTCCCGGTAACTTCCCGGAGCCCCCTGTAGGTCGGGCTTTAGCCCGACATGTCGGCCTGAAGGCCGACCTACATGACGAACAAGCAATGTTCCTTCAAGAGTGCAACACTACACTAGGCGTTGGTTTCAGAGGCGGTGTGTAGCGTGGCGATCAGGTTTGTGACGCGCGCGCGGATGTCGTCACGCGTGGTGCGAAAGACAGCCATAATCTCGGATTCCGTCCCCGTTGCCTTGGCCGGGTCGCTGAGCGGCCAATGGATTTTCTTTACGCCCGGCGGCAACACCGGGCAGTGTTCGTCGGCGTGACCGCAGACGGTCACGACGATATCGGCACGGGCGATCATGTCGTCGGTGACACGTGTCGATTCCTGGCCGGAGATGTCCACCCCGGCCTCGTGCATTACCGCAATGGCGCGCGGATTTTTGCCGTGCGCCTCGATGCCGGCCGATTCAACCTCGGTGAGGTCGTGGCCCAGATGTTTACCCCAGCCCTCGGCCATCTGTGAGCGGCAGGAGTTTCCAGTACACAGGAACAAAATGTGGGTTTTGTGCATAGTGATTGTCATGGATTCAACTGGCCATTTATATCACTTGAGTTTGAAGCTGGTGTGACAGGCGACACATTGCTGGGTCAATTCGCCGAGCGCGCCCAGCGCACGCGCCAGGTCGTTGCCCACTGCCGCTTCCTGCGCGGTGCGCGCGAAGCGGCTGGCGGCGCGATGCATGTTGGTGCCGATGTCCTGCATAGCCTTGGGCATGTACGGCGCCATGTGCGAGGCGCCGTGGCTTTGCAACGAACTCATGCCGATGCGTTGCTCGGCGATATCCGCTGCCTGGCTATATTTTCCCTTTGCCAGTGCTGTCTGGATCTCGCCCATCGCGGTCAGATGGTCGCGCATGTTGGCGAGCATGTGCTCCTGCATCGGCGCCGGCATCGTGACCGGCTGGCGCGCGTCGTCTGCCGCAGTGGCTGGGAGCGTTGCACCCAGCAGCAGGGCGACAGCAATAGTCGATAGGCGTGGCATGGCGTTCTCCTGTGAGCGATGAGCAGAAGTTTATTACGAAATCCGGGATCATCGTAGCTCAAGCAGAGAATCTGCTCCTGCGTTTCCGGCGACTGCTCCCGGCGTTGCTCTACCTCCTGCATCCATGCAGTCGTCTGCACTCCCGCCATCCATGGCGGTCGCAGGCGTTTGAAGTGTGCCGGGTCGAGACCCTGGCTCGCCTCCACCCGCGGCGGCCTCGGGTGAGAACTTTGCGGTCACGATGCGCAGCACCACCAGCGTCACGATCACTCCCAGCCCCAGCAGCACCTTCTCCGGCGCGTACTCGCGGAACCACAGGCCCATGAGTTCGCTGATCAGGACCACCAGGGCGGTGTCGAGGATGAAGGTCACGCGTACCCGCCCGAGCTTGAGGTAGGCCTGCAGGGTGCGGATTACCTCGAGCAGCGCCAGCAGGATGAGGGCGTTGATAATCATGTGCTCGGCGGCCGAAGCCCAGCCGCTGCCGAACGCGTGGCCGAGCGCCAGTACCATGTTGATGCCGCCGACCAGCATCCAGGCGCACAGCACCACGATCAGCAGCCCGGTGAGAATGCGGATCAATGCTGGATAGAGCGTGTCCACGACCACGCTCCAGGTACCGGCCGCGCCGGTTGTGTGGTGCCTGTCGTCCATGCTGTTCCCTCCGGGCTGCACGGCAGCGGTTCCGAATGCATGTCGTCAGTATCCCGGTCGGGCGTGAAGGGGAGGTGAAGCGGAAGTGAAGGGTGGGTGACGGAACCCGGCGCCATCCATGGCAGGAGTGCTGTCAATGCAGGAACTACTTTCCTGCCGCCGTACCAGGCATCAGGCCGAGCGTCTCCAGAATCTGGACGCGCGAACGTGCGGCGAGCGCCCGTCGTTCCCGCCCGGCGGCCGGCAACGGCGTACAAAAGACAAGTCGAACATCTACCTTGTCCTCATTCAGCAGACGCCAGAGATGGCGCACGAGGTCATCGTCGCCCACAAACGGCACGTGCGGGTGCGCGCCGCTCGCGTGCGGGTAGGCGATGGCCACCGCCTGTACCATGCCACGCGTGCGCACCGCCGATTGATACAGACGCCCGTAGAAGTAACGTACTGTCCGGCCTTCGCTGGTAGTGCCTTCCGGAAAGACGATCACCGGCCGGCGCCGGGCGAGTGACCAGGTCATTTGTTCGGCGGTTTCATTTGCAGCATTGGGACCGCCGCGCTTGAGGAAGATCGTGCCGGCCTGTTCCGACAGGCGCCCGATCACCGGCCAGCGACGCACTTCGTCCTTGGCGACGAACGTGGCGTCCACGACCGCCCGCAAGCACGGGATATCGAGCCAGGAGATGTGGTTGGCGGTGTACAACACCGCGCCGGTGGCGATTTGCCCTTCGAGCTGCAGGTGGACATTGAGCGCGCGCAACACACCGTGGTTCCACCAGCGCACCAGTGCGCGACGGC
>CAYHES010000311.1:0-2773 GCA_964355495.1 uncultured Acidiferrobacterales bacterium
ACCTCCTCGTCACGCTGGTCTTTGCGCTTGCGGCGGCGATCCTCATGGAAGGCCAACCCGGTACCGGCCGGGATCAGACGGCCGACGATGACATTCTCCTTGAGGCCGCGCAGATGGTCGCTCTTGCCGGTGATCGCGGCTTCCGTGAGCACACGGGTGGTCTCCTGGAAGGACGCGGCCGAAATGAACGACTCGGTCGAGAGCGAGGCCTTGGTGATGCCGAGCAGTACCCGCTCGTAGCTCGCCAGACGCTTGCCGTCACGCTCGATCTGCTCGTTGTCCTCCAGCAGGCGCGAACGCTCCACCTGTTCGCCGGGCAGGAAGGTGGTGTCGCCGGCATCCGCGATCTTCACCTTGCGCAGCATCTGGCGCACGATCACCTCGATGTGCTTGTCGTTGATTTTCACGCCCTGCAGGCGATACACGTCCTGCACCTCGTCCACGATGTAGTTGGCCAGCGCCTCGATGCCGAGCAGGCGCAGGATGTCGGCCGAAACCGGCGCGCCGTCCACGATCACCTCGCCCTGCTCCACGGTCTCGCCCTCGAACACCGTGATGTGACGACCCTTCGGGATCAGGTATTCGTGCTCATTGCCTTCCTTGTCGGTGATCACCAGGCGCAGCTTGCCCTTGGTCTCCTTGCCGAACGAGACGATGCCGCTGGTCTCGGCGAGCAGGGCGTGGTCCTTGGCCTTGCGCGCCTCGAACAGTTCGGCGACACGCGGCAGACCGCCGGTGATGTCGCGCGTCTTGGAGGTTTCCTGCGGGATGCGCGCCAGCACGTCGCCGACGCCGATGGTGGCGCCGTCGTTCACCACGATGATGGCACCCGGCGGCAGCATGTAGCGTGCCGGAATCTCGGTACCGGCCAGGTTCAGCGGCTTGCCGGTGCTGGGATGCATCAGGCTGATCATCGGCCGGATGTTCTTGGCACCGCTGCGCTGCTTCGGATCGAGCACCACGAAGGTCGACAGGCCGGTGAGTTCGTCGGTCTGGCGATTCACGGTCACGCCGTCGATCATATCGGTGAACGCGATCTTGCCCGCCACCTCGGTAATGATCGGGTGGGTATGCGGATCCCAGTTGGCCACGACCTTGCCGGCCTTGACCTTGTCACCGTTGCTGACCGACAGCACGGCACCGTAGGGTATCTTGTAGCGCTCGCGGTCGCGGCCCTGTTCGTCCTGAATAACAAGCTCGCCGGAGCGCGACACGGCCACGTTGTTGCCGCTCGCGTGCTTCACCAGCTTGATGTTGTTGAGGCGCACATTACCGGTGGTCTTGACCTCGATACCGCTCACCGTGGTAGCGCGTGATGCTGCGCCACCGATATGGAAAGTACGCATGGTGAGCTGCGTGCCCGGCTCGCCAATGGACTGCGCGGCAATGACGCCGACCGCTTCGCCCTGATTGATGAGATGACCGCGACCGAGGTCGCGCCCATAGCACATGGCGCAGATCCCGTAGCGGGTGTCGCAGGTCACCGGCGAACGCGTCAGCACCTGATCGACATTATTTTCTTCGAGCATCGCGACCAGGCCTTCGTCCAGCAAGGTGCCGCTTGGCACCAATACCTTATTGGTTGCCGGATCGCGCACGTCCTCCAGCACCACACGGCCGAGAATACGATCACGCAGCGCCACCACGATCTCGCCGCCTTCCACCAGCGCGGACTTCACGATGCCCTTGGTCGTGCCGCAGTCCACCGTGGTGACCACCAGATCCTGGCAGACGTCCACCAGGCGGCGCGTCAGGTAACCGGAGTTCGCGGTCTTGAGGGCGGTGTCGGCCAGGCCTTTGCGCGCGCCGTGCGTGGAAATAAAGTACTGCAACACGTTCAGGCCTTCGCGGAAGTTCGCCGTAATCGGCGTCTCGATGATCGAGCCGTCCGGCTTGGCCATCAGGCCGCGCATGCCGGCGAGCTGGCGGATCTGGGCGGCGCTGCCGCGCGCGCCCGAGTCGGCCATCATGAAGATCGAGTTGAACGAGTCTTGCATGACCTTGTTGCCCTTGGCATCCGTAACCTCTTCCTTGCCGAGCTTGTCCATCATGGTCTTGGCGACCTTCTCGGAGGTACGCGTCCAGATGTCCACTACCTTGTTATAGCGTTCGCCGTCGGTCAGCAGGCCAGAGGAATACTGACTCTGGATCGCCTTCACCTCGGCCTCGGACTCGGCAATGATGCCGGCCTTCTCGGCCGGCGCCACCATGTCGTCCACGCCGATCGAAATACCGGCGCGCGCCGCATAGGCGAAGCCGGTATACATCAGCTGGTCGGCGAAAATCACCGTGGCCTTGAGGCCGATGCGGCGGTAGCAGGCATTGATCAGCTCGGAAATCGCCTTCTTCTTGAGATCGCGATTGATGAGCTCGAACGGCAGGCCCTCGGGCAGGATCTCGGACAACAGCGCCCGGCCGACAGTCGTATCATACAGCTTGTGGGTCTCGGTGTTGGCGCTATCCGTCTTGAGCTGTACCTCGCGGATGCGCACCTTGACGTGCGCATTGAGCGATACCTGGCGCGTCTCATAGGCGCGATGCACTTCGGAAATATCGGAAAACGCCTTGCCCTCGCCCTTGTCGTTGATGCGCGAACGGGTCATGTAATAAAGACCCAGCACGATGTCCTGCGACGGCACGATGATCGGGTCACCGTTGGCCGGCGACAGCACGTTGTTCGTGGACATCATCAGGGCGCGGGCTTCCAGCTGCGCTTCGAGCGACAGCGGGATGTGCACCGCCATCTGGTCGCCGTCGAAGTCGGCGTTGTACG
>CAYHES010000312.1:0-2770 GCA_964355495.1 uncultured Acidiferrobacterales bacterium
AACACGCCGGCCTTGGGCAGCGGCTTGCCGATGCCGAGCGGGATGCCGGTGACGTCGCCGATGGCGTACACGCCGGGAAATTTCGTCGCAAGCGTCAGCCGGTCCACCGGCACCCAGCCGGACTCGCCGGTGAGGCCGGCCGCGCGCACCACGGCCGGGGCACGATGCGGCGGGACGTAGGCCAGCAGATCGAACGGCGCGCTCGTGCCGTTCTTGAACTGAATCCGGCGCGCGAACGGATCCACGCCGGTGACGACGTGCTCGGGGTGGTAATGAATTCCCCGGCTCTCGACCATCTGCCGCACCTGCGCGGAGACCTCGGGTCCGGCGACCGGCATCGGGCCGGGTTCGGGCGTGTACAGGTCCACGGACACCTGCCCGCGCACGCCGCGCCGGCGCAGATCGGCTTCGAGCAGCATCGTCCCCTCGTAGGGGGCGGCCGGGCACTTGAACGGAATGCCACTCACCAGCACCGCGAGGTGTCCCGCGTGCAGTTGCGCGCGCGCCGCGTCGAGCGACTGCGCGCCCGCGAGCGTGTAGAAATTGTGCCCGGCCTCGGTGAGGCCGGGGATGGTCTCGGGTGCAAGCTCGGCGCCGAGCGCCACGACCAGATAGTCACCGTGGATTTCCCGCCCGGCCACCTGCACGCTGCGGGTGGCGGGGTCGATGCGCTCGATCTCGCCGTGCACGAGCTCGATGCCGGAGCGCGCCAGCGGCGCGAGCGGGCGCGAAATCTGGCGCGCCCGGCGGGCGCCGGTCATGAGCCACAGCAGCGACGGCGCAAATACGTGCTGCGTCTCGCGCTCCACCAGCACGACCCGGTGGGTGCGCGCCAGGCGTTTGCGCAGCAGGCTGGCGGCAACCACGCCGCCGATGCCGCCGCCCAGAACCACAATGGTTTTTCCCGTTGTCATGTTTTGTTCTCCGCTCAGAATACGATCACCTTGTCGGCCCACTCGGTCCACTCGCTGAGCATCGCCATGGTGCCGCGCTGCGCGCCGTCGATCAGGTCGGTGTCGGCGATGCCGCGCGCATCCATGCAGGTGCCGCACACGCCGATCGCGGCCTGCCGCCGCACCACCATTTCCAGCATCTGGCCGATGTTGTAATAGCCCTGCGGGACCTTCTGGTTGCCCTTGGCGCAGGCGGCGGCGTCGCCGAGCAGGAAGACCTTCACCTCGTTGCCGGCCTCCGGGGTCTTGACCAGCTCGCGCGCCAGGCGTATGCCGTTGTAGCTGCGCTCGGTACCGTAGGGCGGATCGTTCAGGATGAACAGGTATTTCATGGCGTGACTCCTCTCTGGATGAAACCGCAGGTGACCGGGACGCTACCCGCGCCTGCCGGCTTGCTTGACATTATGGGGCACCAAGTTTATATATTCAAATGCTAGTTTGAATATTCACTATTTGCAAGTCCACTCGGCGCCGTCCCGTTTGCGGAGACGCATTCGGTTGGGCGGCACAGCGGGAAAAGCGAGGCACACCATGAAAAGGCGCATCATCCACACGCTGCTCGGGCTCGCCGTGGTGCTGTTCGCCGCGGCCGCGGCGGGCGTTGAACTGGAAAAGCTCAAGGGCCGGATCGTCGGGCAACAGTGCGCCGAGCAAGGCAAGATCGGCGAGTGTTACCTCAAATGGGCAAACCCGATTGTGTTCTGGACCGAAGAGGGCGACACCTACGCCATCGACCTCGCGGGGAGCGGCATTAAACAAGAGCGCCTCGACGAGGCCTACGGACTCGAAGTCGAGCTGTACGGGAAAATCACGCCGGGCGAGAAAGGCGATCGGGTGCAGATCTCCCAGCTCAATATCCTGAAGCCGCCGGGCGCCAAGGAATTCTTCAAGGGCTGACTGTAAGGTCGCGGCCCCCGGGCGGGGCCGGAACTCAAAGCAGGCAGTTTGGCGGTATTCACCAATCGCTTTGTCGTGTCGTTGACCGGAGAAATCACCATGCGAATTCGGGGTGGAGCAGTCAGCGGCATCCTGGCCGCACTGGGCTTCAGTTTGCTCGCAACCGCCGCCGGGGCAGCGGGCTACGCGCGACCCGAACTGCTGATTGAGACCGGGGAACTCGCCAGGATCATCAACCAGCCGAACGTGCGGCTCGTGGACGCCGTGGAGCCGGCGAGCTTCCAGCGCGCCCATATCCCGGGCGCGGTCAATATCTACTACCTCGATCTCGCCAAGCTCGAAGAGCGCAAGAAGAACGGTCATCCCCTGAGCAACGCCGAGGCGGAAAAGATCTTCGGCGAGGCCGGCATCGATAACAACACGCAGGTCGTCGTCTACGACGGCGGTGAGGGCCCATCGGCCTCGGGCGTGTGGTTCGTGTTCGACTTCTTCGGGCACAAGAACGTCAAGGTGTTGAACGGTGGATTTCGCAAATGGCTGAAGGAAGGCCGCCCCGTCACGCAGGAAGTAACGACGGTCGAGAAGAAGCGTTTCCTTGCCAAGGAGCACCCGGAGAAGGTCGTCACGCGCGAATGGGTGCAGAAGAACCTGCGCAACCAGGGCGTGGTGTTCGTGGACACGCGCTCGTTCAATGAATTCATCGGCAAGGACCTGCGTCCCGGCGCGCAGCGTGGCGGCCACCTCCCCGGCGCCGTGCATCTCGAATGGATCAAGCTCTCCGACAAAGTGAACACCTTCAAGTCGGCGCAGGATATTGAGAAGGCACTCAACCAGCGCGGCATCACCAGGAATCACAAAGTCATAACCTATTGCGGCACCGGCCTCGGGCGCTCGACCGACATGGCGCTCGCCATGAAGCT
>CAYHES010000313.1:0-2769 GCA_964355495.1 uncultured Acidiferrobacterales bacterium
TCAACATCGTGGACGACCTCGGCGGCAACTTCGATCTCGGCGAACTGGCGCTGAACCTGCCGCGCGTCGCCGACCTGCTGGACAGCGAGGATGACGCGCCGATCGTGCGCCTCATCAACGCGCTGCTCGGCCAGGCGGTGCGCGAGGGCGCTTCGGATATACACATCGAACCGTTCGAGAGCCGTTCGGTGGTGCGCTTCCGCATCGACGGCGTGCTGCGCGACGTGCTCGAACCACCGCAGGCCGCGCACGGCGTGATCGTGTCGCGCATCAAGATCATGGCGCGTCTCGACATCGCCGAAAAACGCATGCCGCAGGACGGCCGCATCACCCTGCGGCTTGCCGGCCGGCCGGTGGACGTGCGCGTCTCGTGCCTGCCGACCGCGCACGGCGAACGCGTGGTCATGCGCCTGCTCGACAAGCAGGCCGGACGCCTGACGCTCACCAGCCTCGGCATGTCGCCGGAGATTTTAAAAACCCTCGACGCGCTCATTCATCAGCCGCACGGCATTATTCTGGTCACCGGCCCGACCGGTTCGGGTAAATCGACCACGCTGTACGCGGCGCTGTCGCAGCTCGACACCAAGCTGCACAACATCATGACCGTGGAAGACCCGATCGAATACGACCTCGACGGCATTGGCCAGACCCAGGTCAATCCGCGCATAGAGCTGGATTTCGCCCGCGCCCTGCGCGCCATCCTGCGTCAGGATCCGGACGTGATCATGATCGGTGAAATCCGCGATCTCGAAACCGCGCAGATCGCGGTGCAGGCGAGTCTCACCGGCCATCTGGTGCTGGCCACCCTGCATACCAACGACGCCGTCGGATCGGTGGCGCGTCTGGTGGACATGGGCGTGGAGCCGTTCCTGGTGGCCTCGTCGCTGCTCGGCGTACTGGCGCAGCGACTGGTGCGCCGGCTCTGCCCGCACTGCCGGCGCGCGCATGTGCCCGATGCCGCCGAATGCCAACTGCTCGGTATCGAACCCGGCCAGGCGCAAGCACATCCGATTTATGCGCCGGCAGGTTGTGAGGCCTGCAACCACACGGGCTACCAGGGACGCACCGGCATCTTCGAACTGCTGACCGTGGATGAAGCGCTGCGCGCCCAGATTCACGACGGCGCCGCCGAGACCCGCCTGCGCGAACACGCGCGCAGCCTCGGCATGGCCAATATCCGCGACGACGGGCTGCGCTGGGTGCGCAGCGGACATACCAGCATTGAGGAAGTGTTGCGCGTTTCGCGCGAGTAATCTCAATATCCTTCCAATGGGAAAACAGGTATATCCATCCCCTCTCCCCGCTTGCGGGGAGAGGGCCAGGGAGAGGGGCTTCACTGACCACCTAAACATAGGGAACCCTCTCCCCATCCCTCTCCCGCTGATGCGGGAGAGGGGGAGCAGTCCATAAACGAGTGCAGGTGCAGTGCGAGGAACAACCCACCCTCACCCCATCCCTCTCCCTGAGGGAGAGGGGGAGCTGGTAAACATCTATTGGTTATTTATGGCTGGATTCGAATACCAGGCACTGGATGCAACCGGCCGCACCGTCAAGGGTGTGATCGAAGGCGATGCCGAGCGCCACGTGCGCGCGGCGTTGCGCGACAAGGGGCTTACGCCGTTGCGGGTGGACGCCATCCAGACCCGCGCCACGGCAAATGACGAACAGCGCGGTCCGACCCTGCGCCGCCGAGGCCTCTCGAGCGGCGACCTCGCCCTGCTCACCCGCCAGTTTGCCACTCTTGTGGGCGCCGGCCTGACCATCGAAGAGTGCCTAAACGTCATTGTCGAGCAGACCGAGTCGGCACGCGTGCGCGCCGTTGTCGCCGGGGTGCGCGGTCGTCTGCTCGAAGGCCAGTCACTGCACCGCAGCATGTCGGGCTTTCCCGAGGCGTTTCCCGAGATCTACCGGGCGATGGTCGACGCCGGCGAGCAGTCCGGCAAACTGGCCGAGGTACTCGATCGGCTCGCGGATTTCACCGAGAACCGCGAGGGCCTGCGCCAGCGCGTGCAGTTGGCGTTTATCTATCCGGCACTGGTGACCATTGTGGCGGTCGGCGTCATCAGCCTGCTGCTCATCTATGTCGTCCCGCAGGTCACGCGCGTGTTCGCCAACACCGGCCAGACCCTGCCGTGGGCGACCCAGGCGCTGATTGCCATCAGCAACTTCATGCGTGCCAGCATCTGGGTGTGGATAGTTGGTATTGTTGCCGGTGTGATCGGTGCACGCGTCGCCCTGCGCAACAAGGAAATACGCATGCGCTGGCATCATATGATCCTGCGCATGCCGGTGCTGGGCCGGCTGGCGCGCGGCGTGAACGCGGCGCGCTTTGCCGACACACTCGGCATTCTCACCGCCAGCGGCGTACCCCTGCTCAATGCCCTGCAGTCGGCGGTGCCGGTGATCAACAATCTGCCAATGCGCGCCGCGGTCGATGATGCGGTGCGCCAGGTGCGTGAAGGCGCGAGCCTGTCGCGCTCGCTGGGCAAGGCCAAGCTGTTCCCGCCGCTGGTCATTCATCTGATCGCGAGCGGCGAGGCGAGCGGACGGCTGGACAGCATGCTGCAACGCGCCGCCGATGCGCAATCGCGCGAACTCGAGGGCTGGGTGAAAACCCTGACCGCCCTGCTCGAACCGGTGCTCATCCTGACCATGGGCCTGGTCGTGCTGTTTATCGTCGTCGCCATCCTGTTGCCTATTTTTGAAATGAACCAGTTGATTAAATAAACCAAACCTCAAGGTGCGCCATGTTCACACGCTCTAAACACT
>CAYHES010000314.1:0-2762 GCA_964355495.1 uncultured Acidiferrobacterales bacterium
TGCGCACCAATGTCCCGCACATTTTCGCCATCGGCGATATCATCGGTCAGCCGATGCTCGCCCACAAGGCGGTGCACGAAGGTCATGTGGCGGCCGAGGCCGCTGCCGGGCACAAGGCGTTCTTCGATGCCACGGTGATTCCGTCCGTGGCCTACACCGATCCGGAAATCGCCTGGGTGGGCGTCACCGAGGACGAGGCGAAGAAGGCCGGCCACAAGGTGAGCAAGGCGGTGTTCCCCTGGGCCGCGTCCGGGCGCGCGATTGCCAATGGCCGGGATGAAGGCTTCACCAAGATCATCGTGGATGACGAGACCCACCGGGTGGTCGGCGGCGGCATTGTCGGCACCCATGCCGGCGATCTCATCAGCGAACTCGCGCTCGCCATCGAAATGGGCGCCGACCCGGAAGACATCGGCAAGACCATCCACCCGCACCCGACGCTGGGCGAATCGGTGGGCCTTGCGGCGGAAGTGTTCGAGGGCGTTTGTACCGACCTGATGCCGGCGCGCAAGAAGTAAAAGTAAAAACTTCTGCCGCAAAGGACGCAAAGGACGCAAAGAAATAGAAATATTGTTATTGAATGTGCATTTCTTCGCGTCCTTTGCGCCTTTGCGGCAAAAACTCATATAGAGGCTCTTGTCATGAAGAACATAAAAAAAGTTGTTCTCGCCTACTCCGGTGGTCTGGATACCTCGGTCATTCTCAAATGGCTGGAAGAAAACTACGACTGCGAGGTCGTGACCTTCACCGCCGACATCGGCCAAGGTGAAGAGCTCGCTCCGGCGCGCGCCAAGGCGAAGAAGATGGGCGTGAAACAGATCTTCATCGACGATCTGAAAGAAGAATTCGTGCGCGACTTCGTGTTTCCGATGTTTCGTGCCAATACCCTGTATGAGGGCGAATACCTGCTCGGCACTTCGATCGCACGCCCGCTGATCGCCAAGCGCATGATTGAAATTGCCAACCAGGTCGGGGCCGATGCCGTGGCGCACGGCGCGACCGGCAAGGGCAACGACCAGGTGCGCTTCGAACTCGGTGCCTATGCCCTGAAGCCGGAGGTCAAGGTGATCGCGCCGTGGCGCGAGTGGAATCTCACTTCGCGCGAAACGCTGCTGGCGTACGCCGCGAAGCATAAAATCCCGGTCGAGTACAAGAAAGGCAAGAAGTCGCCGTACTCGATGGATGCGAACCTGCTGCACATCTCCTATGAAGGCGGCGTGCTGGAGGATCCGTGGGCCGAGCCGGAAGAGGACATGTGGCGCTGGACGGTGTCGCCGCAGAAGGCGCCGAACAAGCAGACCTATATCGAACTTACGTACAAGAAGGGCGATGTGGTCGCCATCAACGGCAAGGCCATGAGTCCGGCCACGGTGCTGGCAACCCTCAACAAGGTCGGCGGCGCGAACGGCATCGGCCGTGCCGATATCGTCGAGAACCGCTATGTCGGCATGAAGTCGCGCGGCGCGTACGAGACACCGGGCGGTACCATCCTGCTCAAGGCGCATCGCGCCATGGAGTCCCTGACCCTCGATCGCGAAGTCGCGCATCTCAAGGACGATCTGATGCCGCGCTACGCGTCGCTTGTCTATAACGGCTACTGGTGGAGTCCGGAGCGCGCCATGCTCCAGGAGATGATCGATGCCTCGCAGGCGACCGTGAACGGTGTCGTGCGTCTCAAGCTCTACAAGGGCAATGTGACGGTGGCCGGTCGCAAGTCCGCCCGCGACAGCCTGTTCGACATGCGCATCGCGACCTTCGAGGAAGACCAGGGCGCCTACAACCAGAAGGATGCCGAGGGCTTCATCAAGCTCAATGCCCTGCGCCTGCGCATTGCCGCCCGGCTGGGCCGGAAGATCAAGCCGTTAAAGTAATCTGCTGTTGTCCCGACATCCCCGGATTGGCCAAGGCGGACGATCCGTGGGTGTTTTATCTCAGAAGAATTAATTTCTTCAGGTTCTCACCTGAACCGGCCAGCCTCTACAGGCTGATTCTGCCTCATTCCCGCGGCCCGAATCACGCGCAGGACGCCGTGGTTCACCCATGCTTGTCGCCGTTATGTTTTTGAAATCCCGCCAGAACATTCCGGTAGCCCGGCGATCACGAATGCACCAATGCATTTTGATCGGTTTGCCATGCTCAATAAGCAGACGAAAATAAACCCGGCTTGTCCTTTACTTGCCCAGTTTTCAGTTCCATATTAATCATACTAATCGGGGCATTCACGAATCCTCGTTGCCCATTTTTTAAAGAATGGAAGCAGAGAGGAGGGTCTGGGGGCGAGGAAGGCCCGTGCTCGTGCCCGGTTGTCCGTTTCCAACACAAGAGGAGATATGCAATGAGATTCGCAAAACTAAAAAAGATACCAGTGCTGCTGATTGCCGGTGTTGCGGCAACGGCCTGCGGCACAACACCAACTCCTCCGCCGGCCAAACCGGCGGCCGCTTCCGCTCCCCAAATGGTCGAGAAGCCGGTCACCCCGGCCGCCGCCGCCAACATGGCGAACAACTGTTTCGCCTGTCACGGCCCGAATGGCGTGAGTCCGGGAAGCATTCCAAGCCTGCATGCCCTGACAGCGCAGAACATTGCGGACATGCTCAAGGCGTTCAAGGAAGGCCAGCGCCCCTCCACCGTGATGGGCCGGCACGCCAAGGGCTACACCAATACTGAAATCGAGGCGATCTCCAGCCACATCGCCAGCCTGAACAAAAAATAGGAGATAGCCATGAGCAAAATCACTCGCAGAGATTTTATCAAGCTGACCG
>CAYHES010000315.1:0-2754 GCA_964355495.1 uncultured Acidiferrobacterales bacterium
CGAGTTCGCGGATGGCCTTGATGGCGATGCCGCTCTGCTCGTGGCCGAACAGCACGGCGCCGAGCATGATTTCTTCCGACAGCACCTGGGCCTCGGATTCCACCATGAGCACGGCGGATTCAGTGCCGGCCACCACCAGGTTGAGCTGCGAGGTCTTGAGCGCCTCGTTGCCCGGGTTGAGCAGGTACTGGCCGCCGGCATAGCCGACGCGCGCCGCACCGACCGGGCCCTTGAACGGCAGGCCGGACACGGCCAGCGCCGCGGAGGTGCCGAGCATGGCGACGATATCCGGATCGATATCCGGGTTCACCGACATGACCGTGGCGATGACCTGCACTTCGTTGGTGTAACCCTTGGGGAACAGCGGACGGATGGGACGATCGATCAGGCGCGAGGTAAGAATTTCTTTCTCGGACGGACGGCCTTCGCGCTTGAAGAAACCGCCCGGGATGCGGCCGGCGGCGTAGGTGCGTTCCTGGTAATCGACGGTGAGCGGGAAGAAGTCCTGGCCCGGCTTGGCTTCCTTGCGGCCGACCACGGTGACATGCACCACGGTGTCGCCCATGCTGGCGATGATGGCGCCGCTGGCCTGGCGTGCAATTTCGCCGGTCTCGAAGGTAACTGTGTGATCACCGTACTGGAACGTTTTGACGACTTTCTTCAAGGCGCGATCCTCTTACCCGTTGGCTGGCTTGTTCTTGGCTTTAGATGGCTTGTTCTTACTTGCGCAGGCCGAGCTTCTCGACCAGCGATGCGTAGCGCTTGGTGTCCACGCTCTTGAGGTAGGCGAGCAGCTTGCGGCGCTTGCCGACCATGCGCAGCAGACCCATGCGCGAGTGGTTGTCTTTCTTGTGCGTCGTGAAATGTCCGGACAAGTCGTTGATGCGCGCCGACAGCAGCGCGACCTGCACTTCCGGTGAGCCGGTATCGCTCTTGCCGGTCTGGTTGTCCTTCATGATCTTGGACTTCTGTTCTGCCTTGAGGGTCATGCGCAATGCCTCTGCCGTTTAGGGTAAGCAAGCCTGCACAAAAATAGCCATATTCTTGCACAAGGGGTTCGATAAGGGCCGGTATTCTAACCGCGCGGGGGGTCGGCCTCAACCGTTTTCTGCGTCATTTCAGGCTCTTCCGTGGCATGCAGCAGGCGGCGCGGCGCCAGCTGGCCATCCTCCTCGGCACCCAGGCCCAGAAACCGGCCGCCGTCCTGATAGACCCGTGCCCAGCCACCGGCGACTGGCAGCGGCCGGGCCGTCACGGCCTGACCCTGGCAGAAGTAGAAGGCGGCATTCGAGCTTAAAACCACCTGCGGCAGGGCGCGCAGGGCCTGATCCGCCGGAATCAGGCACGCGGCGCGCTCCTTCTGCCCCGGCAGAGCGGCGAAGGCTTCCAGGCTGATGGTTTCGTCCACGGTAAATCCACCCATGGCGGTGCGACGCAATCCCGCCACATGCGCGCCGCAACCGAGCAGCTCGCCCAGGTCATGCGCGAGGCTGCGCACATAGGTGCCCTTTGAACAGCTGATGTCCACGGTCAGGGACTGGCCGACCAGGTCGATGACAGTAAATTCATAGACCGTGACCGGGCGCGGGGCGCGCTCGGTGACAATACCGGCGCGTGCCAGCTTGTAGAGCGGCTGGCCGTCCTGCTTGATGGCCGAGTACATCGGCGGCACCTGCTCGATGGGGCCGGTGAAATGCTGGATGGCGGATTCGATTTCGCGCCGGCTGACGGTAACCGGGCGGGTTTGGAGCACTTCACCTTCAGAGTCGCCGGTGGCCGTGGAGGCGCCGAGGCGGAACACGGCGCGATAGCGCTTGTCGGCTTCCAGCAGAAAACGCGACACCTTGGTGGCCTCGCCGAAACACAGCGGCAACAGGCCGCTGGCGAGCGGATCGAGACTGCCGGTGTGGCCGGCCTTGCGCGCCAGCAACAGGTGCTTGGCTTCCTGCAGGGCGCGATTCGAGGTCAGGCCGACCGGCTTGTCGAGCAGCAGGATACCGTGCACATCCAGCAGCTGGCGTTTGATGCGCGGTGCGCGCGGGAATGCCTGCGGATCGGACATCAGTCGGTTTCGCCCTGTTCGCGGCGCGCTTGCGCCAGCAGGCGTTCGATGGTGTCGCCGCGCTCGACCGACTCGTCGTACACGAAGTGCAGGATTGGCACTTGGCGGAGCAAAGTGCGATCGCGCAGCGCATGCCGCAGGAAACCGGCGGCGTGATTGAGCGCGTCCACCGCCTTCTGCGCCTGTTCCTGGCCGCCGAGATGCGTGATGAACACCTTGGCGTGCGCCAGGTCGGCGGCCACGTCCACGGCCGTGAGATTGACCTGCGCCACGCGCGGATCGTTCATCTCGCGCCCGATCATCACCGCCAGCTCGCGTTGCAGCAGTTCGCCGATCTTGCGGGTGCGGCCGGTGTCTTTATGCATTATTCGGCCCTCGCTATATTCCGCAAAAGAAAATCCGCCGCAAAGGCGCAAAGAACGCAAAGAACGCAAAGAACTTCAAAATTGGAAATACGCCTGAAAGACCGGACTCGTTGAAACCACCACCGAGTCAAGTGATGACCTGCACCCAGAAACCCTTTGCGTACTTTGCGCCTTTGCGGCAGGTGTTCAAAAATTACAACGTTCGCTGCACCTGCACCTTCTCGAATACCTCGATCTGGTCGCCGGCCTGGAAGTCGCTGTAATTCTTGATACCGATACCGCATTCGAGGCCGGACTTGACCTCGGAGGCGTCGTCCTTGAAGCGCT
>CAYHES010000316.1:0-2748 GCA_964355495.1 uncultured Acidiferrobacterales bacterium
GCCATGTTGGCTTCATAGGTGCCGTGCATGCCGAGCATGCCGACGGACAGCGGGTCGCTCGCCGGGAAAGCGCCGAGACCCATGAGCGTCTGGGTGATCGGGTAACCGAGCAGGCGCACGAATTCGGTGAGCGACTTGGAGGCCTCGCCCAGCACGATGCCGCCGCCGGTGTAGATCATCGGGCACTTGGCGGCGAGCAGCAGATCGACGGCCTTCTTGATCTGCCCCGGGTGGCCCTTGGTCACCGGGTTGTACGAGCGCATGGGCACGGCTTTCGGGTAGTCGTACTTGCAGCGCGCCGCCGTCACGTCCTTGGGGATATCCACCAGCACCGGACCGGGTCGCCCGGTGGTGGCAATGGTGAACGCCTTCTTGATGGCGGTCGCGAGGTCGTACACATCCTTCACCAGGATGTTGTGCTTCACGCACGGGCGTGTGATGCCGACCGCGTCCACTTCCTGGAAGGCGTCGTTGCCGATGAGGTGGGTGGCCACCTGGGCGCTGAACACCACCAGCGGGATGGAATCCATGTAGGCGGTGGCGATACCGGTCACGGTATTGGTCGCGCCCGGGCCGGAGGTCACCAGCACCACGCCGGGGCGACCGGTGGAGCGCGCATAGCCGTCGGCCGCGTGGGTCGCGCCCTGCTCATGGCGCACGAGAACGTGCTCCACGTCCTCCTGCTTGTAGAGGGCGTCATAGATATGCAGGGCGGCGCCGCCCGGATAGCCGAACAGGTACTCGACACCTTCATCCTTGAGGCAGCGGACAAAGATTTCTGCGCCGGTCAGTTCCACAGCCACGGTAAACCTCGAATGTGCAATAAAAAATGCCCGCAGACCGGGCATTGCGCTAAAAACCTGTCTGAAAGAAGAAGTTACTTATAAGTCGGCAGCGGGTCAATAGGAAACACGGGAAAACCGGCAGTTTTAGAGGGACTTACGGACGAACCGATGAAAATTTAGGCAGAGGTCAGCACCCTGCGCGGGGAAGTCATGGAGACCTGGCCGTCCTGTGCGCCGCGCCAGCTCCTCCCCGCTGCCACCCCCGCCCGCCGGAAAAGGTCACTATTCCCGTCGCCAGGTTGTCACGCCGGCCGCATCTTCAAGTATGACGCCCTGGCTCTTTAGCGCGTCGCGGATGCGATCGGACTCGGCCCAGTTTTTGGTCTTGCGCGCGGTCGCTCGCTGCTCAATCAGCTGGTCAATCTGGCTATCCGAAAGCCCATCAACAATTGTCGCCGAAACTGTATCACCCGCTTGAGTAATATTGGCCGTTGCCGTGATGGTAGGAAGACTCCGCTTCAAATACGACTCAGGGTCACGGGCAAGCAATCCGAGTACCCCGCCGAGCCTGCATAGCAGTGCGCCGAGCGCGGCCGCCCGCGCAGGTTCAACCGCACGCAGACGATTGATGTCGCGTGCGAGATCGAACAGCGCCGCGACAGCCACTGGGGTATTGAAGTCATCACCCATAGCGTCGTTGAAGCGTTGCTCATACTCAGTACCGACCGGCGCTGAGACAGCGGGTAGATCTTTCAGCGCGGTGTAGAGGCGCGTGAGCGCGCTCTTCGCCTGTTCCAGTGATTCATCGCCGTAGTTGAGCGGGCTGCGGTAGTGGCTGGCGAGGATGAAATAGCGCACCACCTCCGGATCGTATTTCTTCAGTACCTCGCGAATGGTGAAAAAGTTGCCGAGCGACTTGGACATCTTCTCGTCATCTACGCGCACGAAGCCGTTGTGCATCCACAGGTTCACGAACTTCTCGCCGGTCGCGCCCTCGCTCTGGGCGATTTCGTTTTCGTGGTGCGGGAACTGCAAGTCGAGACCGCCGCCGTGGATGTCGAAGTGGTTGCCGAGGCAGCAGGTGGCCATGGCCGAGCACTCGATGTGCCAGCCGGGCCGGCCACGGCCCCAGGGTGAGTCCCAGTACGGTTCGCCGGGTTTGGCGGCCTTCCACAAGACGAAGTCGAGCGGATCGTCTTTGGATTCATCCGCCTCGACGCGTGCGCCGACCCGCAGGTCGTCGATCGATTTGCCGGACAGTTGCCCATAACCCGGGAACTTGCGCACGCGGTAATACACATCACGGTTCGGCGCAGCGTAGGCAAAACCGCGCGCAATAAGTATCTCGGTCATGCGAATGATTTCATCCATGTAGCGCGTGGCGCGCGGCTCCTGATCGGGCCGCAGCACGCCGAGCTTGTCCGCGTCCTCGTGCATGGCGGCGATGAAGCGGCCGGTCAGAGTGTCGATGTCTTCCTGGTTCTCATTGGCGCGCTTGATGATCTTGTCGTCGATGTCGGTGATGTTGCGGATGTAGGTGACCGCCAATCCGCGCGCGCGCAGGTAACGTACCACTATGTCGAACACCACCAGCACGCGCGCGTGCCCGATATGGCAATAGTCGTACACGGTCATGCCGCACACGTACAGGCGCACCTTGCCGGGCTCGATCGGCGTGAAGGTTTCTTTTTTCTTTGTAAGACTGTTATGGATTTGCAGCATGGTTTCCGTAGGGTGCGCTTGCGCACCATTCGTTGAATTTATTTGACCGGTGCGTAGAACGCACCCTACATCGTTCAGACCCCTGTGAATGCTGTTAAGCGTCTTCGCGCGCGTTCGAGGCCGATCAGCGGCAGGAGCCGAACCATCTCCGGCCCGTCCAGTTCGCCGGTGAGCGCCGCGCGCAATGGCTGGAACAGCGCCTTGCCGGACAGTCCCGTATCCTGCTTCAGCATCTGGCTCA
>CAYHES010000317.1:0-2736 GCA_964355495.1 uncultured Acidiferrobacterales bacterium
TCCTGTTCGTGTGGTTCTGCATGAAGTTTGTGTGGCCGCCGATCATGAAGGCGCTGGAAGAGCGCAAGAAGACCATTGCCGACGGCCTGGCCGCCGGCGAGAAGGGCAAGCACGAGCTGGAGCTCGCGACGCGCCGCGCCGGCGATGTCGTGCGCGAGGCCAAGGGCCAGGCGAACGAAATCCTGTCGCAGGCCGAGAAGCGCGCCGGTGAAGTGGTCGATGAGGCCAAGACCCACGCCAAGACCGAAGCCGAAGGCATCATGGTCGCGGCGCGCGCCGAGATCGAGCGCGAGCGCAACATGGCGCGTGAACAGCTGCGCGTCGCCGTGTCCACGCTCGCGGTCGCGGGCGCGGCACGCATCCTTGAAAAGGAAATCGACGCCAAGACGCACGCCAAGCTGCTCGACGCCGTCGTGAAGCAACTGTAAGGACCAACCGTCGCCATGACCGAGCGCACCACACTTGCCCGACCGTACGCCGAAGCGGTATTCCGCCTCGCGCACGAGCGCAAGTCGCTCAAGGCGTGGTCGGAGATGTTGCAACTGGCCGCCGCGGTGGCCGCCGACCCGCAGGTGGCGGCGCTGATTGACAACCCGCGCGTGCCGCGCGAACGCTTCGTCGAGTTTTTTCTCGACGTCTCAGGAAAAAGGCTCGACAAGGACGCCGCCAATTTCATTCGCCTGTTGAGCGAGAATCACCGCCTGGTGCTGCTGCCCGAAATCGCCGCGCTCTACGAGACGCTGCGTGCCCAGGCCGAAGGCCGCGTCGAGGCCGAGGTGGTTTCGGCATCTGAAGTAACTGCCGCACAACTCAAAGACATCGCCGCCGCGCTGAAGAAGCGCCTCGGTCGCGACATCGATCTCAGCACGCGTATCGACCCGGCGCTGATCGGCGGCATCGTGATTCGCGCCGGCGATCTCGTCATCGACGGCTCCGTGCAGGGCAAACTGCGCGCGCTGGCAACCCATTTGAACCGTTAACAGGCAAGGTAGCGTCATGAACCAGCTCAACCCTTCCGAAATCAGCGAACTCATCAAGTCGCGCATCGAGAAATTCGAGGCCAAGGCCGAGGCGCGCACCGAAGGCATGGTGGTCAGCCTCACGGACGGCATCGCGCGCGTGCACGGCCTGAGCGACGTGATGCAGGGCGAGATGATCGAATTCCCGGGCAACACCTACGGCCTGGCGCTCAATCTCGAGCGCGATTCGGTGGGCGCGGTGATTCTCGGCGAGTACAAGCACATCACCGAAGGCGACAGCGTGCGCTGCACCGGCAAGATTCTGGAAGTGCCGGTTGGCGAGGCACTGATCGGCCGCGTGGTGGATGCGCTCGGCGCACCGATTGACGGGCGCGGCGCCATCAAGGCCACCGAGACCAGTCCGATCGAGAAAATCGCGCCCGGCGTGATTCAGCGCAAATCCGTGTCGCAACCGGTGCAGACCGGCCTCAAGGCGATCGATGCCATGGTGCCGATCGGCCGCGGCCAGCGCGAACTGATCATCGGCGACCGCCAGACCGGCAAGACCGCGGTGGCGGTGGACACGATCATCAACCAGAAGGGCACCGGCGTCATTTGCATCTACGTCGCCATCGGCCAGAAGGCTTCGTCGGTGGCGTCGGTGGTGCGCAAGCTGGAAGAGAACGGCGCCATGGGCCACACCATCGTGGTCGCGGCGACCGCCGCGGATTCGGCCGCCATGCAGTACATCGCGCCGTACTCCGGCTGCGCCATGGGCGAATACTTCCGCGACTCCGGGCGCGACGCGCTGATCATTTATGACGATCTCACCAAGCAGGCCTGGGCCTATCGCCAGATCTCGCTGCTGCTGCGCCGCCCGCCGGGCCGCGAGGCCTATCCGGGCGACGTGTTCTATCTGCATTCGCGCCTGCTCGAACGCGCCGCGCGCGTGAACGAGGAGTACGTCGAGAAAATGACCAAGGGCAAGGTCAAGGGCAAGACCGGTTCGCTCACCGCGTTGCCGGTAATCGAAACCCAGGCTGGCGACGTGTCGGCGTTCGTGCCGACCAACGTGATCTCGATCACCGACGGCCAGATCTTCCTCGAAACCGACCTGTTCAACGCTGGCATCCGCCCAGCCATCAACGCCGGCCTGTCGGTGTCGCGCGTCGGCGGCGCCGCCCAGACCAAGATCATCAAGAAGCTCGGCGGCGGCGTGCGCATGGCGCTCGCCCAGTACCGCGAACTCGCAGCGTTCGCGCAGTTCGCCTCCGACCTGGATGCCGCCACGCGCAAGCAGCTCGATCGCGGCCAGCGCATCATGGAGCTCATGAAACAGAAGCAGTACTCGCCCATGACCGTGGCGCAGATGGCGGTGGTGCTGTTCGCCGTCACCCAAGGTTACATCGACGACGTCGACGTAAAGAAAGTGCAGGCGTTCGAACAGTCGCTGCATGCCACCATGAAGGCCAAGTACAGCGCGCTGCTGGACGAGATCAACGCCAAGCCCGAGTACAGCGACGACCTCGAGAAAAAGCTGCGCGCCGCGCTCGATGACTTCAAGGCTCACTCCAGCTGGTAAACTGAACAGAGTCGCGAGCCATGAGTCTCGAGTCGAGAGTCGAAGGAATCACGATCTCGGGCTTGTTACTCGCGACACACGACTCGCGACTCGAAACTTAGCAAATGGCTATCGGCAAAGAAATCCGCACCAAGATCAAAAGCGTGCAAAACACGCAGAAGATCACGCGCGCCATGGAAATGGTCGCGGCCAGCA
>CAYHES010000318.1:0-2729 GCA_964355495.1 uncultured Acidiferrobacterales bacterium
AACTGCCTGCCGCGCATTGATGTCGTGCTGGACAACGGCTATACAGAAAATGAGATGGAAGTTGTTTGGGCAACGCGCCGGATTCTGGCAGATGACACGATCCAGGTGAACCCGACGGCGTTCCTGATGCCGGTGTTCTTCGGGTACTGCACCGTGCTGCATGTCGAAACCTCCCGCCCGCTCGACGCCGCCGGGGCGCGGCGCCTGCTGGAAAAAGCCCCCGGGGTGGTGGTGATGGACGGGCGCAAACCGGGCGATTTTCCAACACCCATCGGGGCCGTCGGCACGGATTCGGTCTATGTGGGCCGCATCCGCCAGGACATTTCCCATGCGCACGGTCTTAATATGTGGGTGGTGGCGGATAACGCCCGCAAGGGGTCGGCCAAAAACGCCGTCCAGATTGGGGAAATATTGGTGAAAGATTATTTGTAAGCTATAGTTACTTGTGCTTCATAAAGATTATTACTACTATAGTTCCATAACACCAAGTAACTAAAGCCTATCTTGAACGTGTTACAGGACGGAAACGGGGGAAAGAGGCCGATGCATCAAGCGCATGGTGGTGCCCGCTTGACACTGCGTCTTCTGTTCACGGTGGCGTTGATCGCGATGCCGATGGCGGTTCAGGCCCTGGGCTTGGGGCGCCTGACGGTGCACTCCGGTCTGGACGAACCGTTCAACGGCCAGATCGAGCTTATTTCTCCGTCCGCGCAGGAGATCAAGACGCTCAAGGCTGCGCTCGCTTCACGTGCAGACTTCGACATTGCCGGCGTCGAACGTAATGCATTCCTGTTTGATATCACTTACACGGTACGGCAGCATCCCAACGGACAGTATTATCTCAAGCTTGCCACCCACAACCCGGTGCGTGAGCCGTTTCTGCATTTTCTGATTCAGGTCGATTGGAGCGGCGGTCACCTGATTCGTGAGTACAGCGCCTTGCTCGATCCCCCGCAGTGGGTCGCAGGCGCCGCCGCCGAAATCAATGTTCCGGCAACCAGTGTTCCTGAAGTTGCCCCCGTTGTCGAAGTCGCGCCGGTTGCGGAGGTCGCGCCGATCGAAGAATTGCCTCCCTTGGGAACGGTAACGGAACCGCAAGCCGAGGCAGTGGCGGCCGAGAAGCCCCAGCTTGCCGCTGGCGAACCGGCTGCTGTACCGGCTGAAGCCCCGGTTGCCACACCGGCTGAAGTTCCAGCGGCAACCCAGGTTGAATCCATTCCTGCGCCGGCCGCGGCCTCTGCGGAGGTTGAACCCTTTATCCCATCGACTGCCCCAATAGCGAGCGAACCGGCACCGGCCGTGGTGAGCGAGCTTGCCCCGGCGCCAGTTGCCGAGATGCCCGCTGCCGCCGGCGTTTCCACGGGGGTGCACGAGTATGGGCCGGTAAAGCCGGGTGAGACTCTCGGCGTGGTGGCAAGCAAGATCAATTCCGACAGGGAGCTTACCTCCCAGCAGGTGATGCTCGCCTTGCTGCGCGCCAATCCATCGGCGTTCTTCGGGAACAACGTGAACAATCTCAAGGCCGGCAAGATACTTACTGTGCCGGAGCGCGAAGCCATTGCTGCTGTACCCAAGGCACAGGCGGCGAAAGAATTCCGTGCCCAGTACGATGCCTGGCAGGAATACAAGTTGAAGCTTGCCGGTGCGAGCCGCGCCGTTGCGGTTGCCGAGATTGAAACGCCCAAGACGGTTGCGAAGCCGGAGACGAAGAAAGCCGGAGCCAAAAAACCCGAGAAAACGGCCAAGGCCGGGAAGGCGGGCAAAAACAAGTCAGCGGCATCCGGCAAAGCGGTACCGGTCGATCTGCTCAAGATCGTGCGCGCCAATCTCGAACAGGAGATTCCTGAAGAATCCACGAAAACACCAGGCGTCGAAACCAAGAAGGATGCCGGCAAGGAGCAGCGCGCCCTGACCGAGCGCGTGGCCACGCTGGAAGAGGCCATTGAATCCAAGCAGATGCAGAACAAGGAGATGCGCGAGCGCGTCGGCAAGCTGCAAGAGCAGGTCAAGAATACCGAGCGCCTGGTGGAGCTGGAGAACAAGGATATTGCCCTGGCCCAGAAACAGGCTGCGGAGAAGCAGGCCGCCGAAGCCAAGGCCGCGGCCGAGAAGGCGGCACAGGAAAAGATCGCGCAAGAGAAAGTTGCCCAAGACAAGGCTGCCAAGGGCAAAGCGGCGGCGGATGCGGCCAAGGCCGCCCAGGCCGCGAAACCCGCGGAGGCTCCAAAGCCGGCTGGCGAGGCGGCTCCCGCCAAGAAACCCGCCGTCGCGGCAAAACCGGCGCCTGCGCCGGTTGTGCCGGAAGAGAACCTTCTGGATGGAATCCTGACCAGTGTCATGGATAACCCGCTCCTTTTGGCGCTGCTCGGCGCTCTCGGCGTTCTGGGTGCGGGTGTAGGCGGCATGTATGCCTATCGCCGCCGCCGCGCCTCTCAAGAGTTCTCCGAGAGTATTCTGAGCAGCAGCAGCCTCTCCAGCGAAGCCAGCATTACCGATGGCAGCGGCCAGGCGGCCGCCAGCGATACGTCGTTCCTGAGCGATTTCAGCCAGGGCGGCATGGGGAATATCCATACGGACGAGGTGGATCCGATCGCCGAGGCCGAGGTGTATCTCGCCTATGGGCGCGATGAGCAGGCCGAGGAGATTCTCAAGGACGCCATCGTCAAGGACCCGGCCCGCCAGGAACTCAAGGGCAAGCTGCTTGAGATCTATTTCCAGCGCAACGATGT
>CAYHES010000319.1:0-2720 GCA_964355495.1 uncultured Acidiferrobacterales bacterium
TTGACGCGCATCCGCAAGGATGGCAGCAACGGCAAACCACAGATACTGCATCACGGCGCACCCAGCCAGGCACGCTACGTCACCGAAGAAGACCGGCGCCTGCTGCGCTGGCTTGATGGCGCGCGCACCCAAGCCTTTGCCGGGGCCGGAAATTATGTACTGCATGGCAGCGAGGCGGGCGAGATGCTCGACCGCATGCTCGCCACCGGACGCTGCCACTGGAGGGGCAGCGAGACCCCGCCACTCGCGCGCGGCGAGCCGCGCCGCGCCGACCCGGCATGGCGTCTGGGAAGCGATGGCACGCAACGGCTCGAATGGAACATCGAAGGCGGCGGCGCGCTGCTGCCGGTTTCCCCGCCCTGGTATGTCGATGCGGCGGCGCACTGTTGCGGGCCGCTGTCATCGGTGCTCGACGCCACGTTGCAGGCGGCGCTCGTCTCGGCACCGCCGGTGCCAGCGGCGCAGGTTACGACCGTGCGCGCGGCGCTCACGCGCTTTCTCCCGACCGACTCGCCGCTCCTGCCGCGCGTGCTCGATGAGGCGCCGCTAAGGCGTGTGGCGCCCACGCCGCAGTTGCGGCTGTTGCAGACCTCGCTGCCGCTCGCCTCGCACTTCCAGTGGCGCATGGGCGCCGAACGCATGGACACCGAGCTCGCGCGCATCACCTTCGACTACGATGGCACCACTGCGTCGCCCGGCGAGGCGCGCGAGTTGCTGACGCGCGTCGAAGGCGCAACGCTCACGCGCATCGCGCGCGACTTCAAGGCGGAAAAGAAGGCCTTGCACGCCTTGGGCGAATGGGGCTTCGAACCGCTGCAATCCGTTGGTGTCTTCAACAACTTGCCGAAGGAGTGCGCGCACGACTGGATCATGGGTGCCGACGACCGCGCCGATGCGCTCATCGATTTCGGCATCCGCGGCGTGCCGGCGTTGCGCGCCGCGGGCTGGCGGGTGGAGATCGACGCGAACTACCCCTACCACATCGCTGAACCCGACGCCGAGTGGTACGGCGACATCGACGAAGGCACGGGCATCGACTGGTTCGGCGTGGAGCTGGGCGTCACTCTCGACGGCGAGCGCGTGAACCTGTTGCCGGTACTGCTTGCCTGGCTCAACGACGCGCGCCTCACGCGCGCCAACCTGGCCGGGCTCGGCGACGATGTGAACGCCATCGCACGCCTGCCGGACGGCCGGTTGCTACCGATGCCGATCGCGCGGGTGCGTGCCCTGCTCGGGGTTCTCATCGAGCTCTATCGCGAGAAACCGCTCGACGCACACGGACGCCTCAAACTCACGCGCGCGCAGGCAGCGCAACTTGGCGACATCGAGGGCACGGTCGGCCAGCTCGCCTGGCAGGGCGGCGAAAAATTGCGCGAACTGGGGCGGCGCTTGCGCGACTTCCAGGGCATCTGCCCGGTGCCCGCGCCCGCCGGACTCAAGGCCGAACTGCGCGCCTATCAGCAGGACGGCCTCAACTGGCTGCAGTTCCTGCGCGAATACGAACTCGGCGGCGTGCTGGCCGACGACATGGGGCTCGGCAAAACCGTACAGGCACTGGCGTACCTGCTGGTGGAGAAGGAGGCCGGCCGCCTCGACAAACCGGCGCTCGTGGTGGCGCCCACCAGCCTGATGGTGAACTGGCGGCGCGAGGCCGAGCGCTTCGCGCCGGGCCTCAAGACGCTCACGCTGCACGGCGCCGCGCGTCACCAGGCATTCGCGCGACTCGCCGATTATGATGTCGTGTTCACCACCTACCCGCTGCTGCCGCGCGATGCCGAGGCGCTGCTCGCGCAGGACTATCACACGGTGATCCTGGACGAGGCGCAGACCATCAAGAACCCCAAGGCCAAGTCCACCGAGATCGCGCGCGCCCTCAAGGCGCGCCATCGCCTGTGCCTCACCGGCACGCCCATGGAGAATCACCTGGGCGAGCTGTGGTCGCTGTTTCATTTTCTCATGCCCGGCCTGCTCGGCGACGAGCGCCAATTCCGGCGGCTGTTCCGCACGCCCATCGAAAAACACGGCGACCCGGAGCGCCGGGCCGCTCTGGCGCGGCGCGTGGCGCCGTTCCTGCTGCGCCGCACCAAGGAGCAAGTCGCGACCGAGCTGCCGCCCAAGACCGAGATCGTGCGCCCGGTGGAACTCGACGGCGCGCAGCGCGATCTGTACGAGAGCATTCGCCTGGCCATGCACGACAAGGTACGGCGCGAGATCGAGAAGAAAGGTTTGGCGCGCAGCCAGATCGTGATTCTCGATGCGCTGTTGAAACTCCGCCAAGTCTGTTGCGACCCGCGCCTGCTCAAGCTCGACAGCGCGAAGAAGGTCAAACACTCGGCCAAGCTGGAACTGCTCATGGACATGTTGCCGGAGCTGATCGAGGAGGGCCGGCGGGTGCTGCTGTTCTCACAGTTCACCAGCATGCTGGCGCTGATCGAGGCAGAGCTGAAGGAACGCGAGATCGACTACGTGCTGCTGACCGGCGACACCAAGGACCGCGCCACGCCGATCGATCGTTTCCAGTCCGGCGCGGTGCCGCTGTTTCTCATCAGCCTCAAAGCCGGCGGCACCGGCCTGAATCTTACCGCCGCCGACACCGTGATCCACTACGACCCGTGGTGGAATCCGGCGGTCGAACGCCAGGCCACCGACCGCGCGCACCGCATCGGCCAGGACAAGGCGGTGTTCGTCTACAAGCTCATTACCCAGGGCACGGTGGAGGA
>CAYHES010000320.1:0-2715 GCA_964355495.1 uncultured Acidiferrobacterales bacterium
TGGTCGATCACCAGGCCGCGGCCGGTGATGGCATTGACGAGGTCATCGCGCACATTTTCGTATTTACCCTCCACCGCGTAGCGCACCACCGGGGCGGTGTCCGCTGCGCTGGCCAGCAACGAACAGGGAGCGAGCAGGGTGAGGACGGAAAACGTGAGGAGGCTACGCATGGTCATGGTTTTTTGTTCCTGCGGTGAGTGGGTTGGGGCTGCGCCGGAAAAGAACCAGGGCGCTGTGCGCCCCGGATGATACCGCTTGTTGCGCTGCACCTGATAGAGGTGCAGGCGGTGAAATGTTTACTTGCGACCGCCACCACCTGGTCCCATGCCACCGCCCGGACCCATGCCGCCGCCGGGTCCCATGCCCGGGCCGCGCCCGGCTGGCGGTTCATCCGGCAGGGTGACGCCGCGTTCCTTGGCGCGCACCTTCATCTGCTCGTGGTGTTCGGCGCGGATGCGCTCGCGCTCCTGCTCGGTCTTGGCGGCACGCATCTTGTTGCGGTGTGCGTCGCGCTCCTGCGCGGTCATGAGCTGCGAACCGTAGATGTCCTGGTCGCGGATCTGATCGCGGGCCTGTGTCTGGTCCTTAGCGCTGGTCTGATCCGCGGCCAGAGTCGGCACCGTAATACCGCTGACCGCGAGGGCAAGAATGGCCCCCTGTATGAGTCGACGTTTCATGCTTTTACTCCTTTTCGAAATTAACCGGAACCCTCCGGGCGAGCGCGAATTCTGTCAGGTATCGTCGTGTCGTTGCTTTGACGAGAATCAAATTCGAATAGCCAGGCAGGATACTTTGCAGACCACATCATCCACATGGGTTATGCGCCCGGCTGGTCAAACTGGCCAGAGCTGGGCGGCGCCGCGTACGCCGGAGGAGTCGCCGTGCAGGTTCGGCAGGATCCGGGTACGCAACTCATCATTAAAGGTGTGCCGGGCGACATGCTCGCGACCTTCGGTATAGAGGCGGGCGATATTCGACAGGCCGCCGCCCAGCACGATGGCGTCGGGATCGAGAATGTTGATCACCATGGACAGCGCGCGCCCGAAGCGATCGAGGTAGCGTTGCATCGCGGCCTCGGCGAGCACGTCGCCGTGCTCGGCAGCCGTGGCGATCGCGCGTGCATCGAGCGTGGCATCGCCGCCATGTGCGGCAAAGTCGCGCGCCAGTCCCGGCCCGGACAGGAACGTCTCGACGCAGCCGCGCTTGCCGCAGTAGCAGAGCGGGCCGTCCGGTTCCAGCACGTTGTGCCCCCACTCGCCGGCGATGTGCTGCGCGCCTTCGAGCAGCCGGCCGTTGACGACGATGCCGCCGCCGACGCCGGTGCCCAGGATCACGCCGAATACCACCGGCGTGTCCTGTGCGGCGCCATCCAGCGCCTCGGACAGCGCGAAACAGTTGGCATCGTTGGCGATGCGGATTTCGCGCGCCAGCAGATGCTCAAGATCCTGTTTCACGGGCCGGCCGTTGAGACAGACGGTGTTGGAGTTCTTGAGGAGCCCGGTCTTGGCCGAGATCGCGCCCGGCGTGCCGAGGCCAACGCGGCAACGTGCGCCGGTGTGCCGCTCCAGTTCCAGTACGAGGTCCCGGATGTCGGTGAGTATGGCGTGATAGCCGTCCGCCCGCGGTGTCGGCCGGCGTTCGCGCGCCAGTATCTCGCCCGCATCGCCCATGACGATGCCTTCGGTCTTGGTGCCGCCAAGATCAACCCCAATTCTTAACATAGATTCTCACCAACTCCCCCTCTCCCGCAAAGCGGGAGAGGGATGGGGAGAGGGTTCCTCATGTTTCTCTCACCAACTCCCCCTCTCCCGCAAAGCGGGAGACGACTGCACGGATTAGGTCGCCCTTCAGGGCGACGTGTCGGCCTAAAGGCCGACCTACTGCCCGATAAGGCCGGTCTGTCAGTTGTGAAACATGACACTAGTATTTCAGGCCCTGGACCCAGCGCGTGTACAACACGTCGGCAACGCGGTTGAGTCGCGCGGCCCGCTCCGGCAGGCTGATCCGCATCTGCGCGGGTCGCTGCACACTCGCGGCCGGCAGGGCGCGGGCGATTTCACCGGCGCCGGCGCGCGCCCAGGTGCGCACCAGCTCCGGGGTCATCTCGATGTGGCACTGGAGCCCGAGGCTTTTACCGATCACGAACGCCTGATTGCGGCAGTAGCGACTCCTTAATATGTGCGTTGCTCCTGGTGGAATGCTGAAGGTCTCGCCGTGCCAGTGAAAAACCTCGAAGTGTGGTGGCAGGTCATCCAGCCAGGCGCTTGTCAGCGGTGAATCCACTGCTGTTACCGGCAGCCAGCCAAACTCTTTCGCGCGACTCTCGCGCACACGCCCGCCGAGCGCCTTGCTCAGTAGCTGGCCGCCGAGGCAGTGGCCGAGCACCGGGACATCGGCTGCCACGGCTGCACGGATAAGCTGGAGTACCTTCGGAATCCACGGCAAGGGATCGTTTACGCTCATCGGCCCGCCCATGAGCACAAGCCCGGGGATATCGGCTATGCTTTCCGGGACGGGTTCGCCCTCATCGATCTTGATGGTGCGGTGCGGAATGCCCTGGCGGTCGAGGAACCGGGCGAAGTAGCCGGGGCCTTCGGTCGGGAAATGCCGGAAGATCAGAATCTCTTTTTTCACCACGACGATTCTAGCGCGCCTTATTAAGGACAGGAACCATGAACCGCCTGCTTGCCCGCTCGCTACCCCTGTTGCTCGCCG
>CAYHES010000321.1:0-2698 GCA_964355495.1 uncultured Acidiferrobacterales bacterium
ACACCTCGGCCTGCACCGTGGCGATCCTGCCCGAGGCCGAGGAGATCGACGCCATCGTGCTCAATCCCGCCGACCTCAAGGTCGATACTTTCCGCGCCAGCGGCGCCGGCGGCCAGCACGTGAACAAGACCGACTCGGCGATCCGCATCACCCACCTGCCGAGCGGCATCGTGGTCGAATGCCAGGACGAGCGCTCGCAACACAAGAACCGCTCGCGCGCCATGAGCCTGCTGTCCGCGCGCCTGCTGGAGGCGGAACAGCGCAAGCAACGCGAGACCGAAGCCGCCTCGCGCAAGAGCCAGGTCGGCAGTGGCGACCGTTCGGACCGCATCCGCACCTACAATTTTCCGCAGGGGCGCGTCACCGACCACCGCATCAACCTGACGCTCTACAAGATCGAACGCATCATGGATGGCGAGCTCGACGACCTCATAGATCCGATTATTGCCGAGGATCAGGCCGACAAACTCGCGGCGTTGGCGGGCTGAAAACATTCACGTAGGGTGCGCTTGCGCACCGCTCATATTTGGTGCGCAAGCGCACCCTACATTTCCCGTCTTGCCGATGACCATCGATCAATTTATCCAGAAGGCAACAGCGGCGCTCACCGCCTCGCCCTCGCCGCGCCTCGATGCCGAGGTGCTGCTGATGCACGTCGCCGGCCTCGCGCGCACCGCACTCATCACGCGCGCACAAGAACCCCTGTCTCCGGAGAACGAAGCGCGACTGGGCGAGCTGCTCGCGCGCCGTGCGCGCGGCGAGCCGGTCGCCTATCTCACCGGCAAACGCGAATTCTGGTCGCTCGACCTGCGCGTGACCCCGGACGTGCTCATCCCGCGCCCCGAAACCGAGCTGCTCGTCGAACAGGCACTGGCACGCATTCCCGAAGATGCGGACTGGACCGTCGCCGATCTCGGCACCGGCTCGGGCGCGATCGCACTGGCGATCGCCAAGGAGCGCCCGCGCTGCCGGGTGATTGCAACCGATGCCTCCGCGGCAGCTCTCGCCATCGCCCAGGCGAATGCCATCCGGCTGGCAATCGCCAATGTCGAATTTCGTCACGGTGAATGGCTGGACCCACTCGCCGACGAGGTGCTGGACATGATCGTCAGCAACCCGCCCTACATCGCCGAGCAGGACCCGCATCTGACGCAAGGCGACGTGCGCTTCGAGCCCCGCGGTGCGCTGGTCGCCGGTGCCGATGGCCTGTCGGCCATACGCGTCATTGCCGCTGACGCGCGCCGGCATCTGCGCCGCGGCGGCTTTCTGCTGCTCGAACACGGTTTTGATCAGGCGCCGGCCGTGCATGCCGTTCTTGCCGGGCAAGGCTATGAAGGCGTGGCCACCTGCCCGGACCTGCAGGGCCTGCCAAGGGTCAGCTTCGGCACAGCCTGAAATCAGGCTCGAAGATGCACGGCGCACATGGCACTTACTTAAGGCCACACAAGTAAGAACCACGTCATGCCAGCGCGACCGCCATGGATGGCGGAAGTACTGGAAACGCAGGAGCAGTTTCCAGTGCAAGCTGGCATCCAGAATCGGCCTATCGGCCGACGCTTTTTCAAACCCTGGATTCCGGCTTTCGCCGGAATGACGACGTAATCAGAGGTTTTCTCCTTTCAGTAAGTGCCATTCGCATCAGAGTCCGCTTATTTGCATCGCAGTTGGACTGGTCTGAGAATTGCATCTACTAATTCGGCCGATCCCGGCTTTCAGCCACTGCGCGCCCCATGCCTGTCTCATCCCGGCTGAAACGGCCACCCGCCACAAAAGACCGACGCGCCGCGCGCCGCCCCAGGGTCGCGCCGCCGGCGTTGGCGAAAATTTCCCCGCCGTTGCTGGCGAGCGTCTGCGAACGCAAACGCCTGTACAAGGTCCTCGATGACGCCGGCCGCCGTCCGGTCAGTTTCTTCACCGCGCCGGCCGGCGCCGGCAAGACCACCCTGGCCGCGAGTTACCTGAAGGCACGCCACCGTCCCTGTCTGTGGTTACAACTCGAAGCCGACAACGCCGATCCGGCGAGCTTCGTGTACTACCTGCGCCTGGCCGCGCAACGCATCGCACCGCGCCGGGCCACGAAACTGCCGCTGCTGACGGCCGAGTATCAGCTCGGCCTGCCGGCGTTTGCCAAACACTTGTTTGAAATGCTTGCCCATGTACTGCCGGCCGACACGGTGCTGGTGCTCGACAATTATCAGGAGGTCGGCGCCGACGCCGCGCTGCACGGTTTTCTGGCCGAAGGGCTCACCGCCCTGCCACCCGGCATGCGTCTCCTGTACCTGAGCCGGCAGGCCCCGCCCGCGGCGCTGGCCCGGCGGCGCGCTGAAGGTGCATTGGTGATGCTGGATTGGGACACGTTGCGCTTCACGCTGGAGGAAACCGCCGCGATGGCGAAACTGCAATGCGGAAAACGCGCCGCGCCTTCTGCGGCCGCACTCCACCAACTGCATGCCCGCACCCATGGCTGGGCGGCGGGACTCATGCTGCTGCTCGAAACACCCGACGCCACGGCCGCTGGCGATCCGCGCATGGAGCAGGGCGATCAAACCACATTCGATTACCTTGCCTCGGAAGTCTTCCAGCGCCTGGACCCCGCCATGCGTGAACTGCTGCCGCCACTCGCCATTCCGCCGGCGGTGTCGGCCGTCATGGCGGCGGAACTGACGGGCAATCCGCACGCCGGGCAACGGCTGGAAGA
>CAYHES010000322.1:0-2690 GCA_964355495.1 uncultured Acidiferrobacterales bacterium
GCGCGACCTGTGCCTGCCCCTGGGGTTGAATGCTGACGACATGCGCGCACTCGAAGGCACCGTCAAGAGTCACCGCAAGCTCAGCAAGGGTGAATTCCTGTACCGGGTCGGCGACCCGTTCCGTTCGCTGTTCGCCATTCGTACCGGTAGCACCAAGACGTGCGAGATCGCCTCCGATGGCAGCGTGCAAATCACCGGTTTTCATTTGCCGGGCGAGCTGCTTGGCATCGACGCCATCAACAGCGATAAACACCCCTGCGACGTGATCGCGCTCGAAACCACTGAAGTCTGTGAGCTGCCCTTCGGAAAGCTCGAGGCCCTGGCGCGTGAGGTGCCGGGCCTGCAGCACCAGTTGTTTCGCCTCATGAGCCGCGAATTGGCCGATGAGGAGGTGCAGCTTCTCATGCTCGGACGCATGAAGGCCGAGGAGCGGCTCGCCGCGTTCCTGCTCAGCTTTTCCAAGCGCTACCAGCTGCTTGGCCATTCGCCCACCGACCTGCATCTGCCCATGTCGCGCCAAGACCTGGGCGACTACCTCGGGCTGGCGCTCGAAACGGTGAGCCGTCTGTTCTCGCGCTTTCAGGATGAAAAACTCATCACGGTCCAGGGACGGAACGTGAAACTGCTCAATGTCGTTCGCCTCAAAGGCGTCACCGAGCAGGCCGCCTCCGGCCAGTCCGCGCGCGTCTGAATATCAGCGTCAACCTGCCTGGAGCCGACAGGTTGACAAGCGGCAGTCCATCCCCTAACTTGGCGTGCCCGAGCATTCCCGGAGTCCCCCTCATGGCGTATTGCGTGGCCGATGTCGAGGCGCTGTTCGCGCTGCCGTTCAACGATTTGCTCTTCAAGGCGCACAGCCTCCACCGCCTGCATTTTGACCCGAATGCGGTGCAGGTGAGCACGCTGCTGTCCATCAAGACCGGCGGCTGTTCCGAGGACTGCGGCTACTGCTCGCAATCGGCGCGCTACCACACCGGCGTCGACAGCGAAGGACTCCTGCCGTTGAGCGAGGTGCTGGCGTCGGCACGTGCCGCCAAGGCCAGGGGTGCGACCCGCTTCTGCATGGGCGCGGCCTGGCGCGGTCCGAAGAAAAAGGATTTGCAGCCGGTGCTGGAGATGGTGCGCGCCGTCAAGGCGCTCGGCATGGAAACCTGCACCACGCTCGGCATGCTGAAGGCCGGTCAGGCCGAACAACTGCGCGACGCCGGGCTCGATTACTACAACCACAACCTGGACACCGCGCCCGAGTATTACGGCGAGGTCATTTCCACGCATGGCTACGACGACCGTCTCGATACCCTGGGCAAGGTGCGCGCTACCGGGTTGAAGGTGTGCTGCGGCGGCATCGTCGGCCTGGGCGAGTCACGCAGTGCACGCGCCGGACTCATTGCCCAACTTGCGTCACTCGATCCGGCGCCGGAGAGCGTGCCCATCAATCTGCTGGTGCGCATCCCCGGCACGCCGCTCTCCGAGCTGCCGGCGCTTGAACCCATCGAGTTCGTGCGCACCATCGCGGTCGCGCGCCTCTGCATGCCGACCAGCATGGTGCGGCTGTCGGCGGGGCGTCAGGAGATGCCGGATTACTTGCAGGCCATGTGCTTTTTCGCCGGCGCCAACTCGATCTTCTATGGCGACAAGCTGCTCACCACGCCGAACCCGGATACCGACAAGGACCGGCGGCTGTTCGCCACGCTCGGCCTGCACCCGATGGCGACCGAACACGCGACGACCCTGAAGGCCAACTGCGCGGTGTTGTAATGCTTCTGGTGTCCTTCCTGCGCAAGCAGGAGCCCGGAGGCGCTCTCCCCAGTGGAGGATGCCAAAGTAGTGGTGTCAGCCAACCACGCTCTTGCTGACCGGTTCCGCGGCCGGAATGTCCTCCAGCGGCACATCGCGGATCTCAAACTGCATTTTTTCCAGATCGCCAAGAATATAGGTCGGCTTGCTGCCGATGCCGGCGGTCGTGCCCGGATCGAGACGCAGGGTTTTTCCACCTTTCACGTTGACGATTTCTTCGATCTTCGCCTTGTGCTCGTGGCCGTTGCACACCAGGTCGTAGTCACCGGTGGTGGCCATGGCCTTGGCGTAGTGCGGGTAGTGCACCATGAAAATGCGTTTTCCGGCGAGTGTGAACGAAGCGTCCTGGCCGTGATAGATCACGAGGCCCTTCGACTCGGCGGCAATGCGGCTCAGGTGGAACAGGTCGCCGGTGTTGTTGCCGTAGATGATGTGAATCGGCAAGCCGAGTTTGGTGATGGAATGCAGGGTGGACGGTGCGACCAGATCGCCGCAATGCAGCACCACCTGGGCGCCGAGGCCTTTGGCTTCTGTGACGGCGGAGGCCAACAGACGGCGGTGATCGTGGGAATCGGAGACCAGGCAGATTTTCATAGGGCGGAATTTTACCTGAGCGGGGTGGGTGCGTCGCCAGGGAATAAGTAAAAGAACGAAAAAGAAAAGGGCCGGCGAACCGGCCCTGAAAATCCTTAGCTAAGGAAAATAAATGAAGCCCTCACCCTTTGCCCTCTCCCAGAGTAAACGAAATGCGCGCGTCGCGCGTCTCGGCTCGCCTCCCTCTCCCGCATCAGCGGGAGAGGGAATGAGGGTGGGGGGCGGGAGAGGGTGAGTGATTAAAGAAGGAAGCCCTCACCCCTTGCCCTCTCCCGCTGATGCGGGAGAGGGGGAGTGAT
>CAYHES010000323.1:0-2664 GCA_964355495.1 uncultured Acidiferrobacterales bacterium
CCGTATATCGACATGTATTTCGGCTGCCTGAATCCGCCGACCATCGGCATCAGCATCCTCGGCGAGGAGAATTACCGCCGCCTGATCGCCGACCTCAAACCCGGCGAGCAGGCGATTTTCATCATCGCCAACGGCGTGGCCTCGTTCAAGGGCTCCGGCTTCGTGCGCGGCGGCATCTACGATCGCATCCAGGTGGCGCAGGAGATGGACAGCCTCACCTTCCGCGACACCGATTATCTCAATCTCTACGAAGTGCGCGCCGCCGGCGCCCCGGCCTTCCGCGAATCCGGTATCTTCATCATCCGCGGTCGGCATTTCAGTGCCGCTTATCCCTGGCATTTGGTGTTCCTGGCCAACAAGGTGGACAGGCAGACCGGGGCCAGGACCTTCATCAACTTCGACAGGGAAAACTGGGTGCCCAGTGAGTACCTCGATGGCGGGCGACCCGCCTACGAGCGGCCGACACCGCTGTGGCTGGAAATCTGGCGCGCACGCCTGGTCGAAATCGTGTTGTTCGTGATGCTGCTCGCGGCGGCGGCCGCGATGTATGCCGCGCGCGATGCGCTCGTGCGCCGCGCCAGCCGCAAGGACAAGCGCTGGGTATCGGTCCCCAAGTACGCGCTGTGGCTCGCCAGCATCGGCTTCGCCGGTTTCTATCTCCTGGCGCAGCCGTCGATCACCCAGGTGCTCACCTGGTTCCACTCGATCCTGTTCAAGTGGGAATGGGAACTGTTCCTCACCGATCCGTTTATTTTCCTGTTCTGGCTGTTCATCATGGTCACCACGTTCTTCTGGGGACGCGGCATGTTCTGCGGCTGGCTCTGTCCCTATGGCGCGCTGACCGAGGTCGCCTACAACATCGCCGGCAAGCTCGGCTTGAAGCGATTCCAGCGCCAACCGCCGGCGTGGCTGCACGAGCGCCTCAAGTGGACGAAATACATCGTCTTCGCCGGACTGCTCGGCATGTCGTTCTACTCGCTGGGCCTGGCCGAGAAGCTGGCCGAGATCGAGCCGTTCAAGACCACGTTCCTGGTCGGTGTGTGGAACCGCTCCTGGCCGTTCGTGACGTTCTGGCTGGTACTGTTCGGCGCGGCGCTGTTCATCGAGCGGCCGTTCTGCAAATACCTGTGCCCGCTGGGCGCGAGCCTCGCCGTGCCCTCGACGTTCCGCTGGTGGGGGCTCAAGCGCAAGTCCGAATGCGGACCGTGCGATGCCTGCGCCGCCGGTTGCACCTCGCTCGCCATCGATGCATCGGGCCGCATCGACCAGCGCGAGTGCCTGCTGTGCCTCGACTGCATGGTCATGTATTACGACAGCCACGCCTGCCCGCCGCTCGCCAAGGAGCGCAAGCAGCGTACCAGAGCCGCTCAGCTGCTCACGCCGATCGGTGCCGACGGTTACTACATTCCATTGGTGCCGATGCCGACAGTGATAACGCCGGAGGAACCGCGCCTCGGGCTGCTCGCCTGGCTGCGCGCCGAGGTCATCGACCATCTGTTCCCATGGAGCGGCAAATTCCTCACCCGTCCCTTGCTGATGCAGGCGAGCAGCATCGCGCTCGCCGTGCTGGTCACCTGGGCCTGGCTGCTCGGCGCCGCCGGCAAGCTTGGCCCCGGCATCATTCTCGGTTGGTGGCTGGCCTGGAGCGCCTACGAGTTGGTGGTGCGCATGTACTGCAAGCCGTATGTGAAGGAAGGCCCGTGGTGGGGACGCCGTTTCCGTCCGGCGTCCTGGGCCGACATGATGTCCTACGTGGGGATGAAGAATCTGCTCATCGGTGCGGCGCTGTTCCTGATCATGAAGGGTATCGGTGTGCTCGGCTTCCTGCATGGCCTGCCGCAGTTGAAATGGCTGTACTGATGAGATGCCCGGGATCGAGCCTGCGGCGCGGCGGATGGCTGCCGGCGCTCGGCGCGTGGATGGCGCTTGCGGCCGCGGCCGAAGGCGCCGAGTGGCATGTACGGCCGGGCGAGTCCATCGCGCAGGCCGTGCGCCAGGCGCGCGCCGGCGACACGATCACGGTGGAACGCGGCGATTACCGGGAACATCTGCTGTTCGACAAGCCGCTGATCCTGCGCGGGCACAACCGCCCCACGCTGAGTGGCGACCATCGGGGCGACGTCATTCGCGTCAAGGCGCCGGACGTCACCATCGAAGGCCTGATCATCCGCGACAGCGGCGCCGACCTGACCTCCCAGAACGCCGGCATTTACATCGAGCCGGGCGCGCACCGCGCGGTGGTGCGCAACAACGACGTGGTGCACACCCTGTTCGGCCTGTGGATCGAGCGCGCCAACGACGTCGAGGTCGCGAACAACCTGATCGTCGGCCGGCGCGACCTGCAGTCGGCGCAGCGCGGCAACGGCATCCAGCTGTACAATACCACCGGTGCCCGGATCCTCGACAACCATATCAGCTTCACGCGCGACGGCATCTACGTGGACGTGTCGCACCACGCCGTGTTCCGCGGCAATCGCATGCATGACCTGCGCTACGGCACGCACTACATGAACTCCCATCACAACCTGTGGGAGCGCAACGAGTCCTACCGCAACCGCGGCGGGCTGGCGCTCATGGAGGTGCGTAACCAGACGGTGCGCGACAATGTTGCCTGGGGCAACAGCGACCACGGCATCATGCTGCGCACCATCCAGGATTCGGTGA
>CAYHES010000324.1:0-2660 GCA_964355495.1 uncultured Acidiferrobacterales bacterium
CAAGGGTTCGAGCGTGCCATACCAGAACAACAATCCACATCGACCTGGTCCGGCAACGCTGGTGCTCAACGAATCTCGGTTTACGCGAGGTAAGCCCGACTGGATAACGAGCCTCGCCCGAGACTATTCCATCGCATTATTAGTGATCACAAGGAGCTTGGTCATGACGAAGAACCTGAAGTTGTGGGTCGTGTGCGGAGCGACGGTGTTGCTGCTGGCGGTGGTCGCGGGCTGCGCGACCCAGGCACGCTACTATTCGAGCGTGGTCGATTATCTTTATCCCGGCCAGTCCGAGCCGATTGAGCGACCGGCCGTCCCGGTGATGTCGATCCCGATCAAGGTCGCGATCGCATTCGTGCCCGATGCCGGCAGTCGCCGTGATCGAAACTTCTGGCAGGAGTTGATGCCGGGCATGTCGAGAGCGCCGTCCGGAATGGTGTTGACCGAAAAGCAAAAAACCGACCTGATGAAGGAGGTCAGCGAGCATTTCCGCAAATATCCCTATGTCGGTTCGATCGAGATCATTCCTTCGGCCTACCTGACACCGCGAGGCAGTTTCGCCAATCTGGATCAGATCCGTACCATGTACGGAATTGACGCGATCGCATTACTGGCCTATGACCAGGTCCAGTTTACCGATGAAGGTGCCGCCTCGCTCTTGTACTGGACCGTTGTCGGTACCTACGTGATTCCGGCCGAGAAGAACACGACCCAGACCATGATGGATGCGGTCGTATACGATATTAAAAGCCGGAAGATGCTGTTCCGGGCGCCGGGCGTGAGCCAGGTCAGGGGCAACGCGACGCCGGTAAACCTGAGCGAAGAACTGCGTCACGACAGCGAACAGGGATTTCAACAGGCAGCAAAGGAACTTGTCGGCAACCTCGACCAGCAACTCGCGCTCTTTAAAGACAAGATCAAAAAGGAGCCGGAGCAATATAAAGTGGTTCATCGCCCCGGGTACAGCGGCGGCGGCAGTCTTGGCTGGATGTTTCCGGCGTTACTCGGGTTGATCGGTGGCTACGCATGGCTGCGCCGGCGTCGTTGAGATCCGCACCAACCGCCCGCTGGACGCTGCTACTCGTGGCGCCCGCGCTGGTCGCGTACCTATTGCCGGGTGCGGGCGCAGCCATGGTCTACGATCGTTCCGCGATCTTCGCCGGCGAGTTGTGGCGGCTGGTAACCGGACACTGGGTGCACTTTTCCGCGAGCCACCTGTTATGGGATACGCTCGTTCTCAGCGTCACCGGCTGGCTGATCGAGTCTCGCACGTATCGACACTTCGCGTTTCTGTGTCTGCTCTCGGCCCTGGCGATCAGCCTGGTGATGCTGATTTCACTACCGGACATGGCCACTTATGGCGGGTTGTCCGGAATCGCAATGGCCAGCACCGTCTATCTGGCCTTGCACGGCTGGCGGGAAGCCGGGCCCGGGCGCGGGATGTGGTTGGCAATTCTTTTGCTGTGCGCCGGCCGGCTGCTCCTGGATATCTGGCTGGGCCAGTTTGCCGTGGTTCACATCGATGACAGTCAGGTCGTGCCGGTTCCCATAAGCCATTTCATCGGAGCAGCCACCGGGCTGCTCGTCTATCTCTGGTCGATCACAACAAATCGTTCATGTGGCGCAAACTGACCCCAGCCGATCAAGCGCGGTTTCTGGCGACGACGTTCCTGAGCGTCGCGTTGGCCGCCTTGGCGCTGGCGCTCGCCTATGTCGCCTATCAGATTGGCGCGCTGCGCGAGCAGGTACCGGAGTTGCTGACATCGATTGAACGGACCTCGCAGAAGGTCGAGCCGGTGCTACGCGGGGTCGATGCTATCCGCGACCTGATTCCGCCGATCCTCAAGGAGGTGAAGGCCACCCGCGAGCTGGTGCCCGGCATCGTGGCCGAGGTGCAGGAGGTGCGCAAAACTCTGCCGCCACTGGTCGACACCAGCGCCAAGGCCATCAACAACGCCAGCGCCGCGGTGCGCGTTGTCGAGCCCCGCATCCCGTCGGTGTTGGCCGAAGTGCGGGCGACCCGCGAAGCGTTGCCGGGCATCCTCGATCGCGCCAATCAGGTGGTTGACCGGGCGGCAAGCGTCGGCCAGAAGGCCGGCGAAGGCGCGGTGAAGGCGCGGTGAAGGGCGTCATTGGAGGCGTCATTGGCGCACCGTTCCGCTTGATCGGCGATGTCGGCAAAGGTTTGCGGGGCATGATGGGGCTGGATGAACGCAGCGGGTTTACCGCCGAAGACGAACGCCTGGCCAGCGCCGCCACCGACGCCGTGCTCAAGAACGGCAAGTCCGGGGCACAGAGCAGTTGGAAGAACCCGGACAGCACGAACCGTGGCAGTGTGGTCCTGAACGAAACATGGACACGCGACGGCCGGCCGTGCGTCACGCTGCGTCATCGCGTCGAACTCCGTTCCGCACCGGTCCACCAGAAGGACATTCATCTGTGCCAACAGCCCGACGGCTCCTGGCGGGAAGCGGCGCGCTAGAAAATTCTCTACAGCACCTTGGCGCGGTAAGCGCAGGACGTTTGATTCCTGTATGTAGGGTGCGCTACGCGCACCGCCCCTGGTGCGTGGAACGCACCCGACAACTATTTTTTTAGCAACCGGTTAATTCTACTGTGTTAAAAAACATGGCATACTCCGCCTATCTTCAGCCACTGCA
>CAYHES010000325.1:0-2658 GCA_964355495.1 uncultured Acidiferrobacterales bacterium
AATGGCTACATCCACTAAAAAGCAGTTCTTAGTTTTTAGTTCTAAGTTATGAGTTGATGATTCCTTAATTTAAAACTAAGAACTAACAACTTAAAACTGGTTTATAGAATGGCGCGCAAAAAGAAACACGAGGAACACGAAAACCACGAGCGCTGGCTGGTGTCGTACGCGGATTTTATTACGCTGCTGTTCGCATTCTTCGTGGTGATGTACTCGGTCTCGGCGGTCAACGAGGGCAAGTACCGCGTGTTGTCCGATTCGCTGGTCGCGGCGTTCCGCGCGCCCGCCAAGAGCCTCGACCCCGTGCAACTCGGTAACCCGATGCGTGCGCCACCCGTGCCGAACCACGAGCAGAATCCGACACCACCGGCAAAGCCCGGCAACATCCCGCCGGTGCAACTGCCGATGCTCAAACCTGCGCCCGATCAGCGCGCGGCGGCAGCGGCAGCACAGGCCAGGGTTGACGCAGAACGCACCAAGGTGATCACACAGATGGCCAAGGAGATGGAGCAGGCGCTGGCCGCGCTGATCGACAAGGATCTGGTCAACGTGCGACGCAACAAGTTCTGGATGGAGGTGGAGATCAAGACCAGCATCCTGTTCCCGAGTGGCAGCGCTCGGATTGCGTCAACGACGGCGATTGCCACGCTCGAGAAGATTGCCGTGATCCTGGGCCGTTATCCCAATCCCATCCACGTTGAGGGATTTACCGACAACAAGCCGATCCGCACGCCCGCCTTCCCGTCCAACTGGGAACTGTCGGCGGCGCGCGCCGCGAGTGTCGTGCGCCTTTTTTCCAGCTCCGGCATCCAGCCGGAGCGCATGGCGGCGATCGGTTATGGCGAGCACCACGCAATTGCCGACAACGCCACGCCGGAAGGGCGCAATGCCAACCGCCGCGTGGCGCTGGTGGTTCTGGCCGACCCGAGCGCGCGTCGCCTGCGCGATCAACCGCAGGAAGGCGGGCAGAGCGCCGGTGCGCCGGTGGATGCGGCGCCGGCCATCGATACGGCGCCGGTCACGGCCCCGGCCGCACCGCCCGCGGCTCCAGCGCGCCCATGAAAACCTGGGCGGTTGCCAACCAGAAGGGCGGGGTGGGAAAGACCACCACCGCCATCACCCTCGCCGGGCTGCTGGCCGGACGCGGCAGCCGTACCTTGCTGGTGGACATGGACCCGCATGGTTCGCTGACCTCCTATTTCCGCCTCGACCCCGAAACCGTCGAGCCCGGGGTCTATCAACTGTTTCGGTCGGCCGGTCCGGCGACAGCCGGCCTGCTCGACCAAGGCATCCGCCCGACGCGCCTCGACAACCTGTCGCTGCTGCCGGCCTCGACGGCCATGGCCACGCTCGACCGCCAGTTGGGCGCGCGCGAGGGCATGGGACGGGTACTGGCCGATGCGCTGGCGCTCGTGACGACGCGCTTCGATTTCGTGCTGCTCGATTGTCCGCCGACGCTGGGCGTGCTCATGGTGAATGCGCTCGGCGCCTGCGACCATTTGATTATTCCGGTGCAGACCGAGTTTCTGGCGATCAAGGGGCTGGAGCGCATGTTGCGCACGCTCGGCATGATCGAACGCGCGCGCAAGAGCCCCTTGCCGTACACCATTGTGCCGACGCTCTACGATCAGCGCACGCACGCCGCGCGTGAAGCGCTCGAACAGTTGCGCGTGCAGCATGCCGCGCAATTGTGGAATGGCGTGATTCCGGTGGACACGCAGTTGCGCGAGGCCAGCCGCATGGCGGTGCCGCTGTCCACGCTCAGCCGTTCCGCGCGCAGTGTGCTGGCGTATGCCGCGCTGCTCGAAACCCTGATTCCCGAGGCGGCGCCGGTCCCGGCCGTGCAAAGCGCATGAACACGCCGAAACCCGAAACCCAGGTGTTGCTCGCCGAGCAGGCCGAGGCCCTCACTCTCTATCTCGACGCGCTGTTTGCCGACAAGCCGATGTCCATGCCGGTGCCGGTCAGCGCGCCGCCGCTCCCGATGGTGACGGCGCGCGTGATCGACCTGCCGTCCACGCGTGTTGAGGCGGTTGTGGTCAGGGCGCCGGTCGTGGAGGTGGTGGCCCCGCCCGTGACCGCGCCGGCCAGTCCCGTTCCGGCGGTTGCGGTAAATCTCCAGGCATCGGTGGCAGCGCGGACACCGGAGCCGCGCCCGGACTGGGCGAGCGAGCCGTTTCCGTGCCTGCTCCTCAAGGTGCGGGGCCTGCTGCTGGCCTTGCCGCTCGTGAAGCTGAATCGCATTTTGCCTTGGGATGAGCCCACCCCGATTCCCGGGTATGCGCCCTGGCTGCTGGGCGCGCTGCAGCAGGCGGGTCAGGCGCACAACCTCAAGGTCGTGGATACCGCCGCCCTGGTCATGCCGGAACGTGTGAGCCAGGCCGCCTCGTCCGCCCCCGGTTATCAGCATATTGTTATGGTTGGTGATGGTGAGTGGGGGCTTACTTGCGAGGATGTCTCAAGCATCATCAATATCGATCCCGCCAAGGTGCGTTGGCGTACGAATCGCACCAAGCGTCCCTGGCTGGCCGGTACCGTGATCGAACACCTGTGTGCCTTGCTGGATGCCGAGCGCTTGGTTGAAATGCTCTCGGCCGGTGCCCCAGATCTTTCCTCCTGAAGCAGTAGTTCAGCTTGAGGTAAACCCCCGGCTCTGCC
>CAYHES010000326.1:0-2636 GCA_964355495.1 uncultured Acidiferrobacterales bacterium
CCGCGGTAACGGTCGAACCGTTGTGGGTCCCCCGGCAGAGCCGGGGGTTTACCTCTTGTGAATTATTCCTATATCAATAGAGTAGGTGAGATAGGGGGCTTGTCCATACATCTGAAGAAGCTGGATCGGTGCGTGGATTCCGGTGAAATGGCCTGCGCCTTCGAATTGTTTCCGACCTCATGAGTGTCGCCGACAGTGGCGAGGTCATGCCGCTCAAGTCCACCTGATTCGAGCCAAAGCTGGCCGACGGGCTGTGCTGGATTAACCGGCCGGCGCGAGTTTCCAGGCCGCTGTCGGGAACCAGTTTTTCAGCGGTTCGCAGGCCTGCGGCTTGCTGATGAAATAGCCCTGGGCCTCGTCGCAGCCGAGGGCGGCGAGGGCATCGAACATCTCTTGCGTTTCCACGCCTTCCGCCACGACCCGCAGGCCAAGATTGTGGCCGAGATCGATCACCGAGCGCACGATCATCGCGTCGCTGTTCGCCGTCAGCATTCCCAGGACGAACGATTTGTCGATTTTGACCTCGTTCACGGGGAGGTGTTTGATGCTGGCGAGTGAGGTGTAGCCGGTGCCGAAGTCGTCAATGGAGAGCCATATACCCATGTGGCTCAGCACCACCAGGGTCTCCTCGGCGCGCTTCGGGTCAAGCACGATGGCACTCTCGGTGATTTCCAGCGTCAACTGGCCTGGCTCGGCGCCGGTTGTCGTGAGCACCTCCTCAACCAGTTCCGGCAGGTGCGGGTCGTGCAGCGAGCGCGCCGAGAGGTTCACGCTCATCCGCAGTTGCATGCCCTGGCAGTGGCTGAGCGCATCGATCAGCACCCAGCGGGTCAGCGGGCAGATGAGCCCGGTTTGCTCCGCGGCCAGGATAAATTTGTCGGGCGGAAGCAGCCCGTGGCGCGGGTGCTGCCAGCGCACCAGCGCTTCGGTGCCGACAATGCGGCCGGTCTTGATCTCCACCTTCGGCTGGAAATGCAGCAGCAGTTGGCCGCCGTCGATGGCATCGCGCAACTCCGCCATGAGCCCGAGCCGCTCGGGACTGCGGCGATCGTATTCCGGTACGTAGACGGAATAGCCGCTCGCCATCTGCTTGGCGCGGTACATGGCGATGTCCGCCCGTTGCAGCAGCGTATCCGCGTCGTCGGCGTGTTCGGGCATGGTGGCCACGCCGATGCTGGCCTCGACGGCGATCGGAATGCCGTCGATCGTGAACGGCGCTTCCAGGCAGTCCTGGAGCTTCTTGATGATGTGTCGCACGTCGTCGGTGGCCGCCAGCCGCGGCAGCAGGATGCCGAACTCGTCGGCGCCGAGCCGCGCGACCGCGTCGGGCGTGAACAGCGCGCCGCGCAGGCGCATGCCGACCTGGTGCAGCAGGCTGTTGCCGCGGTTGTGGCCGAGCGTGTCATTGACCTCCCGGAAGTGTTCGAGGTTCAGGTGCAGCAGTGCCAGTGGATGGCGATGCTTCCGCGCCTCCTCGATGGCCTGGTGCACCTGTTCGCGGAACCGCACGCGGTTCGGCAGGCCGGTGACCGGGTCGGTGTAGGCGAGGCGATGAATGGTCTCTTCCGCCTGGCGGCGTTCCTGCCGCATGCGTGCCTCGCGCAGCTCGCGTTCGATGGCGGGCAGCAGGCGCGCGGTGTTGCCTTTCATCAGATAGTCGTGGGCGCCGGCCTTCATGGCCGCGACCGCGACGTCCTCGCCGATCGATCCGGAGACGATGATGAACGGGATGTCCAACCCCTTTCCCTGGGTACACTTCAGCGCTTGCAGGCCGTTGAAGCGCGGCATGGCATAGTCGGAGACGATCAGATCCCAGGGTTGCCGGGTCAGCGCGGCATCCAGTCCCTCGGGCGTCTCCACCCGTTCGCACTCGGGCGCGTAGCCGCCGCGCCGCAGCTCGCGCAGCAGCAGCTCGGCGTCGGCCTCCGAGTCCTCGACGATCAGGATGCGCAGCGGGGTGGTCATCGGATTATCACTTTTGCGGCGGCGGCTCGTTCAGCACCAGCCAGTAAAGCCCGAGCTGGCGCACGGCTTCCATGAATTTCGTGAAGTCCACCGGCTTGCGGATGTAGCTGTTCGCGCCCAGGCGGTAGCCGTTGACCAGGTCCTGCTCCTCCTTCGAGGAAGTCAGGATCACCACCGGCAGCAGCCGGGTGCGCTCGTCGGCGCGCAGGCGCTTGAGCACTTCCAGGCCTTCGACCTTCGGCAGCTTCAGGTCCAGCAGGGTCACGGACGGCTGCAAGCACGCATCGCGCCCGGCGTAGGCGCCCTGGCAAAACAGGTAATCCAGCGCCTGCGCGCCATCGCGCACCACCGTCACCTCGTTCAGGATGTTGTTTTTCTTCAAGGCCCGCAGGGTCAGTGCCTCGTCATCCGGGTTGTCTTCCACCAGCAGTATGCTTTTGTCGTTCATGCACTCCTCCTTGGGTAAACATAGTCCATTGCGCCAATCACGGCGCCTGGATAGACCAACCTGGATCGGGTTCGGTCACAGGGTGAAATAAAACGTCGCGCCTTTCCCCACCGCGCCCTCGGCCCAGGCCCGGCCGCCGTGGCGGTGCACGATGCGCTGTACCGTGGTCAGCCCGACGCCGGTGCCGGGAAACTCGCTCAACGTGTGCAGGCGCTGGAACGCG
>CAYHES010000327.1:0-2634 GCA_964355495.1 uncultured Acidiferrobacterales bacterium
TCGCCACCGTGGCCACGACGCTCGCCCTCGGCGAACAGGTATGGTTCCGCCAGGCACAGAACATGAACAACCGTGCCCAAGCCGAAAGCCTGCGCCAGGGCGCTCTCAACTATGCGGCGATTCTGCTGACGCGCGACGCCAAGGATAACAAGACCGACCATCTGGGCGAACTGTGGGCCAAGCCGCTGCCACCGCTGCCGGTGGAAGACGGCATGATTGCCTTCGCCGTGAGTGATGCACAGGGCCGCTTCAATCTGAATAATCTGGTGCGCGCTAGCGCGAACTTCAAAGCCAACTATGACATGTTCCAGCACCTGTTGACCGCGCTGGACATCGACCCAGGGCTGAGCGAGGCCCTGAGTGACTGGATCGATTCAGACAGCACAGTTGGCCATGGCGGTGCCGAGGACATCGAGTACCTGTCCCTGCCGCAACCCTACCGTACTGCGAACCAACTGCTGACGAGCGTGGACGAACTGCGCCTGGTGAAAGGATTCACCGCAAAGGTTGTGAAGGAGCTCCGACCCTATGTCACGGCCTTGCCGGTGCCCACTGCCGTAAACGTGCACACGGCACCGATGCAGGTGCTAGCCGCGCTGTTCCCCAACCTGCCGGCCTCGGCGCTCCAGCAAGTGCTCGAGAGCCGCGTGACTCAGCCCTTTGCGGACACCGCGCAGTTCCTTGCCCGCCTGCCAGCCGGCACTGCGTGCCCGACCAACCTGTGCGACGTCAAAACCGGCTATTTTCTGGTTACTATAGACATCCGCTACGGGCGATTGCAGCGCCGCACCGAGGCCCTGATTGAACGCGCCGGTGGCAAACCGGCAACGGTGCTTTGGCACCGGCTGCCACCGCTGCAATTTGATACGAAACTGGATGAAAAAACTTAAGAAATCTTCTGTCAGCCTCGCCTGGCTGGCGCGCGCCAAATCGGCGGCCGCGCCGGCCGCTGCGCGCACCAGCGGCGACCGGCTCGATCTGGTGCTGCCACGCGGCTGGCCCGACTCCGGCAGCCCGGTGTTCTGGCGCTGGCGCCGCGGCGGCGACAAACCGCAATCCGGCCAGGCCAGCGATCTGCGCCAGGTGCCCGAGGCGGCCCGTGGCGCGCGCGCCTACGTCTGGACACCGGCTGGCGACACTGTCCTGACCAGCGCCACCCTGCCCACCCGCTCGGCGCGCAAAATCGCCCAAGCCCTGCCCTTTGCGCTGGAGGACCGGTTGCTGGGCGACCCCGAGACCCTGCATTTCGCCTACCGGGCGGAGAGCGACGGCAGCCTGTCCGTGGCGGTCACCGCACACGAGCGCCTGCGCCACTGGACGGACGCCCTGGCAAAGGCCGGCATCCAGCCGGTAACGCTGTGCCCGGCGACCCTGCTGGTGCCCTGGGCGCTGGATTGCTGGTCGCTGGCATTTGCCGAGGACGAGGTGCTGGTGCGCACTGGCAGCGCCTCCGGCTTCGTCACGCCGCTGTCGCAGGTGACCCCGCCGCCGCTGCTGGCGGCGGCCCTGCAGGAGGCGGTGCGCGCCCAGAAGACGCCCGAATACCTGGTGGTGTTCAACACCCCGGCCGGATTTCCGGCCGAGTCGTGGGGCGCGCAGTTGCAGGTGCCGGTGCGCGTCGAGACGGCCTCGGTATGGGAGAAACAGGAAGAGCCGTCCGCCCCGCTCAACCTGTTGCAGGGCCAGTTCGAAACCAAGGGTCAGCTGAAAAGTTCGCTGCGCCCGTATTTCCCGGCCGCCGCCATGCTGCTCGTCTGGATGCTCGGCAATATGGCGGTCGATCTCACCGACTGGTGGAAACTGCGCCGCCAACACCAGGAATACACGCGCGAGATGACCAGCCTGTTGCTGACCAGCTTCCCGGAAACCAAGACCGTGCTCGACCCGGCGGCGCAGATGCAGCGCAGCATCGATACCCTGCTGGCGCGCACCGGCAACCGTGACCGCGACCTGCTGCCGATGCTGGCCAAGACCGCGACGGCCCTGCACGCCGACCCACGCGTACGCCTGCGCGGCGTGCGTTACGCCGACCAGAGCCTGACGCTGGAACTCACCTGGCCGGCCGCGGGCTCGCCCGATGCCGTCAAGGCCGCGCTCGAGGCCGCCGGCCTGCGCACCGAGGTGCTGGCGCTAACACCGCGCGCCGGTGAAATCGAAGGGCGCCTGCGCCTGCAACCGGCGGCCACGCGACCAGCCACGAGGTCGCCATCATGAAAACCGAATTCCTGAACCCTTTGCGCGACCAGTGGAACAAACTGGCGACTAGCGAACGCCGCCTGATGATGATCGGTGGCGTAGTAGTAAGCGTGACACTGTTGTACATGATGATGTGGCTGCCGGTGCAAAAGGAACTGACGCGCCTGCGCGTTAGCGTGCCGGAAGAACGCGCCCAGCTGCAGCGCATGCGGGTGCAAGCGGCTTCCATCCAACCGCTGCGTGCGCGTAGCGGCACGAGACCGGCGGCCGGTACACTGGTCTCGGTCATCGAGCAGTCCGCAACGACGCGTGGTATGCGCGGCTTCGTCACGCGCATGGAAACGGATGGCGGCAACGGCGTACAGCTCACGCTGGACGCGGTACCCTTCAACTCGCTGCTCTCGTGGCTGGCGGATCTGCAAGACAGCCATTCCCTGC
>CAYHES010000328.1:0-2625 GCA_964355495.1 uncultured Acidiferrobacterales bacterium
CTCAGATACGACTCGAGCAGCGTGCACAGGTCGCCGATGTGGAAGCGGGCGTCCGGGGACGCCGCGGGTTCAGGCGATGGGGCCGCTTTCCGAGGTGGCGGCGTCGCCGACCGTTCCGAGTGGGTTGGCTGTGTCGTCATCCATTTCTTCCCCGATTGCAGGCGAAGTATCGTCCAGAATGGCGCTGGTCACGAACCCCTCGGCGATCTCGCGCAGGGCGATCACCGTGGTCTTGTCGTTGGCGCGCGGCACGGTCGGCTCGGCGCCGAGTCCTAGCTGCCGGGCGCGCTTGGTGGCGACCAGTACGAGCTGGAAGCGGTTGTCGACGTTCGCAAGGCAGTCTTCAACAGTAACGCGGGCCATGGTGTCCTCTGTATTGAGTATTAAAAACAGCGATAAATCAGTGAATTGTCGGGAAATTGTAACAGACTCGGCGCGGCGCTGCCTGACGCCATTGCGCTGGCTGGCATCCTGTCACGGCCAACAACAGGGTTGTTTACTGTAACTCTCTGTTTTTCTTGGCTAAGAATCCGCCAGCAGGGCTTTGAGGTCGATTCGAACCGGACGCACGCGCTGCGGCTCGCCGCGCAGGATGGCGCGCAAATCCTCCAGGGCGGCATCGAAATCGTCGTTCACCACCAGCAGGTCGAACTCGCTGTAGTGGCTCATTTCCGCAACCGCCTCGCGCATGCGCCGATCGATCACTTCCTGGGAATCCTGCTTGCGGTTGGTCAGGCGCTCGCGCAGCGCCGCGCGCGACGGCGGCAGAATGAAAATGCTCACCGCCTCGGGCCGCCATTTTTTGATCGCGCGCGCGCCTTGCCAGTCGATATCCAGAATCACGCTCTTGCCGGACTTAACCTGGTCTTCAATCGCCTTCTTCGAGGTGCCGTAGGAATTGCCAAACACCGTGGCGTGCTCCACGAACTCGCCGTTGGCGACCATGCGATCGAATTCTTCGCGCGTGACGTAGTAATAGTGCACACCGTGCTGTTCGCCCGGACGCGGCGTGCGCGTGGTATGCGACACGGAGAAGGCGACCTCCGGCATGCTTTCGACCAGCGCCTTAGCGAGCGAGGTCTTGCCGGTGCCGGAAGCGGCGGAGAAGATGAAAAGTTTTCCGTTCGTGGCCATCGGCGTGGAATTCTACACCAAGCGGTGACTGGCCCCACCCTGGGCATCACTGGATGGCGGAATCAGTCTGAGACGTTGCGTGCCATGATGCCTGACGGGCCACCCTCGCCGGCAGTCGATCAATATCGACTTGAAATGTTTCTCCCCGACCCCGCTGTCCGCATGGCTGCTATCATTGGCATACTACGCTACACGTAGTACACTTAAAGAATGATCAAGACTTGGGCGAACCGGGCTTCGGAACGTTTTTATACCACCGGAAAAAGCTCGCCCTACCGGGGTCTCGACGTTGAGACCGCCCAGGACTTACTGGCGGCGCTCGACGCCGCCCGAAGCCTGCAGGACTTGAGTCCGCTGAAAAGCGTGGGCCTGCACAAGCTCAAGGGCGATCGCGCCGGGCAGTGGGCCATGACCGTCAATGACCGATGGCGAATCTGTTTCCGGTTCAAAGACGGGGACGCCTATGTTGTGGAAATAACCGACTATCACCGAGGGTGACTGACATGCTACCGATCCATCCTGGCCGAATTCTGAAACGCGAGCTGGCCGCGCGCGACCTCTCCGCCAATCGCCTCGCGCTCGGGCTGCGCGTAGCGTCCGGGCGTATTACCGATATCCTGAACGGCAAACGCGGCATCACGCCCGAAACTGCCCTGCGGCTCGCCCGGTTCTTTGGAACAAGCGCGGACTTCTGGATGAACCTGCAAAGTCGCTATGATCTGACCATCGCCGAGCAATCCATTGGCGCCAAGGTAACGGCAGAAGTTGAACAGATGGGCTTGCCCACACAATCCAAAAAGCGACACAAGGCGGCGTAACCGGAAATGTTGAGGGAGGCCGGCGAAGCGTGGGGAGGCATTCCCAGGATTAATTAAATCTGTCACCTTTTCCGGTCACCTTTTCCGAGGATTAATTAAATCTGTCACCTTTTCCGAATTAAATCAATCTGTCACCTTTTCCGGTCACCTTTTCCGGTCGGGGAGCTAGTGCGGCGTCGCGGTGGCAAAACCGCTCTCGATGAAAAAGTGGAGGCCCTCTGCAAGATGTTTGAGTTCGCTTTTAAGGAGTCGGCTAATCCAAAGGATTTTAGAAATATTAGAAACAATGCGCGCAATGAACTTAAGCACATTCGCATCGACGATTTTATCGAACTCGACTTGGAAGAAGAAGCTGTAAAGCTCCTTGATAGAGCGGCAAGTAACTACAAGAAACTGAAACCAGGACCAACAAAGAAGTTCAACGAGTTTCAAAAGGAGCGAGTTCGCAGATATCGTCAACGAGTGAACGAAATAGAAAAAATATGATCGGAGCCCGCGTTGGGCTTCATTTCATTCAGCCCAACCTACATTAACTATTACTCGATATTCTGCACCTGCTCGCGCATCTGTTCGATCAGCACCTTGAGGTCGACGGCGGCGTTGGTGACGCGCACGTCGGCGGCCTTGGAGCCGAGGGTATTGGCCTCGCGGTTGAGTTCCTGCATGAGGAAAT
>CAYHES010000329.1:0-2624 GCA_964355495.1 uncultured Acidiferrobacterales bacterium
GGTCGGCAGGTGAATGCAGGGTGAGGTGATACTGATCCGGTCGCTAAATAGTGCGTGGTGCTTTCCTCCCTCTCCCTGCGGGAGAGGGCCGGGGTGAGGGCCAAGCAGCGCAACAACGGCCCTCATCCTGTCCTTCTCCCGCGGGGAGAAGGAACCCAAGGTTTGTCGGGGTGCGCACTATTTAGCGTTCTCCTCAGTATGTCGCAGCTTCTGACATTGTCGCGTGCCGCCCGCCTCGTGGGCGTGTCGCGTGGTGCCTTGCAGAAGAAGCAACTGGTACTCGGCTATCCGCGCTGACATGGCCGGGGCCGCCCTGCCCGGGCGTGAGGAGCGGGAAATCCGCGAATTGGGGCGCTTCTGGGCATCGGTCTGCGCAGCAGGCCGCTTCGGCTGCGCATTCTCCCAGTCCCGGCGCGTGTCACCACGGTTCCGGCAGTTCTTTCATTTGGCCAAAAATTTGCTTAACTAAGCATAGCGACACAAACAATGCCGGGTTTGCAAGGGTGGGCAATGCCCATCCTGCGTTTATCCTGGAAAAAGCAGTCAGCCACAGATGAACGCAGATAAACATGGATATTCAATGCGCTGCCTGTATTCGCCAACCCACCAAAAGGGTGAATGGCCTCGGTGCATCAATGGCATGATTCATTTGCTTTCATCTGCGTTCATCTGCGGCTAAAGCCGTTTTTAGGTTTATTGTAGCGAGGAGGTAGCGTAATGAAACGCTTCAGGATTCTGCTGGTGTGTGCGGTCTGTGTTGCGCCGCCGCTCTCCACAGCGGTGCAGGCCGGCGTCCCGTCGGAAGCGGAGATCCGGCTGGGTTCCGTGGCCATGGATATTCCGGCCGAGATGTATCGCCGTCTCGCGCCGCTCACGAAGTATTTGTCGGCTACGCTCAAGCGTCCGGTGACACTCAAACTGTCGGCCAACATGTCGGCGGCCATCGACGAAGTGTCAAACGGCAGTGTCGAACTCGCCTACCTGACACCGGTGGCCTACATCAAGGCGCAGGCGAAGGGCAATGTCCAACTTGTGGCCAAGACGCTGACCAACAAGAAGGCCTCGTTTCAGTTGATGGTCGTGGTGCGGGATGATAGCCCCATCAAGCGCATCCAGGACCTGAAAGGCAAGACCTTTGCGTTTGGCGACAAAGCGGCGATTCTGCAACGTGCGGTGGTGGTGGGTGCCGGCATGCCGCTGGAGAATCTGGGCGAATACAAATTCATCGGCCACTACGACAACATTGCCAAAGGTGTGGCGAATGGTGACTTCGATGCCGGCATTCTCAAGGACACGACGGCCAGCGACTGGAAAAACAGGGGGCTGCGTATCCTGCACGGCTCGTCGCCGCTGCCGCCCTACAACATCGTGGCGAGCAGCAAGGTGGATGCCAAATTGCTCAAGCAGATGCGCCAGGCGTTTCTGGCCCTGGACACGAAAAATCCGGCGCACAAAAAGGTGATTCAGGCGCTGGATGACGAATACGACGGCTTTGCGCCGGCGCGCGATTCGGACTACGACGTGGTGCGCCGGCTGATCGCGCCGTTTGAGGAAAAGAAATAGTCACCGCGACGACGGTGGCTGTTCGTAGTATGGCTATTTTTGTGCAGGCGTGCTTTCCCTAGCCAGCGGTCTTGTCCTTGCGGATCATCGCGTACGCCGAGTGGTTGTGGATGGACTCGAAGTTTTCCGATTCCACCACATAGGCGTCGATGCGCGCATCGGCGTTCAGCTGCGCGGCCACGTCGCGCACCATGTCTTCGACGAATTTCGGATTCTCGTAGGCGCGCTCGGTAACGAACTTTTCGTCCGGGCGCTTGAGCAGCCCGTACAGCTCGCAGCTCGCCTGTTTTTCCACCAGATCGATCAGGTCTTCGATCCAGACGAAGGTGTTGGCGCGCACCGCGATGGTGACGTGCGAGCGCTGGTTGTGGGCACCGTACTTTGAGATTTCCTTCGAGCACGGGCACAGGCTGGTGACGGGCACCACCACCTTGATGGTCATCTTGTCGTGGCTGCCGTTGATCTCGCCGATGAAACTCACCTGGTAATCCATCAGGCTTTTTACGCCCGACACTGGCGCTGCCTTGTTGATGAAATACGGAAAAGTCATCTCAATGTGGCCACGCTCGGCTTCCAGACGCTTGCGCATCTCGGTGAGCATACCCTTGAAGGATTCCACCGAGATTTCCATGTCGTGGCTGTTCAGAATCTCCACGAAGCGCGACATGTGCGTGCCCTTGAAGTTGTGCGGCAGCTCCACGTACATGTTGAAGTTGGCGATGGTGTGCTGCACGCCCTGCGAGCGGTCTTTCACCAGCACCGGGTGGCGGATGTCCTTGATGCCGACCTTATCGATAGCGATGTGCCGGATATCCGGCTTGTTCTGCACGTCGGCGATTTCGACCACTTTGGTTTGGGGTGTCTGTGAGGTGCTCATGCTGGGGCTCCCAGGTCCCGGTAACGCATCACCGAGAGTAGTTGACAATACCGGTCAAGTTTAAGCCGTTTCGGCGCGCGGTGCAAGTCGCTGTGGAGCGACGCGCAGGATTGCACGGCGCATTCCCGCGGCATCGAGACCGCACTCGGCCAGCAGTTCAGCACGTTCGCCGTGCTCGACAAAT
>CAYHES010000330.1:0-2623 GCA_964355495.1 uncultured Acidiferrobacterales bacterium
GTCAGTTCTTGGATTTGTCGACCAGCTTGTTGGCCGCGATCCACGGCATCATGCTGCGCAACTGCGCGCCCACCACCTCGATCGGATGCGCCGCATTCAGCCGGCGGCGCGCGGTCATCTCCGGGTAGTTGGTCGCGCCTTCCAGAATGAAGCGCTTGGCGTACTCGCCGTTCTGGATATTCTGCATCGCTTCCTTCATGGCCAGGCGGCTTTGCGCGTTGATCACCTTGGGGCCGGTGACATACTCGCCGTACTCGGCATTGTTGGAGATCGAGTAGTTCATGTCGGCGATGCCGCCCTGGTACATCAGGTCAACGATCAGCTTGAGTTCATGCAGGCACTCGAAATACGCCATCTCCGGCGCGTACCCGGCCTCGACCAGCGTCTCGAAACCGGCCTTCACCAGTTCCACGCAACCGCCGCACAGCACCGCCTGCTCGCCGAACAGGTCGGTCTCGGTTTCGTCCTTGAACGTTGTTTCAATAATCCCGGTGCGCCCGCCGCCGATCGCCGAGGCATAGGACAGCGCCGTGGCCTTGGCCTTGCCCGAGGCGTCCTGGAATATGGCGATCAGGTCGGGGATGCCGGCGCCCTTGGTGAACTCGTTGCGCACCGTGTGGCCCGGCGCCTTGGGCGCGATCATGATCACGTCGAGGTCGGCGCGCGGCACGATCTGGTTGTAGTGGATGTTGAAGCCGTGCGCGAAAGCGAGCGTCGTGCCCTTCTTCAGGTTCGGTTCGATGTTCTCGGAATAGATCTTGCGCTGGTGTTCGTCCGGCGCCAGGATCATCACCAGGTCGGCTTCCTTCACCGCATCCGCGACATTCTTGACGCTGAGGCCGGCGTTCTTGGCCTTGGCGGCCGACGGCGAACCATCGCGCAGCGCGACGGTGACAGCGACGCCGCTGTCCTTGAGGTTCAGCGCGTGCGCATGACCCTGCGAGCCGTAGCCGACGATCGCCACCTTCTTGCCCTTGATGATGGAAATATCGGCGTCTTTGTCGTAATAAACTTTCATGGGGTTCCCCTGGGTTTCAATTGTTCGAGAAATTTCGACTCGGCGACTCCGGACTCACGACTCCGGACTCGCGACTGATTTATGCGCGCAGTGCCTTCTCGCCGCGTGCGATGCCGGACGGGCCGGAACGCACCACTTCGATGATGCCGTTCTTGCCGAGCGACTGGATGAAGGCGTCGAGCTTGTCGCCGGCGCCGGTCAACTCGATGGTGTAGCTGGTGTCGGTCACGTCGATGATGTGGCCGCGGAAGATATCCACCAGGCGTTTCACTTCCTCGCGCGATTCGCCGGTGGCATTCACCTTGATGAGCATCAACTCGCGTTCGAGATGCGGACCTTCGCTGAGGTCCATGAGCTTGACCACGTCCACCAGCTTGTTGAGCTGTTTGGTGATCTGCTCGATGATCTCGTCCGAGCCGCGCGTGACCAGCGTCATGCGTGACAGCGTCGGGTCTTCGGTCGGCGCCACGGTGAGCGACTCGATGTTGTAACCGCGCGCCGAGAACAGCCCGGCGACGCGCGACAGTGCGCCCGATTCGTTCTCCAGCAGGATGGAAATGACGTGGCGCACTAATGTCTCCCCGCTTCGCTTCGCTGCGTTCGTCCGGTCATATTAAGCCAGCTCCCGGTCCACGTCCGTGCCCTGCTGGCAGGGCGAAAGGTGCATCTCGTGCTGGCCCTTGCCGGCGGCGATCATGGGATACACGTTCTCCGTCTGATCGGTAATGAAGTCCATGAACACCAGGCGATCCTTCATCTTGAGCGCCTCTTTCAAGGCCCCTTCCACGTCGCCGGGCTTTTCGATCTTCATGCCCACGTGTCCGTAGGCCTCGGCGATCTTGACGAAGTCCGGCAGCGCGTCCATGTACGAGTGCGAGTAGCGGCTCTCGTAGAAGAACTCCTGCCACTGGCGCACCATGCCCATGTAACGGTTGTTCAGGTTCACCACCTTGATCGGCAGGTCGTACTGCTTGGCGGTGGACAGCTCCTGGATGCACATCTGGATCGAGGCCTCGCCGGTCACGCACGCGACCGTCTCGCCCGGGTGCGCGAGCTGCACGCCGATGGCCGCCGGCAGACCGAAACCCATGGTGCCGAGGCCGCCGGAATTGATCCAGCGGCGCGGCTTGTTGAACTTGTAGAACTGCGCGGCCCACATCTGGTGCTGGCCGACGTCCGAGGTGACGAATGCATCGCCGCGCGTCAGCTCGTGCAGTTTCTCGATCACAGATTGCGGCTTGATGAGCTTGCTCTGGCGGTCGTAGCCAAGGCAGTTCATGCCGCGCCAGTCCTCGATCTGCTTCCACCAGGCCGCCAGTGCCGTCTTGTCCGGCTTCTGCTTCGCGCCCTTCAGCAGCTTGAGCATGTCCTTGAGCACGCTGTCGGCCGCGCCCACGATCGGAATCTCGACCGGTACGTTCTTGGAGATCGAGGCCGGATCGATATCGACATGGATGATGCGCGCATCCGGGCAGAATTTGGCGAGGTCGCCGGTCACGCGGTCGTCGAAACGCGCGCCCACCGCCAGCAGCACGTCGCAACCGTGCATCGCCATGTTGGCTTCATAGGTGCCGTGCATGCCGAGCATGCCGACGGACAGCGGGT
>CAYHES010000331.1:0-2594 GCA_964355495.1 uncultured Acidiferrobacterales bacterium
TTTCCGGAGGAGCTTTTATGGCGCGCGCTGTCATCAATCTGGACCCGAAGGACAAGGCCTGGCTCGAACGCAAGGCCAAGGAGGAGCGCGTGCCGCTCGCGCGGTTGATTGAGCGCGCCGTTCGACGCCTGCGTGAGGAATCGGAACCGCCCCGCCCCGCATTCTCTGAGCTGCTGGTGCGCACTCGCGGCCTGTGGAAGCGCGGCGATGGCCTTACGTACCAGCGCGCGCGGCGCGCGGAATGGGAAGGCCGGTAGTGGAGGTCCTGCTGGACTCGGTGATCTTGATCGATCATTTCAACGGCATCGCCGCCGCCACCGAGTATCTGACGCAAGTGAACGAAGCAGCCGCGATCTCCGTCATCACCCGCGCCGAGGTGCTGGCCGGGTTCGACGAGGACAAGACCGTGGCGCTCGCTTCGCAGCTCCTGGATTGTTTTGCCTGCCTTATTCTCGACAAGCCGATCGCCGACCGTGCCGCCGCGCTGCGCCGCCACGAGGGCTGGAAGCTGCCCGACGCGATCCAGGCGGCGATCGCCCAGCATCACGGGCTGAAGCTCGCTACGCGCAACCACCGCGATTTCTCCCCGCAGAAGTATCCATTCGTCGTCGTACCGTATTCGGTGTAGCCGTCGTCGTTCCCCGGCTCGTCTCGTCACACAAAGTTGTGTGCGCATCGCTTCCTCCTATTGCACCGTGAGGTTCGTGGGCGCCGCGGGCGGTGTGGTGTCTACGGGCGGCGGCACGTAAGCGCCGGAATATTCGAACGCCCCGATGTCGAAGGCACCGTCCATGGGCCGCGGGTTGCCGTCGAAGTCCGCCGTCACCACGCTTGTGACGGCGGCGCTCCCCGCGTTTCGCGCCGGGCTGCCGGACTGCAGGTGAAAGTCGCCGGCGGCCGCGTCAATAAACAGCGGATCGCCGGTGAGCGCGTTCGTCACCGCGATGCCCGCGCCCGCGGGAAGCGTGGTGGTGCCGTCGGGATCGAAAAAGAGGTCGTGGTCCGATGCCGCGCTCGCGCCGAGCCAGTTCTCGACCGCGAGAAACGCCTGGCCCGGCTGGGCGTACCAGATGTTGTTCTTGAAGGTGGCGGTGGTCGGCGCGCGCGCCGTCACCGACACCATCGGGCCGCCGGGGTTGCCGATGCGGTAGAAGGTGTTGTTGTACACGGACACGTTGTAGCTGTCCCAGGCGAGGAACAGGCCCGGCCCGGTGCCGGTGTTGCCGCGCGCGAACACGTTGTTGTAGATGTAGATGTCGCTCAGCGCGGTGTTGTCGCCGGTGTAGATGAACTCCATGTTGCCGTCGTGGAAATAGTTGTCGTGAATCCACAGGTAGCGCGTGTACTGATCGGCGGCGGTGTTGCCCGCCTTGGAAACGAAGATCACGCCGCCGCGGTTGTCGGCGGCGACGGCATCGGCGAACTCGTTCCAGCCGATGTAGGTATATTGCGCGTCCTTGTCACCGGCGATGTAGCGCGCGTGGGTCTTGACGTAGATGTTGTGCTTGTACGAGTCGAAGCCGTTGCGCTGAAACAGGTTGCCGTAGAGGCGCGAGTACTGCGAGTTGTCCACCATCACCACGCCGGTCCAGGCGTCTGCGAGCAGATCGTGGAGGTGATTGCCGATCACGCGGTTCTGATCGCCCCACAACGCGATGGCCTGGTCCCCCGCCGCGGCGGCGCCGCGGATTTCGAGCTTGGCGTAGGTGTAGTAGCTCGCGCGGCCGTAGGGCGAGTACTGCGCCACCCAGAACGCCCCGCGCGTGAGCGCCGCGACATCGAGCACCGGCGTTTCGCCCGGATAGCCGATGATCGCCTTGGGCGTCGCGGCCGTGCCCGAGCCAGCGGCCGGCGCTCGCAGGCACACGAGGCAGGAGTAGGAGGGGTCGGGGTCGGGCGTCGCGTAGGTCCCGCCGCGGACATAGACGATATACGGTTCGGTCTCGCCGCTCGGATTGACCGTGGGCTTGAACTTGTAGATGTCGCGCCACGGGCCGTTGCCGCCGCCGCCGAACGCCGCGCGCGTGCCGTTGTAGCCGTTGTCGCCGTCTGCCGCCGAGATGAAATAGATCTTCGTGTCCATCACCGTGAACGGCAGCGCGTTCGAGGCCGCGCCGTTCACGGTGACGCTGATCGTGCCCGCACCGTCCTGCACGACGCTGTTGAGCCAGAAGGTGATGCGCTCCAGTCCGCGCGCCGGGCCCGCTGCGCCCCACTCGGCGTAGTCGGCGGCGCTCGTGAGCTGCGCGCCGTTGACGGTGACGTAGCTCGACCCGCGCGCCGCACCGAGGCCCTTGCCCCAGATCGTCACCGCCGCGCCTTTCGTCGTCGATCCCTCCCAGCCGCTCTTTGGACCGGATTCAAGGTCGGAGAAAAAGAGCACCGGCGCCGCAACCGCGGCCAGCGGCGACAACGCCAGCCATGCCAGGACCAGGGTTGCGAAGGTGACAGCGTTTGTTGGCTTGTGCATGGCACTCCCTATTGCACCGTGAGGTTCGTGGGCACCGCGGGCGCGAGCGTGTCGGCGGGACCCACGGGGCCGATCGGGCCGGTGGTGCGGATGGCGAGGTCGTCGTAGTCGACGGCCAGGCAGC
>CAYHES010000332.1:0-2580 GCA_964355495.1 uncultured Acidiferrobacterales bacterium
CACTGGCGGCGCTGAACCCGGAAGTGCAGGTGACGGCGATCGCCGGGCAACTCGACCCGGAGGCGCTGGTGGAACAGGTGCAGCTGGCGGACGCGGTAGTGGATTGCAGCGACAACTTTGCCACACGCTTCGCGCTCAACCGGGTGTGTGTGGCGAACAGGACGCCGCTGATCTCAGGCGCCGCCATCCGCCTGGAAGGCCAGGTGACGGTGTTCCGCCCCGACCAAACCGACAGCCCGTGCTACCGTTGCCTGTACAAGGACATGGATGAATTGGCGGAAAGTTGCTCGCAGACCGGCGTGCTGGCGCCGCTGGTCGGCATTATCGGCAGCATCCAGGCGACCGAGACCATCAAAGTGCTACTCGATATCGGCGAGACCCTGACCGGGCGTCTGCTGATACTGGATGCGCTCGCCATGGAGTGGCGCAGCATCAAACTGCGGAAGGATCCGGACTGTCCGGTGTGCGGGACCAGCGCCGCTCGTTGATCAGGCACGCAACGCGCCGCGGCTCAACAGTTCCCACTGCTTTTCCCAACCCTCTACCGGCGATGCCGTGAAGCCGCTGCGCACGTATTGCGCAATGCGACCTTCGAGGATGGCGAGCAGAAGCTGCGCCGTCTCGTTTACCGCCAGACGCGTGCCCCCCGGGGCCTCGCCCTCGCGCAACACCTGACGCAACTGAGTTTCAATGCGGTCGTAGAACTGGCTAATGCGCACACGCAGGCGCTCGGTCTCGCCGGTCAGCACGCCACCCTGCAACAGGCGCGCCATGCCCGGGTTCTTGTCGGCGAAGCCAAGCACCAGCGTGAGAATTTGCTGGAGGCGCGCTTCCCATTGCGGCTCCTCGGCGATAATGCGGGTGATGCGCGTGAACACGCTCTCCTCGATGAACTCGATGAGTGACTCGAACATCTTCGCCTTGCTCGGGAAGTGACGGTAGAGCGCCGCCTCGGACACACCAACGGCGCGCGCCAGTTCGGCGGTGGTGATGTGCTCGCCGGCCTGCTCCTGGAGCATGCGCGCCAGCACCTGCAGGATCTCCGCGCGCCGTTCGCCACTGCGTGGTCTGGCCATGGTTCCTCCTCTATGGTGCGGCTACGTCAGCGCTGTCAGGACTTGATCAGCGTCCCCACGCCCTGGTCGGTGAACACCTCGAGCAGCACGGCATGCTCGACGCGCCCGTCGATGATATGCGCCGACTTCACGCCGCTGTTCACGGCATCGAGCGCATAGTTCACTTTCGGCAGCATGCCGCCGTGGATGGTGCCGTCCGCGATGAGTGCATTGACCTTGCCGATCGTCAGGCCGGTCAGAAGCTTGCCTTCCTTGTCGAGCACACCGGTGGTGTTGGTGAGCAGCATGAGTTTTTCTGCTTTCAGGGTAATGGCGAGCTTGCCGGCCACGACATCGGCGTTGATGTTGTACGCCTCACCATCCGGGCCGACACCGATCGGCGCGATCACCGGAATGAAATTCTGCGTGTCGAGCAGCGCCACCACTTCCGGATCGATGGACTCCACCTCGCCGACATGGCCGATGTCGATAATCTCGCTCGGCAGGCCCTCGGCCGGTACCGACTTCATAAGCAGTTTGCGCGCACGGATCAGGCCGCCATCCTTACCGGTGAGACCCACGGCCTTGCCACCATGTTTGTTGATGAGGCTCACAATCTCCTTGTTCACCAGGCCGCCGAGCACCATCTCGACCACGTCCATGGTCTCGCGATCGGTCACGCGCATGCCCTGCACGAACTCGCTCTTCTTGCCGATGCGTTCCAGCAGCTTGCCGATCTGCGGCCCGCCGCCGTGCACAATGACCGGGTTCATGCCGACCAGTTTCATCAGCACCACGTCGCGCGCGAAGCTCTGCTTCAGGCCTTCATCGACCATGGCGTTGCCGCCGTACTTGATGACGATGGTCTTGCCCTGGAAGCGCTGGATGTAGGGCAACGCCTCGATCAGTATCTGGGCGCGATCGGCGGCGGATTTCGCGGTGAGCGGCATGCCACGGGTTCCTGTTGGCGCAACCCTGACTGGCCGGTCAGGGAATGCAGAGGTGATTACTTACCTGCAAAGGAAATTACCGCATTTACCTTCAGAAGTCAGCCTTTTGCCGAAACAAAAGAAAAGGGCCGCGACAGCGGCCCTTTTTTAGTCATCGGCGTGCGGAATCAGCCGACATTCACCGCTATCTTCTTCGGCTTCACTTCTTCGGCCTTGGGCAGGACGAGCTCAAGAATACCGTCCTTGTAGCTGGCCTGGACCTTCTTTTCATCGATTTCCTTGCCGAGGCGCAGGCTGCGCAGGTATTTGCCGTAACGGCGCTCCTGGCGGATGACGCGGTCGCCCTCCTTTTCCTCGGTCTCACTCTTGGTCTCGGCAGTAATCGTGAGTACGCCGTTCTCCAGCGAGACCTCGATGTCATCTTTCTTCATGCCCGGCATTTCGGCCTTCACGACAAACTCATTGTCGCGTTCCACGACATCCAGACGTGGCGCGATGCCCTGGCTGGCCTCCTCTTGCGCCCAGCGCGTTGGCTGGAGGAAGTTCTCGAACAGGCTGTTAAAGTCATCGTTCCA
>CAYHES010000333.1:0-2571 GCA_964355495.1 uncultured Acidiferrobacterales bacterium
GAGACCAATATCCCCAAGGCGCTCGAGTTGTGCGCAGCGCTGGGGCTCGAATTCAATATGATGGACACTTCATTTTTCCTGAGCCGCGAAACGCTTATTCCCACGGCGAGGCCGGGCATGGCGCTGTGGCGCGAGAAACTGTTCGTCAGCATGGTGCGCAACGCCGGCAGCGTCACCGCCTATTTCCAGATTCCGACCAACCGCGTGATCGAGCTCGGCACGCAGGTCGAGTTGTAGCCAATGCCGGCGTGCAAGGTTTTTGCCTGTGATGATCATTGGGTAAGACGACCCCGTAATCAATGGGTGTCATTCAACCAGGCCGCCTGACGCCTCTTCTGTTCCAGAATATACCGGACCATTCCATGCAAATCGTAAAACAGGTATTCCTCAAGATTTCCATCGTCGTCATCTTGATGGCCTTGCTCGGCTTCGGCGGGTGGACCTGGTTCACGCTGGCCTACAACTATTCCGATGGCGAGCGCGCCGGCTATATCCAGAAGCTCTCGCGCAAGGGCTGGGTGTGCAAGACCTGGGAGGGCGAACTGTCCATGATCAACTACCCGGGCGCGGCACCGGAGATTTTCCATTTCAGCGTGCGCGATGCCAGGATAGCAAAGGATATCGAGGCCGTGGTCGGCAAGCGTGTGGCGCTGAGCTACGAGCAGCACATCAATGTGCCGACCAGTTGTTTCGGCGAAACCGAGTACTTCATTACCGGTCTGCGGGTGATCGAGTAACGCAGGCGGCAGGGACCGCGGGCCGATACAGGGAGGGGACATGCAGGGCGATCCGTATCTGTGGCTGGTCATCGGCGGCCTGCTGAGCATCTTTGTTTCCGGCCGCTGGATGATCGCGGCGGCCGGCTGGCTGGCACCGCTGTTTCTGCTGCATTACGCGCATGCCGCGCTTTTCTGGCCGGCGCTGTTCGGGTTGTGGCTGGCCGTGGCACTGGCCATCGGTATTGCCAACTGGCGCGTGATTCCGGTGCCGGTTTTTATTTACCCGTTGGTGGTGCTGTTCCTGTCCGCGTCGGTGGTCCTGCCGTATTTCGCCGACCGGCTGCTGGCGCCTTCACTGCCCGGCTTCTTCGCGACACTCGTGTTCCCGCTTGCCTGGACAGCCCTGGAATACCTCGGCGCACGCTCCAATCCGTTCGGCACCTGGGGTTCGCTGGCCTACACGCAGGCCGGCAACCGGCCGCTCCTGCAACTGGCCTCGGTCGCGGGCCTGTGGGGCATCGTATTCGTGCTGACCTGGTTTGCGTCGGTCGCGAACTGGTTCTGGGAGGGCGGATTCAACAGCGAGACGGCCGGCACCGGCCTCGCGATCTTCAGCATTATTCTGGCCGCCGTGCTGATTGCCGGGCGCATGCGCCTGAACCATGCGCCCTCCGCAGCGCACGGTGTGCGCGTGGCCACGGTCGGCTGGCCGGAAGGCATTCTCGATGTCGAACGAATCCTGCGCGCATTCTCGCCGGAGCTTCCGGCGGAAGAGCAGGCGGCGCTGCGTGCCGCGTTCAGCCGCATCCACGAACACTTCATCGCCAAAACCGCCGATGCCGCGCGCGCCGGCGCGCAGCTCGTGGCCTGGCCGGAGGCCAACATCATGGTGTATCGCGCGGACGAGCCGGCCCTGCTGACACGCCTGCAGGCCCTCGCCAGGGAACAGGACATTTATCTCCTGGCCGGTATCGCCGTGCTCGATGTCTCCACCGGGCTATCATTCGAGAACCGCGCGATGCTGTTCGATCCCGCCGGCGGTATCGCCGCGCGCTACATCAAGACCACCGCGGTGCCCGGCTTCGAGGTCAAGTTCGGCGTGCGTGGCGATGGCCGCTTGCCCATGGTGGAAACGCCGCACGGCCGCGTCACCACGGCCATCTGCTATGACCTCGACTTCCCGTGGCTGATTCGCCAGGCCGGGCAGGGGCGGGCCGATCTGTTGCTGGCGCCGGCGAGCGACTGGCGCGAGATCGGCGAACTGCACCATGTCTCAGCGGTGTTCCGCGCCGTCGAAACCGGCGTGACGCTGGTACGCGCCACGCGCTGGGGCTGGTCGTCCGTGGTGGACGCCTGCGGGCGCGAACTTGCGCTCCTCGATCACTTCACGGCAAGCGAGCGGATACTGATCGCCGAGGTGCCGGTTGCCGGCCGGCGCACGCTGTATGCGCGCATCGGCGACGCCTGGGCCTGGCTGTGTGTGGCCGGGTTTGTGGGGATCACCGTGTGGGCGACCATGTCCGCGGTGTAGCATCAAGGTATTGTTACTGATCCGGTCGCTAAATAGTGCGTGTCGTTTTTCTCCCTCTCCCTGCGGGAGAGGGCCGGGGTGAGGGCCAAGCAGCGCAAAAAAACGGCCCTCATCCGCATACCCGCCGTAGTAGCGGGGTTTGCCGCCACCGGCCTCCGAGATGGCGACGGTGATCGTGTCCTGGTGTGTATCCAAACCCACGTACTGGCTAAACTCGTACATGGCCTGCCCCCTCAATTGTGGCGCTGAATCGATGGATCTTTCTGACCTCAGTTTAATCCACGTTGTTTGAGGTCGGACAGGTCAATACATGATGTCTAG
>CAYHES010000334.1:0-2569 GCA_964355495.1 uncultured Acidiferrobacterales bacterium
CCGAACCGGTCGAACAGAATCAATCCCCAGGTCGCGGCCAGCTGCAACAGCGCGATCAGCACCGCCGCCGAACCCATGTCCTTGGCGCGGCCGGCGAGCTTGTTCCAGTCCTTGCCGCCGCGGTCCACGGTCGCCTCGACCGCCGAGTTCAGCAGCTCCACGATCAGCACCAGCAGCACGCTGCCGATGAGCAGCGCACGCTCCACCCCGGTTCTCCCCAGCCAGACCGCGAGCGGCAACAGCACCGCGGCCAGAATCAGTTCCTGGCGGAAGGCCGATTCCTTTCTATAGGCCGCCCGCAGACCCTGCATGGAAAAACTGAAGGCGCGCACGATGCGGCCGGTGTCGGTGAGACTCTGCAACATTTTCTTCATGCCGTCTGTTTACCGGGGAACAGGATACAAATCAAGCCGCTGGCAACATATTCACGCAACGGTCATCGCCGCGTCACGCCGCTGACATGCGCGCCGCCCATCCTGCACGTGTCCCAACAGCCTGGGAGACGCCCATGCAGCGACTACGCTTCAACGCCATCTGGATTTCCGACACCCACCTCGGCCTGCGTGCCTGCAAGGCCGAATTCCTGCTCGACTTCCTGCAACACGCCGAGTGCAAGCAGCTCTACCTGGTGGGCGACATCATCGACTTCTGGCACATGAAAAAGGGCATGCGCTGGCCGGCCCTGCACAACCAGGTCATCCAGCAGGTGATGTGCATGGCGGCGCGCGGCACGCAGGTGATTTACGTGCCCGGCAACCACGACGAGCTGTTCCGCGACTACCTCGGCACGAGCTTCGGCGGCATCGACATGCGCCCCGAGGCGATTCATCACACCGCCGATGGCCGGCGTTTCCTGGTGCTGCACGGCGACGAATTCGACCAGGTGGTGAAGCACAGCAAGTGGGTCGCGGTGCTCGGCAGCGAGGCCTATGACTTTCTGCTGGCGGTCAACCGCTGGTTCAACTATTTCCGCCGCAAGCTCGGTTTCCCGTACTGGTCGCTGTCCGCCTACATCAAGCACAAGGTGAAGAACGCGGTCAGCTTCATCAGCAGCTTCGAGAAGGCCGTGGTGCACGAGGCGCGCAAGCGCGGCATGGATGGCGTGATCTGCGGCCACATCCACAAGGCCACCATCGAGAACCACGACGGCGTCCTGTACTGCAACGACGGCGACTGGGTGGAGAGCTGCACGGCGCTGGTCGAGCACGCCAACGGCGCGTTGGCGGTAATCCATTGGGCGGATGAAAGCGTATTTCTACTGAGCGAGGCAGAACATGAACATCGTCATCGTGACCGATGCCTGGTACCCGCAGATTAATGGTGTAGTACGCACACTCGCACGCACGCGCGATGAACTGATCAAGCTCGGCCACACGGTGCAGTGCATCACCCCGGAAGGCTTTCTCACCGTGCCGATGCCCACTTATCCGGACATCCGCCTGTCGCTGTTCCCGGGCCGCAAGGTGCGCCGGCGGCTGGAGGAACTCAAGCCGGATGCGGTGCACATCGCCACCGAAGGCCCGCTCGGCATTGCCGCGCGCCGCTGGTGCCTGCGCAACAAGTTTCCATACACCACGTCGTTCCACACCCAGTTCCCGGAATACGTGTGGCTGCGCACGCGCATTCCGCTCGCGTGGAGCTACGCCGTCATGCGCTGGTTCCACGGGCGCGCAGCGGCGGTCATGGTCGCCACCGCGACGCTGCACCAGCGGCTGACCGAGCACGGCTTTACCAACCTCGCCTATTGGTCGCGCGGCGTGGATACCGAGCACTTCAAGCCGCGCCCCAAGGATTACCTCAAAGAGCGCCGTCCGATTTTTCTGTACATGGGACGCGTAGCGATCGAGAAGAACATCGAGGCATTTCTGAAACTGGATTTACCCGGCACCAAGATGGTCGTCGGCGCCGGGCCCGACCTGGAAATGCTGAAGAAGAAATATCCGCAGGCGGTCTTCACCGGCTTCAAGGAGAACGGCGCCCTCGCCCAGCATGTCGCGGCCGCGGACGTGTTCGTGTTCCCGAGCCGCACCGACACCTTCGGCCTGGTGCTGATCGAGGCATTGGCCAGCGGCGTGCCGGTCGCCGCCTACCCGGTGCAGGGACCGATCGACATCATCGAGAACGGCGTGACCGGATTTCTGGATGAAGACCTGCAAAAGGCGGCGATGGCCACGCTCGCTCTCAAACCGGCGATCTGCCGCAGTGCCGCGCTCCAATACACGTGGGAAGCCTGCACCAAGCAGTTCCTAACGCAGATGGAAGCCGCACGCAGGCGTTCGAGCGCCCCTGAACATGCAGACGCCAAGATACAACGCCCAACAAAAACACGGCGCGCGCGGGCCACGCCTGCCGAGTAACAACGCTAATCCCTCCATCCCCAATGGCACCGCATCAATGTAGGGTGGGTAAGGCGCGCCGTTCGCGCCGTAACCCACCAGCCGTGCCGCCAGGCACTCGTTGAAAAAGGCATTGTGTTGCTGCGCAACGCCTGGTGGGTTACGCAAAAAGCGCTTACCCAGTCGCGGTAGGAATGCCGGTTGCCCAACACCCCCCGCACGGATCCGTACGA
>CAYHES010000335.1:0-2526 GCA_964355495.1 uncultured Acidiferrobacterales bacterium
CATGCCACCGGCATCTACGCCTGGGAGTACCTGCATGACCTGGGCGTAAATCAGGAGCAGAACTGGAAACGTTATCTCGAACGCCTGGCGGCCGCCGGCCACCAGCGCAAGCCGGTGGAGGCCTGACATGAGCGGCGAGCGCGACGACAAGACCACGCACTTCGGCTTTCGCGAGGTGCCGGAGTCGGCGAAGGCCGGCATGGTCGGGCAGGTCTTCAGCTCGGTCGCCAGCCGTTATGACGTCATGAATGACGTCATGTCGTTCGGCATCCATCGCCTGTGGAAGCGCTTCACCATCGGGCAGGCTGGTGTGCGGACCGGGCAGAAGGTGCTGGATCTGGCCGGCGGCACCGGTGATCTGGCGGCGCAATTTGTGGCGCAGGTCGGGCCGACCGGTTCCGTGACCGTGGCCGACATTAACGCCGCCATGCTGGATGTCGGGCGCGCGCGCTTCGCCGATCGCGGGCTGGCCGGCAATGTGGAGTTTGTGCAGGCCAATGCCGAATGCCTGCCGTTTCCCGACAATCATTTCGACTGCATCACCATTGCTTTTGGCTTAAGAAATGTCACGCACATCGACGCGGCGCTGGCCTCCATGTTCCGTGTGCTCAAGCCGGGCGGGCGCCTGCTGGTGCTCGAATTCTCGAAGCCGGTGCTGCCGGGCCTGAACGCCGTGTATGACGCTTATTCCTTCCACCTGCTGCCGAAGCTCGGCAAGCTCATCGCCAACGACGAGGACAGTTACCGCTACCTGGTCGAGTCGATTCGCAAGCATCCCGACCAGGAGACGCTCAAGGGCATGATGGAGCAGGCCGGCTTCGAGCGCGCGCATTACTTTAATTTGAGTGGCGGCATCGTCGCGCTGCACAAGGGTTATAAGTTCTAAAAAACATCTGCCGCAAAGGCGCAATGAACGCAAAGAACGCAAAGAACGCAAAGTAGAGCAATTGGGTGCCGGATTTTCCTTTGCGTTCTTTGCGCCTTTGCGGCGAGAATTCATACATGCCGTTTACACCGCTACCATTCTTCGAAGAGGCCGGCAACCGGATATTGCGCCTCGACCCCGAAACCCTGCGGCGCCTCGGCGATCTGCAAGGGCGGGTGGTGTGCATCGAGTTTCGCGAACTCGGGCGCAAGCTGTATTTGTATCCCTCCGAATCCGGTTTTCGGCTCGCCACGGGATCCGATCAGGCTCCGGCCGTGACCCTGCGCGGCAGACTGGCAACCTTTGCGCGCCTGGGGCTGGGGGCCGAGTCCGAAACGCTCAAGGCCGGCGAGCTTGAGATTGAAGGCGATGCCGCACTCGGCCAGCGCCTGCAACGCATCCTCGGCAATCTCGATCTCGACTGGGAAGAACCGCTCGCGCGCCTGTTCGGCGATCCGCTTGGACATGAGCTCGGGCGCGCGGCGCGCGCCGTCTTCGCCTGGCAGCGGCAGGCGCTCCAGACCTTCGGCCTGAATGCCGCCGAGTATTTGCAGGAGGAGGCGCGGCTGTTGCCGGTGCGTTTCGAGGTCGAGGAATTCCTGAACGCAGTGGATGTTGCGCGCGCCGATGTCGATCGCCTCGCCGCGCGCATCCAGCGCCTCAAGGACAAGTTTCCCGCATGACGCCGCTTTCCCAGATCGGGCGGCTGCTGCGCATCACGCGCGTGTTCGTACGCCACGATCTCGATGAATTCGTGCGCGCCCTGCACCTGTTCCGCCCGTACCGCGTGGCACTGCGCGCCGTGACCCTGCGCTGGTTCACGCCGCCTGCGCGCCCGCGCGCGCAGCGCCTGCGCGAGGCGCTCGAAGAACTCGGGCCGGTGTTCATCAAGTTCGGGCAGATGCTGTCCACGCGTCCCGACCTGCTGCCCGACGATATCGCCATGGAACTCGCCCGCCTCCAGGACCGGGTGCCGCCGTTCCCGGGCGAGGATGCGGAGAGCATCGTGGCGGCGGCGCTCGGTGCGCCGCTGACGAGCCTGTTCCGCCGGTTCGACACCCAGCCGGTCGCCTCGGCCTCGGTGGCGCAGGTGCATTACGCCGTGCTGCACGACGGCAGCGAGGTCGCGGTCAAGGTGCTGCGCCCCGGCATCGAGCACACCATCGAACGCGATCTGGCGCTGCTCGATACGCTCGCGCGCCTGGCCGAGCGCTATGCGCCGGAGACGCGCCGCCTGCGGCCGCGCGAGGTGGTGAACGAGTACCACAAGACCATCCATGGCGAGCTCGACCTGATGCGCGAAGCGGCGAACGCCAGCCGGCTGCGCGCCAACTTCGAAAACTCCGCGCTGCTGTATGTGCCAAAGATCTACTGGGACTACACGCGCACGAATGTCATGGTGATGGAGCGGGTCGCCGGCATCCCGATCAGCAATATCGCGGCACTGAAGGCCGCGGGCGTGGACATGAAGCAGCTCGCGCACCATGGCGTCGAGATCTTTTTCACCCAGGCATTCCGCGACGGTTTCTTTCACGCTGATATGCATCCCGGCAACATCTTCGTCTCGCCCGAGGGTCAGTACCGGGCGGTGGACTTCGGCA
>CAYHES010000336.1:0-2516 GCA_964355495.1 uncultured Acidiferrobacterales bacterium
TTGTGAAACTCCCCGGGCGGATGATAGAGCGTCGCGTACAGCGGGTGGCCGTCGGGCGTCACAAACACATTCAGCGGCCAGCCGCTCATGCCACGCGTTTTTTCGGCGAACTCGATCAGTCGCGCATCCAGCGCTGGCTCAAGCTCGCGATCGACCTTGACTGGAATGACGTGCTCGTTCAGGTAGCGCGCGATTTGCGCGTTCTGGTAACTCTCGCGCTGCATCACATGGCACCAATGACAGGAGAAGTAGCCGATGGACAGATACAGCAACTTGCCCTCGCGACGCGCGCGTTCCACGGAGGCCGCATTCCATTCCTGCCAGGCGACCGGGTCGTCACCATGCAGGGCGAGATAGGGCGACGGGTGCTGGCGCAACTGGTTTGCGAGCGGCGCAGCCTGCGCCGTGCCCAGGCCGAGAAAAACCAGAACTGCCGTGAGACCTATTATCCGGATGCGCATCGGTATAGGGACGCCCCAGAGGCCGGTTTTATTTCTTGCGCTTCCTGCTGGGCGGATTTTCCTTCTCATGGGTGTCCAGCATGGCGGTCATTTCCGTGTCAGTCAGCGGCTTGTGATCCGCCTCGTCACCGGCCTTGCGCCGACGGTGCAGCACGCGGGCGACGAACAGGCCGACCTCGAACAGGATCAGCATCGGCACGGCGAGCAGGAACTGGGAAGCAACATCCGGCGGCGTGAGAATGGCGGCGATCACGAACGCACCGACAATCACATACGGGCGTTTTTCGGCGAGGGTCTCCGGATTCACCATCCCGGTGGACGACAGAATCACCACCGCCACCGGGACCTCGAAGGCCAGACCGAAGGCGAAGAACATGGAGAACACAAAATCGAGATACGACTTGATGTCGGTCATCATCTGCACGCCCGGCGGCAGGATATCCACGAACAGCTTGAACACCGTCGGAAACACGACAAAGTAGGCGAATGCCATGCCGGTATAGAACAGCAACACGCTCGACACCACCAACGGCATCACCATGTGCTTCTCGTGCTTGTACAGTCCGGGTGCGACAAACGCCCAAACCTGGTAGAGCAGAAATGGAATGGACAGCGTCACGGCCGCGGCCAATGTAAACTTGAGCGGCGTGAGGAATGGCGAGGCCACCTCGGTGGCGATCATGCTCATACCCGCCGGCAGCACGTCCATGAGCGGCTGCGCAATGATCGCGTACACCTGGTTCGAGCCCGGCACGATCATGAGCACGATAAATACAGCGCCGACCGCGCCCAACGCGTACACAAGACGGTTTCGCAATTCAATGAGGTGCGAGACGAACCCGCCTTCAGGACTTGGATTTGCGGCCGGCTCGGACATGGGTTTTGCGTGCGGGAGTCTTGGTGGTCTTGGGCCTGGCAGGTTTGTTGCGCCCGGATTTCGGTGCACGTTTTTTCGGCGCCGGAGCAGATACCGCAGCCGCTCTTGGCATCCCTGCCTGACGCGGCACTGGTGCGTCCTGCACGGCGGCATCCGGCAGGGCCTTCACCAGATAGTCCGGCGCCGACTCGGGCGGGCGGATTTCCGCAATACTGGAGAATGCGCTACCGGCGGTGTGTTCGAAGAGCTGCTTGGTCTCGGTGATCTGCTGGTGCACCTGGCGCAGCTCGGCAAGCTCCTCGCGGCGCAGCTCGCTGCCCATGTCGCGCTTCACATCCTCGATAAAGCGGCGGATGCGCGCGGTCCAGCGGCCGGCGGCGCGCGCCATTTCCGGCAGGCGCTTCGGGCCGAGTATGACCAGGGCGATCAAACCGATGACGACCAGCTCGGAGAAGGCAATATCAAACACGGCGGTAGCCCGCGCCTACGCCTGAGGTCAGGTCTTTTTCTTGACGGTTTTTCTGGCGGTCTTCCTGGCCGTGACCTCGCCTTCCACGACGCGCGATGCGATCTTCTTTGGCTCTTCCTGCTTGGCGGCCTCTTCCTTCTTGGCCTCGTCCTCGGTTTTCATCGAGTCCTTGAAGCTCTTGATGGCACCACCGAGATCGCCACCGATATTGCGCAGCTTCTTGGTGCCGAAGATGACGACCACGATTGCCAGAACAATCAACCAATGCCAAATGCTGAAAGAACCCATGTTTGCTCTCCGTTAAATAATAATGGCTATTTTTGTGGCGGAAAAATGCTCCTGCATTTTCCGCACTTCCGCCATCCATGGCGGTCGCAGGCTTGCCTTCACTTAGAATCCGGGCAGGCGTCCGCCACCCAGGATATGCAGGTGCAAATGGGGGACTTCCTGCCCCCCGCCGCGCCCGGTGTTGATAATGGTGCGGTAGCCATCGGTCAGTCCGGCGCGCCGCGCCACCTCCGGTACAGTACGCAACATGTGCGTCATCAGTCCATCGTGCGCGGACGTCAGGTCGTTAAGGCTTTCCACATGTTGACGCGGCACCATCAATAGATGCACCGGCGCCTTCGGGTAGATGTCCTTGAACACCACCAACTGCTCGTCCTCGTACACCCGGTCGGACGGAATCGTGCCGCCAGCGATCTTACAG